>JADLAB010000058.1 GCA_020848455.1 Polyangiaceae bacterium
CCAACCCGCAGCCAAGAAGGGCGACCGTGTGGTCGCCATCGACACGCACATCGTGCTCGTGCCGTCGCCGGCCGGGCCGGTTCCGACGCCGATGCCCCTGCCCTTCAGCGGCAAGCTCGACGACGACCTCGTCGACGCCGTGCTCGTCGAGGGCGAGCCCGCCGCGGCAAAGGGCAGCAAGGCGAAGAACCAGCCGCCGCACGTCGCGCCGGGGGGCACCTTCCAGAAGGCGCCGTCCGACACGGGCACCGTCGACACCGCGAGCAGCAAGGTGTTCTTCGCCGACCGCGCGGCCGCGCGCATCGGCGACACGGTGAAGACCTGCAACGATCCGACGGACGCCCCGAACGGGCTCATCGTCGGTCACGCCAAGGTGCTGGTCGGCTGACCGGCCGCCGCGACGCCACGCCACGCCTCACGGAGATGCGCATGGTCGATTTCCTGGACGACTTCGAGAAGGACTTCGGCGCGCCGATGCACGAGGTGCTCGACGGCGCCGAGCGCAAGCCGCCGAAGATCGTGTTCGGCAAGCTCGTCAACGGCGAGGACCTCACCCAGGCGGGCGCCGGTGCGACGCCCGTGCCCGTCGCTCCCGGGCCGGGCGGCAACCGCCTCGCGCTCGACGACACGGTCGAGCTCGTCCACATGAGCCGCGTGCACCGCGACAAGCGCGGGCTCTTCCACCACGCGGGCGAGCTCTCGGACCTCGATCCGAAGGCGCTCGACACGGAGAGCCGCGCGCACGGCCTCATGTACCGCGCCGCGCTCGAGCGCGAGGTGATGCTGCTCGGCGGCCTCGTGCGCTCGTTCCGCCGGGCGCTCGACGACAGCCTGAAGCAGCGCGGCGTCCCGGCGGCCGGCGCGGCCGGCTTCGGCATCGGCTCGCTCCTCGGCCTGCTCGGAGATCTCGCGGGCGGACCGGGGTCCGCGGCGGCGCGCCCCGCCCCCGAGGACCTCGACGTCTTCCTCACGCAGGTCGCCGCCACGGCGCAGAAGCTCGATCAGAAGGAGCTCCGCTACGCCGCCCTCCACGACGCCGGCCGCACCCTGCACGTCGTGCGCTCGAGCTACCGCAAGTACCTCGTCGACAAGCTCGCCCTCGCCAACGTGCCACGCGCCGCCGCGGCCGCGGGCCCCGGGCTGCTCGCGGGCCTGCCGGGCATGTCGGCGATGCCGCCCGAGATCGGCTTCGTCATCGCGATGCTCCAGAAGTGGCCCTTCATCGCCGACGAGCTCTTCCTGCGCATGCTCATGCAGTGCCAGCTCTCGATGGCGCCTGCCATCGAGGCCGCCTGCGGCGCCGTGACGCTCGACGCCCTGCGCAAGCACCGCGCGCCCGTCTACCCGCCGTGGTGGCGCCCGAACGACACCGCGCCCGGCATCGGTCCGCTCGTCGACGAGACGGGCATCTCGGAGCTCGACGGGCCGCTCGGTGAGGCCGACGCGGCGGCCCGCGAGGTCATCGACTTCCTCTCGCTCCCGGTGGCGCTCGCGCCGGGCAGCCCCTTCCTCGATCAGGCCTTCCAGGCGGCCACCCCGTCGGGCTGGCTCGGCTCGCAGACGCAGGCGCTCGCCAAGATCGTCGCCGCGTCCTTCGTCGCGTTCTTCGGCAAGGGGATGCCCGTCGAGCTCAAGGACTTCGTGACCTACATGGCGACGTTCCTGGCCGATTTCCTGCGCGAGATCTACGCGCGGCTGCTCGGCCCGGCCGGGCAGAAGCCCATCTACCACCACGATCTCGTCGCGTCGGCGCGCCTGCACCTCGTCTCGAAGCTCATCGACGGCATCATCGGCTCGGCCGGGCTCGCGAGCACCCTCGGCAACGGGCTCAGCTTCAACATCCAGGGCATCCCGGTCAATCCGCTCGCGGGCCTGGTCGCACGCCTGAAGGAGCTGCTCGCCCGCGAGGTCGTGCCCTGCATCGAGCCCGCCATCCCGTTCGCGATGCGCGGGCTCGCCGAGCGGCTGAACGGCGCGCGCCGCGCGGCCGCCAAGGGGCACACGATGGAGGCCTACCTCGCCGAGCTCCCGGCCGCGCACGCGCTGCTCTTCCAGAACGTGTTCTTCCCGCTGTGGGACCGGCTCGCCGCGCTCTTGTTCGACCCCGTGAGCGCGTGGCTCGGCAAGGAGGCCGGCCCGCTCGTCGACAAGGTCGGCGAGAACCTCGGCGTCGCCCGCGGCTGGCTCGACGACGCGCGCAACGGCATGCTGAAGGCGAGCAAGCTCTACGCGGCCCTGAAGAAGCCCTTCAAGTGGGACCCCACGGACCCCGACGCGGACGACCCCTTCAAGCCCTACGAGGACGCGCTCGGGTCCGAGGTCGTGGACACGGATCCCACCGCGCAGACGCCGCTCGCGCTCCAGCCCTTCTTCCCGTCGCGCGAAGACAAGGCGACCGCCGCCCCGGTCGCCGACGCGGAGCTCGCGCGGGTCCGGCCTCTGTGGCAGGAGCCCGTGCGCCGCGGCAGCCGCGGGCCCGCGCGCGGTGGCGGCCCGGCGGCGCCTGGTGGCGACCCGGCGACGGCACCGGCGACGCCCGGCGGCGGAGGTAGCCCGTGAGCACCGCGCGCACCCCGACCGGCCTCTTCGATCTCTCCGTCGACCGCCACCGCGACGCCGCGCTCACCGTGGTCGCGCTCGCCGGCGAGGAGGCCATGAACGAGACCTACCGCTTCGAGCTCACCGCGAGCCACGCGCTCGACTGGGCGGCGCTCGGCGCGCTCGAGCCGGCGTGCGTGGGCTCGCCCGCGACGCTGTCCCTGCACGCCGAGGGCGACGCGGGGCGCGTCCTTCACGGCGTGGTGACGGCGCTGTCGCTCGACGGGCCCATCGACCACGAGCGCGCCGCCGTGCGGCTGTGGCTCGAGCCGCGGCTCGCGCTCCTGCGCCTACGGCGCGGGAGCCGCATCTTCCAGGACAAGACCGTGCGCGACATCGTGGGCGAGCTGTGCCGCGAGTGGCAGCTCGAGCACCGCTTCCAGCTGCTCGGCGAGCACCCGGTGCGCCCCTACACGACCCAGCACGACGAGAGCGACTACGACTTTCTCGCACGCCTCTGCGCGAGCGAGGGCGTCGCCTTCACCTTCGAGCACCCGCCGGCCGAGGGCGGCGCGCAGGCGAGCGAGGTGCTCGTGCTCCTCGATGCCCCGTACTTCTACGAGGCCATCGCCGAGCCCGACCGGCTGGCCTGGGCAGCGCGCGTCCGCGACGCCCACGGCTCGGACGCGGCCGACTTCCGCCTCGAGCGCCGCGTGCGACCGGCGCGCGCGCTCTCGGGCGACTACGACCCGCGCAAACCGACCTCGCCGCTCCGTGCCCAGGTGCGCGCGCCCGAGGAGCTGCCGGCGCTCGGTGCCAGCGTGCCCGCACGCGAGCTCCTCACGCAGTACACGCACGCGCAGCAGGCCGAGCTCGAGGGCGTCGAGCTCCGCCCCGAGGACGCCGCCCGCGCGCTCGCGGCAGCGCGGGTCGACACGCTGGTCGCGACGGGCAGCTCGCGCGCGCGCCGGCTCGCCCCGGGCCGCACCTTCCAGCTCGAGGGTCACCCGCTCGACACGGTGAACCAGCGCTGGGTCGTGACGCGCCTGCGCCACGAGGGTCACGTGCCCGAGCACGCGACCGACGCCGCGAGCCGCGCGACCTACCAGAACCGCTTCGAGTGCGTGCCCGCGACGACGCTCGCCTGCCCCCCGCCGCGGCCGCGCGGCCGGCGCCACGGCCTCGAGACCGCCACCGTGACGGGGCCACCCGGCGAGGCGATCTGGACCGACGAGCAGGGGCGCGTGAAGGTGAAGTTCCACTGGGACCTCGCGCCCGAGCGCGACGAGCGCTCGAGCGCCTGGCTGCGCGTCGGGCAGGGCTGGGCGGGCGCGCACTTCGGCGCGCAGTTCGTGCCGCGCGTCGGCATGGAGGTGCTCGTCGGGTTCCTCGCCGGCGACGCGGACCGACCGATCGTGACGGGCACCGTCTACAACGGCACGCACGCCCCACCCTTCCCGCTGCCGGCGGACAAGAGCCGCTCGGGCTTCCGCACCCAGTCGGTGCCCGGGGACGGCCACAACGAGCTGTCCTTCGAGGACCGCATGGGCGAGGAGCAGATCTACCTCCACGCCGAGCGCAACCTCGACGTCGCGGTGCGGCGCGACCACACCCTGCGCGTCGCGCGCCACGCCGAGCTCGCCATCGGCGGCGACCTCCACGCGGAGGTCGCGGGCACGCTCGACCTCACCGTCGCCGGGGCGAGCCGCGCGATGGTGTCGGGCGACCGCGAGGAGCACGTGCTCGGCGCGGCGCGCACGTCCGTGACCGGCAACGCCGAGAGCCGCGTGAGCGGCGCCGTCACGAGCCGCGTCGAGGGGGCCGCACGCCACGAGGTCGGCGGGAGCGCGACCTGCGCCGTGCGCGAGGACGCCACCTTGCGCATCGACGGGCACCTCGTCGCGGTGGTGGGGCGAAACGACGCGCGGCGCAGCGCGACCCTGCACGTGGAGGGCGGCACGGCGCTCTCGAGCGTGGGCCCGACCGAGGTGACGAGCGAGCGCGGCATCGTGCTGCGCGTCGGCGCGAGCGAGGTGCACGTGACGCCCGAGGGCATCGAGCTCCGCGCGGCGCGCCTCCTGCTGTCGGCCGAGCGCGTGGAGGTCTCGGCCGAGGACGCCGTGGCGGTGTTCGCCAAGGAGCAGGCCTCGGTCCACGGCAAGAGGATCCGGCTCCGCAGCGAGGCCGCCGAGCTCGGGCTCGCCAAGGTCGCGCGCCTCGACGCCGACTCGGTCAAGCTCGCCTGCGCGCCGGATCCGAAGGACGAGCTGCCCCCGATCGAGCCGCTCCCGCCCACGGTCATCGCGCTCGAGGACGAGGACGGCAAGCCCATCCCCGGGCGACGCTACGTGCTCGTGCTGCCCGACGGCTCCGAGCGGAGCGGCGTGCTCGACGCCGATGGACGCGCCGAGCTCCGCCTCGAAGAGTCCGGCACGGTCCTGTTCCCCGACGTCTCGAGCCCACGGAAGAAGTGACAGCCATGAAGCCCTACGTGGTCAAGCAAGGCGACTACCTCGACAAGGTGGCGTTCGCGCACGGCGTGGAGCCGAAGGAGCTGTGGGACCACGCGAAGAACGCGGAGCTCCGCGCGCGCCGCGGCGACGGGTCGCTGCTCTCTGCGGGCGACGTCCTGTGGCTCCCCGACCCGCCGAGCGAGGGCATCCCCTTCGACGCCAAGCGCGAGAACCGCTACACGGCGCACGTCCCTTCGATTCCGGTCTCGCTCGTGCTCGAGCGCGGGGGCGCGCCGCTGCCGGACGAGCCGTACCGCGTGCGCGGCCTCTTCGACGACGCCGAGCGGCGGAGCGACGGCGACGGGCGGATCCGCTTCAAGGTGCCGGCCCATGTAGGCGAGGTCGTGATCGAGCTACCCGAGCGCCAGGCCTCGCTCGTCCTCGCGCTCGGGCACCTCGATCCGGTCTCCGAGCCGAGCGGGGCGCGCATGCGGCTCGAGAACCTCGGCTACGGAGCGGCGGTCGTCGCGGGCAGAGGTCGCGACGCGCACCGCGCCCACGACGACGCGGTGTTCCAGCGAGCGCTCCAGGGCTTCCAGGCCGACGCCGGGCTCGAGCCCACCGGCGCGCTCGACGCCGCCACCCAGCAGGCGCTCGTGGACCGCCACGGGAGCTGACCATGGCGCCCGCGTCCGAGCGCCCACGCGCCGACCCGGTGGAGGTCATCGAGGCCATCCCGGTCGAGGGCGAGAACGAGATCCCGGCGGCCGAGCTCGCGGCCGAGCTCATCCCGACCCCCGCGGGGCTGCGCCTCTTCCCCGAGCTCGGGCGCGGCGTGGCGGGGCGCATCCACCCGGCCTTCGACCGCTACCTCCTGCGCCGCGTCGCGCTGAAGCGCCTGCGCCGCGAGCTCGCGGAGGAGCCCTTCTACCGCGACGGCTTCATCGCGGAGGCGCAGATCACGGGCCAGCTCGAGCACCCCAACATCGTGCCCGTCCACTCGCTCGCCCTGAGCCCCGAGGGCGTGCCGTACTTCACGATGAAGCTCGTCGAGGGGGTGAGCCTCGGTGCGTGGCTGCGCGCGCCCGCGCGGCGCCCCGGCACGAGCGAGCGGCTCCACGACGGGCTCGAGATCTTCCTCAAGGTGTGCGACGCCGTCGCGTACGCGCACGACCGGGGCGTCGTGCACCGCGACCTGAAGCCCGACAACGTCATGGTGGCAGGCTTCGGCCAGGTCTACGTGATGGACTGGGGCCTGGCGCGGTTGACGCGCGTGCGCCCGGCCTCGGGACAGGGCGCGCAGATGGAGGCCGAGGGGCCGGTGGGCACGCCGCCGTACATGTCCCCCGAGCAGGCGCGCGGCATCCCCGGCGAGATGGACGAGCAGAGCGACGTGTTCGCGCTCGGCGCCATCCTCTACCAGATCGTGAGCGGCCGGCTCCCCTACGGCGCGCTCCGCGACGCCCGGCAGATCCTCCTGCGGGCGCGCGCCGGGGCGACGGTGCCGATCGACGAGGCGCTCGGCGCGCTGCCCATGGCTCGCCGGATCCGCGAGATCGTGACGCGCGCGCTCGCACCGCGGAAGGAGGACCGCTACGCGTCGGTCGCGGAGCTGCGCGAGGACGTGGGCCGCTTCCTGCGCGGCGGCCTGCATCTGCCCACGCGCACCTGCGTGCCCGGCGAGGTCGTGATCCGCGAAGGCGAGCCCGGCGACGCGGCGTACATGATCACGGCCGGCACCTGCCGGGCCTATCGCTCGGTAGGCGGCCGAGAGGAGACCCTCGCCACCATGACGGTCGGCGACGTGTTCGGCGAGATGGCGCTCGTGCTCTACGAGCCCCGCGCCGCGAGCGTGCAGGCCGTCGGCGAGGTCACGCTCCAGGTGCTCGACAAGCAGACCCTCGCCGAGGGGCTCGGCATCGACGGGTGGACCGGCGCCCTCGTGCGGGCGCTCGCGCAGCGCTTCAGCGACCTCGAGCAGCAGGTGCGAAAGTCGGGGATGCGCAGGGAATGAGCAGGCGCCGACGGCCGTTGCGGTCGGCCTCGCGCCGGAGCATCGTCGCCGGGCCCGTGAAACGCGCCGTTTCCCAGCCTGGAGCTCGCCTGCGCAAGCTCGCCGCCACACTCCGCGGCGCGCTCCTCGGCGCGCTCCTCGGCGCGGGTGTGCTCGTCGCCTCGTCGAGCTGCGAGCCGCGACCCGAGCCCGAGACGCCGGCACCGCCACCGCCCGTGTGCAGCATCACGGCCGCGCGCGACCGCGTGGCCGACCGCGCCGCGTTTCGCGCGGCCGAGCGCGAGGTGTGCGCCCGCGCCTGCGACCGCGGGGAGGCGCCCGCGTGCCTCGCGCGGGCGCTCATGCAGACGGTCGAGGATCCGCCACGCCACCTCGAAGCGGCGCGCACCTTCGGCGTTCTCTGCAGCGCGGGGTATCTGCCCGCCTGCACCCCGCTCGCGACCGCCGTCGCCACGGGCCACGGCGCGCTCGTCGACCGGCGCCGCGCCGAGAGCGTGCTCGAGGCCACCTGCGCCGCGGACGAGCCGAGCGCCTGCGTCACGCTCGCCGCCTGGCACGCCGAGGGCTTCGTCGTGCCGCGCGACCCCGGCAGGGCCGCCGCGCTCGCCGCGCGCTGGTGCGAGCGCGCCGACCCCTTCGCCTGCGCCGCGCTCGGTGCCCTGTACGTGCGGGGCGTCGGCGTCGAGCAGGACGACGCGCGCGCCGCGGCGCTGCTCGAGGGAGCCTGCACCCTCGGGGTCGGGTGCTCGGACCTCGCCGCGCTCGAGCTCGCCCCGGGGCCGCGCCAGAACCGCGAGGCGGGCGCCGCGCTCGGCCGGCAGCTGTGCGACCTCGGCTACCTCCGCGCCTGCCGGCTCGTCGCCGTCTTCGACCTCGGCGCCGCCGGCAGCGCCGAGGCGCGCGGCATCCTGCCCGCGACGGTGGGAACCTGTCGCGCGGGGGAAGCCGCTGGCTGCGCGCGCGTCGAGCGCGCGCTGCCGCTCTTGAAGCGCGCCTGCGACGGCGGTGACGCCGAGAGCTGCGAGCTCCTGCGGCGCGACGAGGCCGGGAGCGTCGCGCTCTACGAGCGGGGCTGCGCCGCGGGCGGGTGGCACGACTGCTGGATCGGCGCGACCCACGCGCTCGCGTCCGGGCCCGACGCCGCTGCGCTCGCGCGCCTGCTCGCCGTCTGCGAGGCCGGCTACGCGCGCGCCTGCACCAGCCTCGGCGCCTGGCACCTGAACCACGGCGACCTCGCGGAGGCCGTGCCGCGCTTCGACCGCGGCTGCGAGCTCGGCGACGCCCGCGGCTGCGCACTCGAGGCCCTCGCGCTCGACGAGCGCGGTCGCGCGACCGGCGCCGCCGCCACCGAGCGCGAGGGCACGAGCGGCGCCTATGCGCGCGCCGCCGAGCTCGGGCGCCGCGCCTGCATGGGTGGGGCCGCCGACGGCTGCGCGTTCGTCGCGAGCCTGCACTACGAGGAGCGCGGCCCCTTCACCGACTTCGAGCTCGCGGCGCGCCTCTTCGAGGACGGCTGCGACCACGGCCTCGCGGCGAGCTGCCTCGGGCTCGGCAACCTCCACTACTTCGGCCGGCTCGGCAGCCGCGACCCGGCCCGGGCTCTCGCGCTCTACACCCGCGCCTGCGACGGCGGGCACCCGACCGCCTGCAACAACGCCGGCTACCTGCGCTCGCTCGGCCAGCCGTCGGCCGAGGAGCGGGCCGCGAGCGCCGCGATGCTGCAGAAGGCCTGCGACGGAGGCGCCAACCTCGGCTGCATGAACCTCGCGAACGTCCCCGGACAGCTCGCGACCGCCGCTGCGGCACTCGCGGGCCACTGCGATGCCCGCGACCTCGAGGCCTGCACCGACCTCGGCCTGCTCCGCGCCGAGCACCCCGAGGCCGGGGATCCGGCCACGGTGCGCGCGCTCTTCGCGACCGCCTGCGGCGGCGGCGAGCGCGACGGCTGCGCCTACCTCGGGATGTTCCGGCTGGAGGGCCTGCTCGGCCCCGTCGACGAGCGCGGGGCCGCCGAACCGTTGCTGCGCGCCTGCGGGGCGGGGCACGCCTCGGCCTGCGCGGCGCTCGGGCGCATGGCCGCCGAGGGTCGCGGCATGCCCGGCGACGCCGGCCGCGCCGGGCGGCTCTACGAGCGCGCCTGCGACGGCGGCGCACCCGAGGGCTGCACGCTCCTCGCCCTGGCGCGCGAGCGGAGCGGCGATTTCCCGGGCGCCGCCAGCCTGTTCGCCGACACCTGCCGCGCGGGCTTCGGCGCCGCGTGCCGCGAGCGCGGCCGCATGCTGCTCGCGGGGCTCGGGGGCCCGGCCGATCCCGCGGCCGCCAGCGAGGCGTACGAGCAGGCGGCGGCGCTCGGCGACGAGCGGGCCGCCCGCCGCCTCTACCAGCTGCAGTCGGACGGGTGGCTGTCGCTCGTGCGCCTGCGCGCCGATCTCGAGCGCACCTGCGACGCCGACGTGCCGAACCACGCCGCCTGCAACAGCCTCGGCGTGCTGCTCGCCGAGAGCCCCGCGCCGGCCGACCGCGCGCTCGCGCCGGCTCGGTACCAGAAGGCCTGCGAGGCGGGCGTGCCGCGCGCGTGCAAGAACCTCGGCGTGACGGTCCTCTGTGGCGGGGGCGGGGCCGCTCCTGCGAAGCTCACGACGGCGACCGCCGACCGCGTGCGCGCCCGTGCCCTGTTCGAGCGCGCCTGCCGTCCGCCGGTTCGCGCCGAGCCCGCGCGCGGCCTGCTCATGCTCGCGGCGAGCGGCACGCCCCTCACCTACGAGCCCGTGGAGTCGGCCTGCACCCTCGTCCAGGCGCTCGATCTCCCACCCCGCGAGCTCGAGCGCGCACGCCCGTGCGACGGCCAGTGAGTTATCAGCTATCAGGACTGACAACCTCCCATGCGGTCCGCCGTCCTCCACCTGCTCGTGCTGCTCGCGGCGTGCGGCGTGCGAAGCGTCGAGCCTGCGCCCGCGCCGCCGCCCGCGCCGCCGCCCGCGTCCGCGTGCGGGCTCGCGCACGGGCGCGCGGGCCTCGGGGCACCGCAGTTCGCCGCGGGCGAGGAGTGGACCTGCGCGGAGGCGTGCACGCGGGGCGACGCCGGCAGCTGCGTGGCGCTCGGGATCATGTACGAGGAGGGCCAGAACCTGCCACGCGACTACGTGAGGGCCTTCGCCACCTACGCACCGAGCTGCGACGGCGGCTACCTGCCGGCGTGCAGCCACCTCGCGTGGCTCCTGTGGCGCGGTCTCGGCGCCCTGCCGGACGTCGCTCGCGCCTCCGCCCTCGCCCGCCAGAGCTGCGACCACGGCGAGAGCCACGGCTGCACGGTGCTCGGGGAGATCCTGCTCGCGGACGGACTCCAGGCGCGCGCCGTCACGAGCTTCGAGCTCGCGTGCGACCTCGGCGACGGGCCGGGCTGCACCGCGCTCGGGCGCGTGCTCGTCGAGCGCGCCATCGAGCTCGGGGCGCGCGGCCTGTCCGACGAGGCGGAGCTCCGCCTGCTGCAGGCCGCCGCACGCGCCGCCGGGCCCGGCGCGCACGGGGTCGCCGGGAGCGTAGGCAACGCCGCCACCGCGCAGCCGCTCTCGCAGGGCGCCACCGGGCCCGCGAACGCGACCCTCGAGCTCGCCGAGCGCACCCTCGAGCGCGCGCGCGCGGCGGCCGGCGCCGCCTGCGATGCGGGCCACGCCCCGGCGTGCCTCGTCGTCGCGCAGACCGAGCTCGAGCGCGCGCCCGAGCGGGCGCGCGACCTCTACGTCACCGCCTGCCGCGGCGGCGTGGTCGCCGGCTGCGTGCGGGCCGCGGACGTCCTGACGAGCGGGCGGCTCGGGGTGCCCGACGACGCGCAGGCGATCGAGCTGCTCGACACGGCGTGCAGCCCGGCCGGGCTCGCGGCCTGCCGGGCGCTCGCGACGCTCGGGCCCGCGGCGCGCGCAAGGCTCGCCGAGCGCTGCAACGAGCGGCGCGCGGTCGCGTGCCACGCGCTCGCCGGTGACGCACCGAGCGTCGCGCCCGGCGCGCCGGCGACGCCGGCGACCGTGCCTCCGAGGGACGCGCCGGAGCCGGCCCGGCCGGGTGCCCTGCCCGACAGCCTCGCGCTCGGGCGCGAGGAGCTCCTCGCACGCGCCTGCGAGCTCGGCCTCGCCACCTCGTGCGGCGCGCTCGGCACGAGCTACCTCACGGGCACGGCAGGCGTGGCGCGCGATCCGGCCCGGGCACGGCAGCTCTTCGAGGAGGCCTGCCAGGCCGAGGATGCCGCCGCGTGCCGCCAGCTCGGCCTGCTGCTCGAGGGGGTGCCCCCGGTCGCCGGCCCGGCCGGCGCGGCCCCAGGCGCCGAGCGGACGCGCGATCTCGACGCGGCGCGCGACCTCTTCGCCCGGGCCTGCGTACAGGGCGATCTCGAGGGTTGTGTCGACCTCGCCCGGACGCTGCGCGCGCGCCCCCCCGCCCAGCCGGAGCTCGCCCCCCGCCCGGCGCCCGCCACCGGCCCGGCGCTCGGAGCCGTGGCGGCCGGCGCGGGCCAGGCGCTCGCCGAGCTGCTCGACGACCGCGCGTGCGCGGCCGGCGTGCTCCGCGCCTGTGCCGCGCTCGGCGAGCGGCGCCTGCGCAGCCCCGAGCCCGCCACCCGGGCGGCGGCCGCGGAGCTGCTCCAGCAGACGTGCCAGGCGCCCGACGCGACGGGCGCCGTCGCGGCGTGCCCCACCCCCTGCACGGCCGACCGCGCCAAGGCGTGCAGCCTGCTCGCCTGGGCCACGGCCGAGGGGATCGGCGCGGCGCCGAACCTCGTCGTCGCCGCGAGCCTCTCCGAGCGCGGCTGCGATGCCGGCGACATGCTCGGCTGCGCGGTCCTCGGCTACCTCTACGTGACGGGGCGCGGCGTGCCGCTCGACGAGAAGCGCGGCCTCCGGCTGTTCGAGGCGAGCTGTACCTCGGGCATCGGCATCGGCTGCGCCAACCTCGCCGTGTGCCACCTCGAGGGCATCGGCACCCGCGCCGACGCCGCCGCCGCCTTCGCCTGGAACGAGCGTGCCTGCGCGCTCGGCGTGCAGAAGGGCTGCGCCGAGCTCGCCTGGCACTACCTTCACGGCGTCGGCGTGAAGACCGACGAGGCGGCCGGTCACGCCCTCATGCTGCGCGCCTGCGACGGCGGCTACGGTCCGAGCTGCACCGAGCTCGGCCGCGCGCACGAGGCGGGGCGCGCGCCCGAGGCCTCGCCCGAGCGCGCGCAGGCGCTCTACACCCAGGCCTGCACCGCGGGCGAGGTCGAGGGCTGCTACCGCCGAGCCCAGGCGCTCGACGCACCCGGCCCGACCCGCGACGTCGGCGCGGCGGCGCACCTCTACGGCGTCGCGTGCGACGGCGGGCAGCCCCAGGCGTGCAATCGCCTCGGCGAGCTCCACGAGGCCGGCGACGGCGTCGCGCGGGCTCCGCTCGTGGCGGTGGAGCGCTACGAGCAGGCCCTGCGCGGCGGCGAGGAGCGCGCCATCGACAAGCTGTTGCGCTTGCAGCGCGACGGGCTCGTGGCCCCGCGGCGCTTCGAGGCCGATCTCGGGCTCGCCTGCGAGCACGACCACGCGCCGAGCTGCCGCACGCTCGCGAACCTCTACTGGGAGGGCCGGCTCGTGGCGCGGGACGAGGCGCGCGCCGGCCGCTTCGCCGAGCGCGCCTGCGCGGCCCACGACGCCGCCGGGTGCACGGCCCTCGGCCGCATGCAGCTCGTCGGAACGAGCGCCGTGCGGCGCGACCGGCGCGCCGCCATCGCAACCCTCGAGCGCGCCTGCCCCGACGTGCGCGCCTTCCACCGCACCAACGAGGTGCTGGCCGGCTCGGCGGAGATCGAGCGCGATCTGCGCGGCTGCCTCGCCCTCGGTCAGGCCGTCCGGCCGGGCGATCCGGCCCGCGCCCGCGCGCTCTACGACGCCGCCTGCGCCGAGGGCCTCGGCGCCGCCTGCTACGAGGCCGCCGCGCTTCCCGACGCCGCGCCCGGCCCGCCGCGCCCGGGCCCGACCGCGAGCCGCGACGAGCTGCTCCTGCGCGCGTGCGAGCTCGGCGAGGGGCGCGCCTGCGTCGTCCTCGGAGACCGCGCGCGTCGCACCGCGCCGGCCCGTGCGGCCGCGCTCTTCGCCCGCGCCTGCCGCGAGGACCACGCCGAGGCGTGCCGCGCCCTCGGCGAGCTCGTGCGCGCGAGCCCGGCCGCCGTGCCCGCCGAGGCGCGCACCAGCCTCGCGCAGGCGTGCGCGCGCGGCGTGCCGGAGGCGTGTGGGCACGACGGTCCGCGGATGCCCTGACGGAACGTTGTCGCCGCACGAGCCTGCATCGAGCCGCGCAACTGGCGCGCGCCCCGTGTCGACATCCTGGCGCCATGCCACCACGGGCGCCGCAGCGGCGCACGCGCCGTCGAAGGGCCTGCCCATGGCCTTCCGAGGAGCATGGAGTGCGGTCGCTCGGTGCTGTACGATGGGCTTCTTCGCCACTCACAGATGAGGTCTTCGATGACGCCACGAACCTTGCCATCGCTCGGACTCTGCCTCTCCCTCGGGCTCGTCGCCGCGGCCTCTTGTGGCAAGGAAGACAAGCCTGCACCCTTCACGCAGACGACGACCTCGTCGACCACGACGACCTCCTCGAGCGGGTCGGGCGGTGGCGGGGGTACCGGTGGAACGGCGGTCGGCGGGTCGGGCGGTGGCGGGGGCGTCGCGCCGGGCTGCCAGAACGTGGTGAAGGACGGCTCCGAGACCGACGTCGACTGCGGCGGCGGGGACTGCGCGGCCTGCGCGGACGGCAAGGTGTGCGTCGGCAACGCGGACTGCGTGTCGCAGCGCTGCGACGCGGGCACCTGCGCCGTCGCCACCTGCAGCAACGGCGTGAAGGACGGCGACGAGACCGACGTCGACTGCGGCGGCGGCGACGCCCCGAGCGGCAACAACCCGGCGTGCCTGCCTTGCCCGGACCTCGACGCGTGCCTCGACGGCGTGGACTGCCAGTCGCAGAGCTGCGTGAACGACGTGTGCCTGCCGCCGACGTGCCTCGACGGCGTCGCCAACGGGGACGAGACCGACCTCGACTGCGGCGGGCCGCTGTGTGTGGCGTGCACGCCCGGCATGACGTGTGCGGTGCCCGCGGACTGCGACTCCGGCGTGTGCCTCGCGACCATCTGCCTGCCCCCTGCCTGCAACGACGGCCTCAAGAACGGCCTCGAGACGGACATCGATTGCGGCGGAAGCTGCAGCGGCAAGTGTCCCGCCGGACAGAAGTGCGCGGCCAACGCGGACTGCGCGACCGGCATCTGCAACAGCCAGACGAAGCTCTGCGCCTGCCCGACGGGGATGGTCATCGCCGCGATCGCGGGAGGAGGGTCCTACTGCATCGACGCCTACGAGGTCACGAACGACGAGTACGTCGTCTTCGTGAACGCGAACCCGCAGCTGCCGAACCTGCCGGCGGCCTGCACGGCGAACACGGTGTTCGTCCCCTCGGGCACGTGGCCTCCTCCGGCCGGAACCGGCAAGTTCCCGGTTGTCCGCATGGACTGGTGCGACGCCTTCACCTACTGCGCCTACGCCGGTCGGCACCTGTGCGGCAAGGTCGGCGGCGGCACCAACGCCTTCGGCGCCTACGCCGACCCGGCCATGAGCGAGTGGTTCAACGCGTGCACCGCACAGGGCACCAACGACTACCCCTATGGCGACGTGTACGGCGCGGGTATGTGCAACGACAGCGCTCCACTCGACCCGGAGCCCACACCACCGGCGCTGCCGCCGGCCTGCCAGGGCGGCGTGCCCGGGCTCTACCACATGAGCGGCAACGCCGCCGAGTGGGAGGACTCCTGCGACGCGCTCGGCCAGTGCCGCGTCCGCGGCGGCTCCGTGACCTCGGATCAGACGGGCCTGCGCTGCGACGCCGACGGCCACCTCGACCGACTCGACGACACGAACGGCGAGGTGGGCTTCCGCTGCTGCCTGTAGCTCGCACCAGCGCCGCGCGACGCTACGGGACGCACTGCTTGCCGTCGCTGCGGCAGCGGCCGTGATCGGCGCAGACCTGCGAGGCGCGGCACATGGCGTCGTTCGTGGCGTAGCAGGCGTTGTCGCGCGCCGTGCAGAGGCCGGCCGACTTGCACACGGGGTACTTCGTGCAGTCGGTGATGAGCTCCTGCAGGCATTTACCCTTGCGGAGCGA
Source organism: Polyangiaceae bacterium (assembly GCA_020848455.1). Classification (GTDB taxonomy): domain Bacteria; phylum Myxococcota_A; class Polyangia; order Polyangiales; family Polyangiaceae; genus JACRDA01. The sequence continues at coordinate 15,169 of JADLAB010000058.1, forward strand.
GCACTCGCCGGTCTGCTGGCAGCCGAGGCTACGGGCGCAGTCGTCGGCGCTCAACGCCAGGCAGTAGCCGTCGCGCGCCCAGCACTGGCCGTGGACGGCGCAGCTGTAGCTGCCCTTGCACTCGGCATCGGAGGCCGCACGACACACGACCACCTTGCCGATGAGGGTCGCCGTGCACTGCCCGTCGACCCTGCAGCTCGCCACGCAGTAGTCGGGCGGCGCGAGCAGCTCCGCGCTCGCCGTCGCAGCCGGCGGCGCCGCGGAGGCGAGCGCGACGACCGGGGCGCCGCTCGCCGGCGGGCGGGCCGTCGCGACCGGCACGCTCGACGCGCTCGGCGCGCTCGAGCCCGAGGCGCTCGGCGCGGGCTCGTCGGAGCCTGCCGGGGCCGCCACCGCGCCGCTCCCGGCGGGCGCCGTCGGGAGCGGGTCGGCGGTCGCGGGGGCTCGGGCCGACGGTCCCGGCTGTCGCGCGTCGAGCGACTCGGCCGTGGTCCGGGGGCTCGCGTCCTGGCGCGCGAGGCGCACCACGAGCACGACGACGACGACGCCGAGGAGCGCGAGCGCCGCAGCGCGCCAGAGCTCCGCGCTCCGCCGCTGCCGACCGCTCCGCTCCGACGGCGCCGGGCCCGCGACCGCCGCACCGCTCGCCGAGGCGGGGCTCGGCGCCGTGCGCCGCGGCCCTAGGGCCGACCTGCCACCGCCCGACTCCGCCGCGATGGTCGGAGCCGCCTCGATCCGCGGCTCGCTCGGCGCGCGGGACTGCGCCGAGGCCGCCGCCTCGAGCTGCGCCAGGAACTCACCCGTGTCGGTGCTCGCGTCGGACTCGGCCGCGCTCGGCACGGCGGCGGGCAGGCTCGCGGGCTCGCCCGCCGCCTCGAGCCTGGCCTCGGGACAGGCGTCGACCACCGCGTCCCAGAAGTCGCCGGCGCTCGCGAAGCGGTCCTCGGGGCGCAAGGCGAGCGCCCGCTCGAGCACGCGCTCGAGCGCGGCGCCCACGTCGACCCCGTGGGCACCCGGCGTCGGCCGCGTGTCGCGGTCGAGCGCCGCGCTCATGAGCTGCACGAGGTCGTCGCCCTCGAGCGCGCGCGCGCCGATGAGCATCTCGACGAGCACGAGCGCGAGCGCGTGCACGTCGGTCCACGGGCCCGTCGCGCCCTTTCTGCGGTCGAACTGCTCGGGCGCGCCGTACTGCGGGGTGAACACCGCGGCGCCCGGCCCGGTGGCGCTCGTGGCCCGGAGCGCGGTCGTCGTGCTCATGGTGTCGTGCAGCACCTTGGCGATGCCGAAATCGAGCACCTAGAGCACGCGGCGCTCGCCGACGCGGCAGAGGAACAGGTTGGCGGGCTTGATGTCGCGGTGGGCGATCCGCTGCGCGTGGGCCTCGCCGAGCGCGCGCGCCGCCGGGCCGAGCAGCGCGACGGCCTCCGCCACGCCGAAGCGCGCCTGGCCCGCGCGGCAGCGCAGGGCGAGCTCGTCCTCGAGGCTCCGCCCCTCGAGCCACTCGAGCACGAGGTACGGCGTCCACGCACCCTCGGGCGAGGTGGCGGCACCCACGTCGAGGGCTTGCACGACGCCGGCCGAGGCGCGCGAGAGACGGTGCAGCACGCGCCCCTCCTCGAGGAAGCGCTGCTCGAAGGTGGCGCGCTCGTCCGGGCCGAGCGACTGCGGCACCTTGAGGCACTTGATCGCCACGGGCACGTCGAGGGCCAGGTGGTGCCCGCGGTACACGACGCCGAACCCGCCGTCGCCCGCCACCTCGATCGCGCGGTAGCGCCCGTCGAGGACCTGGCCCGCCCAACCGAAGGGATCCACCGCCATGGCGCCATCGTGCATCAGCGCTTGGCGCCAGGCCAGCACGGGCCACCGCGCCGGGGCCCGCGCACGAATCCGGCGCCCACCGCGGCGGCGGCGGGGCTCACCCCCGCGCCGGCACGATCTCGAGCCCGCTGCCGGCCGCGTCGAGCACGCGCGCGCCCCCGTCCGGCGTCGGCGCGAGCGCGACGAGCGGCGGATCGGTGGGCAGCCGCGCGTGGGCGAGCGCCCAGTGCCCCGGCGCCGCGTGCGGCGCGCCCTCGCCGAGCCTGCGCCGGTGCACGGTGTGCGTGCCGAGGAGCCAGGCATGACCGCTCGGTGCGACGCCGAGCCACACGGGCGTGAGCGTGGGGCTCGCGTCGGCCGCGGAGCCCGGCGCGCGCGCCGACACGCCGCCGGGAGCCGTCTCGGGTGCGTCCACGGGCTCGGCCGCGACGCCCTCGGGCGTGACGCAGAGGACTCCGCTCGACAAGGCGACGAAGACCTCGACCCTCGTCGGAGCGCACGCCACGCGGGCCACCGCCTCGACGGCGCCGAGGCCGCGCACCGTGTCGTTCGACGCCGCGCGCGCGCCCCCGAGCGCGAGCGGTGCGCAAAGGGCCCGCCCGTCGTGCGCGAAGAGCACGAGCTCGGGACGACCGCGCTCGCCCGCCCCGAGCGCTGCGACGCCCCACGGCGCGACGGCGAGCGCCGTGACGGGCCGCGCACCCGCGGGCAGCGGGAGATCGAGCACGTGAAAGCGCGTGCCGTTCCAGATCCAGAGGCTGCGCGACTCGCGCTGCTCGTCGGCGAGCGCCACCGCGAAGCCGAGCCGCGCGCCGTCGCTCGCGCACGCCTCGATGCGCACCGGTCCGAGCCCGCTCGCGAGCGCGTACCACGGCAGCTCGAGCAGGCGCGCCTCCCCGGCGTTGCCCAGGGTGAGCACGTGCTGCGGACCCACGAGCGCGAAGCCGCCGCCGATGCCCGGCAGGAGCCACGCGGAGCGCGCGCCGAGCTCGCGCCACGACGCCGCGATGGGGAGCTCGTGCGCCTGATCCCCGACGATGCCGAGCAGCCTTTCGCCGAAGAGCGCGAGCACCCGGCCATCCGCGGCGACCGCGGCGAGGCGCGCGCGGCCGAGGGGTCGGTCGGCGAGCCCGAGGTGCAGGCTCGTCTCGAGGCAGAGGGGCCGCTCGCGCTCGACGACGAGCCCGCGGTCACGCGACGAGGGCGGCCGCACGGGGGCGGCGCGCACGCGCTGGGCCACGGCCTCGAGCGGTGGCAGGAGCGCGGCGGCGAGCTCGTCCACCGACCCGAAGCGCTCCGGACCGACGAACATCGCCGGCAGGAAGCGCCGCGCGAGCGGCTCGCACGCCGCGCGCGCCTCCGGGGTCCAGAGGGCGTCGGGCAGGCGCGGTGCCGCGCCGCGCCGGAGGGCGGCATCGAGCGCGTCGAGCGCGCCGGGCTCGGTCCGATACGCGAGCGGCAGGCCGCGCGCGTCGCCGAGCGAGCGCCGCTCGCCCTGCATCCACGCGCCGTCCTGCTCGCCGCGGCACCAGTCCTCGCCCGCGAGCACGAACCACGCCACGGCCGCGAGTGCGTGCACGTCGGTCCAGGCGCCGATGAGCGGGTTGCGCACGCCGGGTGCGCTCAGGCGCTGCTCGGGCGCGCCGTACGCGAGCGTCATCCCCCCGACCGTGCCGGCGAGCCCCTCGACGCGCGCGATGCCGCAGTCGGCGAGCTTCGGGATCTCACGGTCGGTCGAGCCCACGACGAGCACGTTCTCGGGCTTGATGTCGCGATGGAAGATCTGCTCGGCGTGGAGCACGCGCGCCCCCTCGAAGATGCCGCGGAGGATGCCGAGGGCCCGCCCCGGCTCGAGCCCGCCCTGCTCGGCGCGCACGCGCGACGTGAGCGACACCGAGCCCTCGCCGCCGTCCACGAGCTCGATCGCGAGCCACGGCACGCGCGCCACGCGCCCGTCCCGGTTGCCGATCGCGACCAGGCCACTGCCATAGCAGGCGACGACGAACGGCGTCGGGCTCGGGCGCTCCATCACGCGGCCGAGCGCCACGAGCTCGCGCTTGAAGAAGTCCTCCACCACGGTCGTCGTCTTCGCGAGCTCGCGGGCGACGTGCGGCTTCATGATCTTGACGGCGAGCCGCTGCGGCGTGCGCGGCGAGAGCTCGGCGTGGCTCGGCCCACCCTCGAGCCGCGCCTCGAAGACGGCCGCCATGCCCCCGGCGCCGAGGAAGCGCACGAGGCGCACCCCGGCGCGGAGCCCGGACGTCGCGTCGCACAGCTCGGGCTCACCGTCCGCGAGGTCGCGGAGCTCGATGTCGCGGGCGACGAGCAGGGTCACTGCGGCAGTCTAGCAAGATCCCCGCTTCCCCGCTGACGGCGCCGGCGCGCGGCGCTATGAGCCGGGAGCACCCCAGGGAGGTAGACCGCGATGAAGGCAGCCGTCCTCGAAGCCGTCAAGAGCATCCGCGTGCGCGACGACGTCGCCGAGCCGACGATCGGGCCGACCGACGTCCTCGTGCGCAGCAAGGCGTGCGGCATCTGCGGCACCGACGTGCACATCTGGGAGGGCGACTTCTTCCCGACCTTCCCGCTCGTCCCGGGCCACGAGCTCGCCGGCGAGGTGGTGCGCGTGGGCAGCGAGGTCGAGGGGCTCGTGCCCGGCGACCGCGTGATGGTCGACCCGACGGTCACCTGCGAGTCGTGTCACTTCTGCATGATCAACCGGCAGAACCACTGCCTGCGCTGGAACGCCGTGGGCGTCACGCGCGACGGCGGCTTCGCGGAGCTCGTGCGGGTGCCGGCCAAGAACTGCTACCGCTTCGGCGCGGTCGGCTGGAGCGAGGCCGCCTTCGCCGAGCCGCTCGCCTGCGTCGTGTTCGGGCAGGACCGGGCGCGCATCGAGCTCGGCTCCGAGGTGCTCGTGCTCGGCGCCGGCCCCATCGGCCAGCTCCACCTGCAGGCGAGCCGCGTGAACGGCGCCGCCGCGGTCACGGTGGTCGACCGGGTCGAGCAGAAGCTCGAGGCCGCGCGCGCCCACGGCGCGGCCGAGACCGTGGTCGCGGACGGGTCCGAGGCGGCGCGCCTGCGCAAGATCGCCCCGTACGGCTTCGACGTCGTCATCGACTGCACCGGGGTCGCACAGGTCATGGCCGACAACCTCCGCCACGTGAAGAGCGGCGGCCGCTACCTCGTGTTCGGCGTGTGCGGGCCCGGGGACAAGATCCCGGTGTCGCCCTTCGAGATCTACCGGCGCGACCTCGAGATCATCGGCAGCTTCGCCATCCGCCGCAGCTACGACCGCGCCTTCAAGCTGCTCGAGAAGGGCGCGATCAAGGTCGGCGGGCTCATCGCCGAGCAGCTGCCGCTCGAGGACATCGAGCGCGGCATCCGGATGATGAAGGCGGGCACGGCGGGGATGAAGCTCCAGATCGTGTTCTAGGCCGATGCAGGTTTCAGGTGAAACGGTCGCGCCACATGGCGCCACGTATCCTCTCGGTATTCATGGGCTGAAGGCCAAACGCCGAGCGCCGAGCGCTCGATTGGGGTCTGCGAGCACCCGATGGAACCCGGACCGGGCACGATGCTCACCGCCACCCTGCGCCTCGAGCGCGAGCTCGGGCGGGGCGGCATGGGCAGCGTGTGGCGCGCCCGACACCTCGGGCTCGGCGCCGACGTGGCGGTCAAGCTGGTCGCGCCCGAGCTCCTGCGCGACGAGGTGATCCGCGAGCGCTTCGCGCGCGAGGCGCGGGCGGCGGCGCACATCCGCAGTCCGCACGTGGTCGCGATCCTCGACTTCGGCACGAGCGCGGACGGCACGCCCTACATCACGATGGATCTCTGCCAGGGCGAGACCCTGCGCCGGCGCCTGGCGCGGCTCGGCCGGCTCGAGCCCCGCGCCGCCGTGCGGGTCGTCGCGGGCGTCACGCTCGGCCTCGAGGCGGCCCACGCGCTCGGCATCGTGCACCGCGACATCAAGCCCGAGAACGTGCTCTTCGACGGGCCCGACGACACCGTCAAGCTGCTCGACTTCGGCATCGCCAAGCGCTCCGACACCGGTGAGCGCATCCTCACGATGGCGGACGCGGTGATGGGCACGCCGGCGTACATGAGCCCCGAGCAGGTGCTCTTTCCGGGCAAGGTCGAGCCGGCCTTCGACCTCTGGGCCGTCGGTGTGGTCGCCTACGAGATGCTGACGGGCGTGAGCCCCTTCGGCGAGGCGGCCC
>JADLAB010000059.1 GCA_020848455.1 Polyangiaceae bacterium
CCGACGTGCAGCGACCCCGGGGGTACGCCGGGCGAGGAGGTCGGGTGCTGCTCGGAGCTCGCCCACGAGGCCTTCCCCGAGGGTGTCGTGCCCGACCCGGCGAGCGTGGCGCCGGAGGTGAAGGCGTGCTGCGGCGTGCTCGCGGCGCACTACGACGCCCTGCTCGCGAGCGTGGGTGGCAGCGGTGGGGCGGTCGCCGACCCGTGGAACTGGAACGCCGACGGAGACGTGAAGTGGAGCTGCTGCGCCAGCATCGAATGGGCGTCGACGACCTGCACGCCGTGGGGGCCGCCGGTGCCGCCGGCGATGCCGCCCGGACGGCTGCGCCTCGCGCGGCTGGAGGTGGCGTGATGGACCTCCGGGCAGAGGCGCGACGGCTCGCGCCCGAGCTTCCGCTGCTGCCGCAGCTGCGCGCGACGGCGCGGGAGACGTGGCGCGGGCGCATGGTGAACGAGCACTCGTCGGCCGCCGTCTTCGAGGGGCTGGCGCGGCAGCTCGGTGCGGCGGGGCTCGAGCCCGAAAGCGTCGCGACCTGTCGCGGCTTCGCGGACGAGGAGCGGCGACACGGCGTGCTCTGCGGGGCCGTCGTCGAGGCGCTCGGCGGCGAGGCCCGCTTCGAGCCGCGTCGCGACCCGGCCTTCCCCGAGCACGAGGACGCGCCGCCCGCGGAGGCGGCGCTCCGCAACCTGCTCAGCATCTCGTGCCTCAGCGAGACGGTCGCGGTCGCGCTCATCGGCGCCGAGCGACTCGAGATGCCGGCGGGGCCGCTGCGCGCCCTGCTCACGCGCATCTACGCCGACGAGGTCGGGCACGCGCGCTTCGGCTGGGCGCTCGCGCCGCGGCTCGTCGCCGCGCTCGACGCGGCGGGCCGCGCGCGCACGGGCGCGTATCTCGCCGTGGCGCTCGCGGCGCTCGAGCGCCACGAGCTCGCCCACCTGAACCCGCACGCGGCTCCGCCGCCGGAGGGCGCCGCCTACGGCCTGTGCAACGGCCGGGACGCGCGCGCGCTCTTCCACGCCACCGTGTGCGAGGTCATCGTGCCGGGCCTCGAGCGGCTCGGCCTGCCGGCGCGCGCCGCGTGGAGCGAGCGGCACGCAGCCTGAGCTCACTCCTCGAACGCCTCGCGGTTCACGATGAACGGCACGCGGGCGAGATCGCCCCCGTAGGCGCCCGCGAGCACGTCGATCACCACCTGCACGGCGCGGCCCGCCATGCCGACGTCCGGATCCGGCGACAGGCGCGTCGCGCGCCCGGCGGACGCGAAGTGGTGAAACAGGCGCACGCGGTCGGCGAGCGCCGGGTCACGGAGCGGGCTCTCCGCCGGCAGCGGCTCGGTCTCGAAGACGTCGAGCGCGGCGCCGGCGATGCGCCCCTCGCGGAGCGCGCGGGCGAGCGCGACCTCGTCCACGACCGGGCCGCGCGCGGTGTTGACGAGGTAGGCGGTCGGCTTCATGAGCCCGAGCCGGCGCTCGTCGAGGAGGTGGTGGGTCGAGTCGCGCCCCGGTCGCGCGGCGACGAGCGGCACGTGCAGCGACACGAAGTCGGCGCGCGCGAGGGCCTCGTCGAGCGGTACCCAGGCGAGCGTCTGCGCGCGGCGGCACAGGCCGGTCGCGTGGCGCACGCGCATCACGGCGCGGATGGCGCTGGCGAAGTCGCGGTCCTCGCCCTTCGGATCGTGCGCCACGATGTCGAGGTCGAGGCCCACCGCCTTGTTGATGAGCGCCTTGCCGATGCGCCCGGTGCCGATGACGGCGAGCGTCTTGCCGCTCACCTCGTCGCCGAGGAACGGCAGCGACGGGTGCCAGCCCGTCCACTGCCCGCTGCGCACCCATTGCTCGCTCGGCCAGGTCTTGCGCGCCACGGCGCCGAGGATGAAGAACGCGAACTCCGCCGTCGCGTCGGTGAGCACGTCGGGCGTGTGGCCGAAGGGGATGCGGTGGCGGTTGGCGGCCGCGCGGTCGATGTTGTCGACCCCGACGGCCATCTGCGCCACCACGCGCAGCCGGGCGCGGGCCCCGGCCGCGAAGACCGCCTCGTCCACCGTGTCGCGGAGCGTCGTGACGAGGGCGTCGACGCCGCCCGCGACCTTCGCGACCACGAGCTCGTGCGGCGGCGGCTCGGGGCCCGGGTAGATCTCGAGCTCCCAGCCCCGCACGCGCAGCCGATCGAGCGCCGCGGGGCCGATGTCGCAGGTCGCGTAGATGCGCGGCACGGGCATCGGACGACCGAAGCATAGTCGGCGCACGGCCGCGCGGGGCGCTCAGACTCGACTTTTGCCCTTTCGGGCGTGAGGTTCGCGGCCACGGGGATCAGGCTTCAGACCGCGCGCGTCGTGCGACGGGCGCAGCCAATTCGCGCGTACGTGCGTGCACTCCGCGGGGGATCCGCGCTCCGGCCTCTGGGCCTGAAGCCTGGAGACCGAAGCCTGGAGCCACGTCACGCCGGAGCCGAGCCTCCTAGAAGAGTCGGAAGCTCGACTTGACGGCCAGGGACGAGCCGGCGAGGCGCGCCGTCCGGTCGTCGATGTCGAGCTGCTGCACGA
>JADLAB010000060.1 GCA_020848455.1 Polyangiaceae bacterium
ACGCGCTCGCGCCGTCGTCGGCCTTGCCGCGGCGGTCCCAGCGCAGGAGCGCCTTCACGCGCCCGTGCTTGTCGGGGTGGATCTCGCTACCGGCCGCGCCGGTCACGGTCGCGTGCTCGATGCCCCCGACGGTCGGCGCGCGGGGTCGCGAGGGGCGCGGCGCAACGCCGGCCGGCACCGCGACGAGCTCGGCCTCGAAGCGGCGGGCGCCGCCGTCGGGGCCGAGGACGCCGGCGTCCGTGAAGTCGCTCGCGCGATGGGTCACGGCGACGACGAGCCACGGGCCCAGCAGATCGTCGCGCGGCGCGCCGTCGAGCTTGAACGAATAGCCGACCGCGAGCCGCCGGCAGGAGCTCCGGGCGCGGAGCACGTGTCCGGGCTGGCGCTTCTCCTCGAGGCGCCGGGCCGCGAGCGTCTTGCCGACGCCCGGATCGAGGTAGCCGGCCGGGTACTCGTAGGCCTCGAGCGGCCCCGAGCCGCTCGTCACCGTCTGATCGAGCAGGGGCCGCTCGAAGTCGTAGTCGCGGAGCGTCACCTTGTTCGTGACGACGGCGCGCTCGAGCTGCACGTCGTAGACGGACTCCAGGGCGGCAGCGAGCCCCGCGACGTCCCCGGCGCCGAAGGGGAGCTCGGCCCCGCCCGGGAGCGGCGGCGGGCTCGCGCCGTCGCCGAGCACGACGCGGTCCGTGCCGTCGGCGGTCTCGGCCACGAGCGCGATGCCCTCCTCGGCGCACAGGCGCGTCACGAAGGCGAGGTCGCTCTCGAAGGCCTGCACGATTTGCGGGCGCTTCGCGGGCGGCGCGCTCACGCGGTCGTCGATCGACACGCCGGCGTCGCCGAGCACGGCCTTGACGGCGTCGAGCGGGGTCTGCTCCACGAACACGCGGTAGTCGACGCGGTCGGCGCACAGGGCGAGGCGCGGCGCGAGCACGAGCTCGTAGTCGAGCCCCGCCTCGGTCGCGCCCTCGACGAGCGCGACGATGGTGCGCGGCGTCGTGTCGTGCAAAAAGACGAGCTCGGCCTTCTGGCCGATGAGCTCGTCGAGCACGAGGGGCGCGCGCACCCCCGCGCCGTCGACCGCAAAGCAGGTGAGCGTCGCCCGGAACGGCGCGTGCAGGCGCTCGACGAGCTCGAGGCCGACGACGCGCAAGGTGGCGTCGACGCCGTCGATGGCGAGCGAGAGCACGTGAGCCGGCGGCGCCATGTCAGTTGCCCACCTTCGAGGTGCTCTTCTTCTCGGTGTCGCTCGCGTCGAGCTTCAGCTTGCTGCCCTTGGGCTTGACGCTGCCCTTCAGGGTGAGCTTGCCGCCGCCGTCGCACACGATGCCGCCGCCCGCCTTGATCGTGATCTTGGCGGCGGAGATGGCGATCTTGCCGCCCGCTTTGACCTTGGCCGAGCCGCCCACCTTCACCGAGCCGGCGCCCTTGACCTTCGTGACGATCTTGCCGCCGGCCTTGTCCTTCGAGGCGCCGCTCGTGATCTTCTTCGTGCCCTTGACCGAGTCGACGCAGCGCGTGGCGGCTGTGATGCTGCGCACGGCGCCGACCTCGATGGCGGTCGCGGCGGCGAAGGAGCGGTTGCAGCCGAGCCCCGCCACGGTCGCGAGCGCGCCGCCGACCGTCTGGGTGAAGGCGCCCTGGACCACCGTGTTCGACTGGTTGCACTCGAGCGCGTAGGCGCCGCCCACGAGCTCCGAGCAGCTGCCCTGCACCGCGACGAGCAGGGTGCCGGTCACCTTGACGTGCTCCATGCCGCCCACCGAGACCTCGCGCGCGCCCTTCACGGTCACGCTCATGTCGGCGCCGACGGCCACGGTCTGGTTCGCGCTCACCGACACCGACTGCGGGCCCTTGACGAAGACCTCGTAGCTCTTCGTGATGTCGCGCGTCTTGTCGACCGAGACGCTCGTCTTCTGCGTGCCGCCGACCGAGACGGTCTGGTCCTTGGTCGCGTGGATGAAGGCCTCCATCTTGCCGGCGTCGTCGGCGAGGCGCACCTCGTTCGTGGTGCCGCCGCCGGGGCTCGTCGCCGACTGCACGGTGGCGGTCGCCTTCTTGCCCGGCTGCCCGTAGGGGACCGCGGCCGACCCGCCGTAGACGCGCCCGAGCACGACCGGCTGGTCCGGGTCGCCGTGGAGGTAGAGCACGGGCACTTCCCAGCCGACGCGCGGCAGGATCATCGACGAGAACATGTTGAGCTGCAGCGTGCGCAGCCACGTGCTCGAGGTGTCGTCGCCCTTGCCGGAGCGGTCCCAGAGAAAGCGCGCCTTGATGCGGCCGAGCTCGTCGACGTGGATCTCCTCGCCCGCCGGACCCGTCACGACGGCGGTCTCGAGCGTGTCGACCTTGGGCACGGCCCGCGGCAGCGCGGGTCGGTAGGTCCGGCCCTGCTCGTAGGGCACGAGCGACGCGCGGTTGGCGTAGGGGATCCCCCCCGTGCGGCTCCGCGCCGCCTGCTCGACCGTGTGCTCGACCGCGACGACGAGAAAGTCCCCGCGGTGGTGCTCGTCCGACGCCCCGTCGAGGTGCACCACGCGCCCGGGCTGGAGGCGCGCACAGTGGCTGCCGAGGCCGAGCGTGTCGGCCCCGCGCCGCAGCTGCTCGAGCCGAGCCTTGGCCCGCGCCTGGGCCGCATCGGCGTTCATGGTGCGGGCCGGGAACTCGAAATGCTCGAGCGGGCCCTCGCCCGCGACGCCCTCGACGAGCACGTCCGGCCGGCGCACGTCGCAGTCGCGCACGTGCACCTTGTCGTGGGCGAGCGACCAGGTTCGCTCGAGCTCGAACGGCATCGAGGCCGAGCGGACCATGCCGCTAGCGTCCTCGAAGACGAGGTTCGGCCCGCCCTCGATCGAGCCGTGCGCCCCGTCGTGGTCGCCGCACACGGTGAGCGGCGCGCCCTCGCCGGTCGCGTCGAACCAGAGGTTGATGCCCTCCTCGGCCAAGAGGCGCAGCACGAAGCTCCACTCGCTTTCGCCGTAGCGCACGCAGTAGAGCCGCTCCTGGTACTGGCCGGCGAGCCGGAAGGCGAGCTCCGCGCCGCCCAGGCCCGCGCGCGTGAGGATGTCCTCGACGATTTGCTGCGTCGTCTTGTTCTGGAAAATCTCGTGTCCGTGCCGGAGGGCGAGCGTGTGCGCCTTCGGCGCGAGGCCGAGGCGGTAGCGGTGGCCGTCGCGCGCCACGCCGGCCCAGCTCGCGCGCGCGACGACGAGCGGCACGGGGCGCGCGGCCTCGCCGTCGGAGAGCACGAGCCCGGCCTCGCTGCCGAGCAGGGCCTCGAGATCGACCGCTCCGTCGGGCGACAGCACGTCGACCTCGAAGCTCGACAGCTCGCTCAGCGCCTCGCGGCCCGCGAGCCGCGTGACGGTGGCCGCGCCGAGGGTCTCACATGTGAGGATGCACTGATCCATGCTCCCTCCCAGGGGCGTGCAGTCTAGCCCAGGCGCTCGCGCCGTGGGAGGTCCGAGGCCGCGGGGATCGTGCCGAGGCGGGCCGGTGACGTCTCGATGGTGGGCAGGTCCCCCGGGAGCTCGTTCAGGATGGCGAGCGCCTGGCGCTGCACCTCGGGATCCGCGAGGCGCGGCGCCCACACGCCGAGCAGGCGCAGCGGGTCCGACGAGCGCAGGCCGTGCGCCCGCAGGAAGGCCTCGGCGTCGTCCGCCGCCGCGAGCGCCCGCTCGAAATCGAGGTACGCCCGGAGCTCGCGGTCGAGTGGCGCGAGCCCGCGCTCCCAGCCGAGCAGCGCGCGCGTCTTTTCGGCCTCGAGCTCCTCGGCGAGCGTGCCGCCCGCCTCGAGGTCGTCGACCACGCGCTCTTCCCAGGCCTCGCGCGCCGCGGCCCACGCGTCGGCCGGGAGCCCGACCCGCAGGAGCAGCTCCGCGAGCGGCAGGCCGTCCTCGAGGCCCACGACGACCGTCGCGAACGCCGCGAGCGTCACCTCGGTGTGGGGCCGAGCGAGCTCAGACATCGACCATGACCTCCGCGAGGAGCGTCCTGCCCCGGCCCATGGGGAATACGGCGCGCGCCGTGAGCTCGATGCGGTCCTGGTCGGGCTCGCAGAGCAGGGTGTCGACGCGCGGCCGGACGGTGAGGAGGCGGCCGTCCTTCGTCCTGCCGCGCACGACGAGCGCGAGCTCGGGCAGCGCGAAGGACCACAGGCCCTCGGGCGCGACCCCGAGCGCCGCCACGACGGCGCCGGGCGCGAGCGGCTCCGGAAGCTGGAGCTTCGGTGCGGCGACGTTGCCGGCGCGCACGTCGTAGTCGTGGGGCGCGAGCGGCATGCGGTCCTCGAGCCAGCTCTGGTCGAAGGTGCCGGCGTGCTCCGCGCGCGGCGACCAGTGGGTCGGCACGGCGCCGACGCCGGCGGGCTCGGTCGCCTTGCCGGGCGACAGCGGGCTCGCGGCCTCCTCGATGCAGGGGGCGGGCTTGCCGTCGAGCTTGCCGGCGGCAAGTCCGCGACCGACGGGGTTCTGGCGCTCGACCGTGGCGAAGTCGTCCGACGTGCCACCGTAGGCGAGCTCCCACACGAGCGGTCGCCGCTCGAATGGCACGGCTGGCCCGAAGCCGAGCCCCCCGCGCGCGCGCTCGAACACGCGCTCGCCGTGGACGCGCAGGCCGAGCGCGTGCGGGCCGAGCGAGAGACCGACCTCCAGGCTGCGCACGGGCGAGCGGCTCACGGCGTCGGCCACGAAGACGACGTCCATGCCGCGCTTTTCGACGGCGACGTCCGACGGGTAGCGCGGGCTCACCTCGAGGGGCGGGCCCTTGTCGCCCGGCGCCGCCTCGGGCCCGGCGGGCTGGAACGGCCCGTTTGGCGCGAAGCCCGTCTCGGCCGGAACGTGCGGCAGGTCGACGAGACGCACCGGCATCTGCCGTTCGGCGCGCAGCGCCTGCTGCCCGACCCGCGCGAAGGTGGCCTTGACCACCACGAGCACGATCTCGCGCCCGTCCGGCGCGAAGAACGGGATCGCCTCGGCGGCGTAGGGCGTGTTGTTCGCGAGGGTCATGGCAAGGCGGGCACGGAGACTCTCACACGAAACGGGCTGGGGTGGGAAGTGGGAGCCGGGCGCGACCCGTCGGATGCCGGCCGCCGGCTCGACACGGGCGGACGAGTGCGGTACCCCTATCCGGTGCAGGGGCCTAGGTAGAGGTCACTCCCATGCTGACCATCGGAGAGTACGCGACCATCCGAACCGCCGAGCGGGAGGGCTACCGGCTCGAGGAGGCGCTCGCGCTCGAGGGGATCGCGGCGGAGGACTGGGAGCGCGACAGCGAGCGCTGGGAGGAGCTCTGCGCCGACCCGGCGTGTCTCGACAGCCCGCTCGGCGCGGCCCTCGAGCAGGCGCTCGGCGTCGCGCGCGGGCGCTACGCGCGCGTCGTGGAGCCGCTCGAGACCGACCTCGAGGCGTGGGTCCGGTTCCAGCGCTGGTACCTCGGCCACCCGCGGCCCGACGCGGCGCTCGCGCGGGTCGGGCTGGCGCAGCGCGAGCTCGCGCGCCTCGTGCGGCTCTGGGCCGAGCGCTGCGACGCGGATCTCGAGCTCCGCGGCCGGCACCTCGCCCTGCAGGCGGCGCTCGTCGCGAGCCCGCCCACCGAGCCGCCCGAGGTCGTCACCCGTCCGCGCGAGCCGCCCTTGCCACGTGAGGCACGCGGGCCCCGTGAGGCGCGTGACGCAACCCCTGCACCGCAGGGGCTGTCGCTCGAGACGGCGGCCGCCCTGCTCGAGGCGGCGCGCAAGGAGGAGCGCGTCGCGGCCGACCGCGCGGGCGGGGCCTTGGCCGAGCCGGTGCTCGGGCGCGACGAGGACGACGTGTCCGAGCTCGCCGACGACGACGAGCTCCTCACCGAGCTCGCGCCGGCGCCTGCTCGGCCCGGCCCCCCTCCGCTCGTCGTGCCGCTGCCGCGGCTCGGTGCGCGCGGAGCGGTCGAGGAACCGCCGGCGGCGAGCCAGGCCCCGCTCGCCCCCGGCGCCGCCCCCGCGCCGGTGCCCGCGGCCGTGACTTCGCTGCCGCGTGGCGCGGCGGGGCCGAGCGCCCCCCTGGCGCCGCCGCCCATGGCCGCGGTCCCGCCCGCCAGCCCGTTCGCGCTCGAGCGACCCCACGAGCGACCCGCGGGGTTGCGGCCCTCCGCGAGCCCCCGGGCGCGCACCTCGGGCGCGGACGAGGAGCCCGGCGAGCAGACGGCCGAGGGCCCCGGCCTCGGCGCACGTCCGGCGACGCCCTTCGCCGCAGCCCCGCGCCCGGCGACGCCTTTCGACGCGGCCGCGCGCTCGGCGACGCCCTTCGACGCGACGGCGCGCTCGACGGTGCCCGCCGAGGCTCCACCGAAGGTGACGCCCGCGCCCGCCAAGCGCACCGGCACGGTCGCGCTCCCCGCCTTCTCCCTGCCGGCCGCCCTCGCGACGCCGTTCGAGCGCGGTGCGCGCCCGGCGCCCGCGACGCCGAGCTACGCCCCGACCGAGCTCACGCTCGAGCAGTACGCCTCGCTGCTCGAGGACCTCGAGGCCGCTCCGGCGCGGGCCGACGGCACGCGCGACACGGCCGTCGTGCTGGCGCGCTACCGGCTCACCGCAGCCGACCACCAGGCGCTCGCCGCGGTGTACGCCGCTCGCACGGCGGCCGATCCGGGGCTCG
>JADLAB010000061.1 GCA_020848455.1 Polyangiaceae bacterium
CGCACGAGCCGCTGTCCCCCGGGCGGGAGCGCCAGGAACGGCCCGCCCGGGACGAGCACCATCCCCTCGGGCACCTCGCCCGGGAGCGGCCATCGCAGCCGGAGCTTGTGGAGCTTCGCGCGCTCGACGACGAGCGGATAGCGCACCTCCTCGGGCTCGGGCTCGGCTCCGGGCCCGCTCCGGCGCCGCGCGCGCACGTGGTCCGAGCCCGAGCCGAGGACGAGGCGGCGGCCGCACTCGAGCGGGCGCGGCTCGCCGGGCACGAGCCGCATGCCGCGCGCCTCGTAGCGCGCGATCGACAGCTCGACGGGCGCCCGCGTCACGGCCGCTCGCGCGTCCTGCGCCACGAGCTCGATCTCGAGCGCGCCCTCGTCCGCGAGCTCGAGCGCGAGCGGTCCGTCGTCGTAGCTCCGCGCGAGCTCGAGGTGCTGCGCCATGCGCGTCGCGTCGCCCGCCTCCTCGGCCGCGAGGAACTCACGGAAGTGCAGGGCCGCGAGCCCGGCGCGCGCCGCCGCGTGGTCGGGCACGCGCGACAGGGCGGCCGTGAACGCGCTCTCGGCGCGGGCCCGCTCGCGCGCGGCCTCCCGCTCGAGCCGGCGGGCGCGCTCGGCGAGCTCCCACAGGGGCTCCTTCACCGCGGTCGGCTCCCACGGCTGCAGCTCGGCGAGGCGGGCCTCGCTCTGTTGGCCGAGCGCCGCGGCCTCGCGCTCGAGCGCCTCCATGGTGCGGCGCGCCTCGGCGCCCTCGGCGGCGCGCGCGTCGGCCTCGCGCTCGCGCTCCACGCGCTCGCGCTCGGCGTCGAGGTAGCGGTCGATGGCGTCGACGATGGCCCGCGCGCCGGGCACGCGCTCGTCGGGATTTCTGCGCAGGCAGCCGCGCACGACCTCGTCGAAGGCGGTGGGCACGCTGCCCGGGGCGACCACGCTCGGCGGCGGTACCGTCGGCTTGACCATGCGCGCGACGACGCCCGACAGATCGCGCTCGTGCTCGAAGGGCGAGCGGCCCGCGAGCATCTCGTAGAGGATGACCCCGAGCGCGTACACGTCGGCACGGCCGTCGAGCTTGCCGCCGAGCGCCTGCTCGGGCGCCATGTAGCCGGGGCTCCCGGCGATGGACGCGTCTCGCTCGTGCTCGAGCGACAGGCGGATGTCGCTCGCCTCCGTCAGGTAGGCGACGCCCCAGTCGAGCACGTACACCTCGCCGAACTCGCCCACGATGACGTTCTCGGGCTTGAGATCGCGGTGCACGACCCCGCGGCTGTGCGCGTAGTCGACCGCCAGGCACACCTGCCGCAAGATGCCGAGCAGCTGCGCGAGGCCGCGCCTCGGGCCCTCGCCGGCCGCACGCCCGGCGTCGAGCACGTCGCGCAGGGTGCGGCCGTTGACGACGCGCATCGTGTAGCTCGGCCGGCCCGACGGGTCGCGTCCGACGTCGTACACGGGCACGATCGACGGGTGCTCGAGCTGCGCACCGATCTGGGCCTCGACGACGAGCAGCGGCGCCACCTCCGCGTCGATCGGGGTCTTCTGCGCGACGGGGCGGCCGAGCGCGCGATCGAACACGGCGTCGACCCGGCCCATGCCGCCGTGCCCGAGCTCGCGCAGCGGCAGGTAGCGCGCCTCGCCGGTGGGCACCGCCGCGAGCTCACGCACCGAGAGCACGCTCTCGCTCACGGCGAGCGTGCCGATGAGGCTCTCCCGCGCGAGGGTGGGGGCGCTCGCCCCGGCCACGAGCGTCGTCGACTCGGCGCTCACCGGGGCGCGCGTCTCGGCCGCGCTCCGCGCCTCGGGCGGCGTGAGCCTGCGTGCGCCCTCGTCGCGATCCGCGCCTCCCACGGCGCGGATCCTTACACCCCGCACGGCAAGAGGGGCAACCCCGCCGCGGCGCGCCCCGGCGGGCTCAGCTCCCGCGCGCCCTGCGCTCGAGGATGTTCCACAGCCGCCGCGCGTCGACGAGCCCGGCATCGAGCTGCGCCGCGAGCTTGAAGGCGCGCAAGGCCTTGTCCTCTGCCCCCGTGCGCAAGAGCACGTGGCCGCGCACGTAGTGCGCGATCGCCATCTGGCGGTCCTGGTTCAGGCACAGGAGCACGAGCCGCTCGAGGCTCTGCTGCCGCGGCGCGGCGAGCTCCGCCCCGGCGCCCGGCTCCGCGGCGAGGGCGTGCTCGGTCCACGCCTCGTAGAGCGCGTACTCGGGTGCTTCCGGCAGCATCCGCCGGGCCTCGCGGAAGGCGTCGAGCGCGTTGTGCAAGAGGCCACGGTTGAAGGCGCGCGTGCCCTCCCGGAACGCGGCCTCGGCTGCGAGGCGCGACTGGCGCGTGAGCGAAGCCGCGCTCGGCGCTTCGCGTCCGCGCGTCGAGGGCGGAGGGGGCTCGGGCGCAACGCCGGGGGCGTGCGGGAGCCAGCTCCCGTCACCGGAGAGGGCGTTCGCGTCCGGCGTCGAGGGCAGGCTCGCCCGTGGCTCGACCGGCGGCGACGCCGCATGGCGGGGCGCGTGTCCGGTTGGCTGGGTCGCGGCCATGCGCCGCGGAGGGGACACCGGCGGCGCCGCGGGGGTCCGGCCGGTGGGCAGGGTCGGCGCCATGCGCCGCGGCAGAGGCATGGGCACGTGGCTCGAGGCCGAGCGCAGCTTCTCCAGCGTGGCCACACGGCGCCGGCCGCGCAGGGCGAGCCGGTCGGTGAGGAGCAAGATCGTGAGGAGCTGCCGGGCGTGGAGCGGATCGAGCGTCGCGCCCGAGAGCAGCGCGTCGAGCCGGTTCGTCCCGTCGCAGAGCTCGAGGAAGCGCGTCTCGCTCGCCCGCAGGCCGAGCCGCTGCGTCGGGTCCGAGCCGCCCGGTCGCAGGAGCGGGAACACGCCGGGGTCGTCGCCCAGCACCCGCGCCGTGCGCCCGGCGTCGTAGAAGCGCCGCACCGCGTCCGCGATCGCGGCCTCGACGCCGACCGGGTACTGCGGGCGCATCCCGCGGACGCCGTCGTTCGGCGTGAAGGCACAGCGCGGCGCGTCCCACTGCATGGCGTGCACGAGCTTGTGCCGCACCTGCAGGGCGAGCGCCGCCTCGAGCTCGGCCGGTCCGAGGACGCCGAGATCGACCGCCACCGCGCCGAAGCGTCGCTCGCCGGGCGGGGCCGTCGCGAGCTCTTGCATCACCCGCTCATAGGCCTCGGCCGCGATGATGCGCTGCTCCACGAGCAGCCGGCCGAGGGTCGTGCTGAGCGGGCCCCCGTCGGCCGCGACGGGCACGCCGTCGACGAGGTAGATGCGCAGGCGCACGCCGTCTCCGAGGACGTCGAGCAGACCGGTGCTCGCCGCGCGCAGCTGCGCGAACAACTCGGCAGCGAGCGAGCCTTCGTGCTCGCGCGCCTCGTCGGTGCGGCCAGCGGTGACCAAATCGCGCCATCTTAGGCGAGCTCCGTGCCGCCGGGTAGCCGAGCCGACGCTCGAGCCCCGCCCCCCGCGGGACTCGCGGCCCGCTGCCGCCGCGCCTGCGCGGACTCAGGGTCGCTCCCCGCGGCGCTCACGTCGGACGCGCTGCCCGTGCGATGATGGGCTCCATGCACCCGCGTCCGCGCCTCGCAGGCCTCGCTCCGATCCTCCTCGCGTGGGCCTCGTCCGGCTGTGGTTCCAGCGTAGAGAGCGCCGGGAGCGGCGGCGGCGGCGCGAGCGCGACGAGCACGACGACCACCACCGGGAGCGGTGGCGCCGGAGGCTCGGCGGGCGCCGGCGGCGGGGGCCCGACGAGCTCGACCGGCGGTACCGGCGGCACGCCCGACCCGTGGGAGCCGCTCCAGGCCCTGAAGGAGGTGGACCTTGGGGTCGTCGACTTCCAGGAGGGGCCGTACCTCGTGCCCATCCCGGACCGCACGCTCGGCTTCACGCTCCTCGCCGAGGCGACGGCGCTCGACAAGGGCATCGGCGTCTACCGCCTCAAGCCCCCGGCGGGCTCGAGCGTCATCGTCAACTTCGCGATGGCGGGTCACTCGACGCAGGTCTTCGGCGACATGGGCTGGGTTTCGGCGGCCGATCCGCAGACGACCACCGCCGACGCCTGGCCGGTGCAGGCCGGGCTCTGGACCTACGACGTCGCCGGCGACACGACGCAGGGCACGGCGCACGTACGCGTGTATGCGCGCCGTACGCTGGACGGCCTCTTTCACGGCGGCGTGCTCGACGTGAACGTCTTCATCGCGCCCGGCACGGTGTCGCAGAGCTACATGCAGGGCGTCGTAGAGAACCACCTCTTCCCGGACTACTTCACGCCCGCGATCGGCCTCGCGCCGGGCGCGCTCCAGTTCTTCGCCGCGCCGTCGAGCGCGACCAGCATCGGCAACTACGACGAGCTGCGCACGCTCTTCGCGAGCGTCTCGGCCGGGGCGAGCGCGCCGGCCCTCAACCTCGTCGTCGTCGGCGACTTCTCGGACGCAGAGTTCGGCGGCGCCATCGGCGTCGCGGCCGGCATTCCCGGCAGCCCCATGCGCCACGGCACGACGCGCAGCGGCGTCGCCTACCAGCCGAGCGGCGACCAGGCCTACGACGCGAGCGTCCTCGGCCACGAGGTGAGCCACCTCGCGGGCCTGTTCCACACGACCGAGTTCCAGATCGTCGAGACCGACCCGCTCTTCGACACGCCGAGCTGCGACCCGGCGGTCATCCAGAGCAATCCGCAGGCCTGCCCGGATCTGCAGAACATCATGTTCCCCATCGCGTACGGCGGGCAGCAGTTCTCGGCCGCGCAGATCACGGTCTTCCAGGGCAGCGCCATGTACCGGGGCGTCCTCGAGGCAGGGGGCGCCCCCGCGGCGCCGCTCTTCGCGCCCGAGCCTGGCGACCTGCCCCCGGCCTTCGCGCCCGATCCGCGCTTCGAGCTCCTCGCCACGGACGCGCCCGCGCGCGCGCCCGCAGACGAGCTCGAGCGCCTGTTCGGGGCCGGGCTCTGTGCGCACGCACCCGGCGTGCTCGCCCTCCTCGACGCCGAGGCCGCAGCGGCGGGCGGCACGCGCCTCCGCGCGCTCGCCTCGGACGACGGCGCGGCCGATCGGGTCCGCGCCCGCGCCCTCGAGGCCTACGGACGCCTCGCGGCCGCAGCGCGCGAGCAGGCAGGTCCGCGCGTGCCGGACGCCCCCTCGGTCCGGCAGGCCCTCGGCCTCGCGTCCGAGCTCTTCGGCGCCGCGCGCTCCGGGCGCCTCGTGCGCCTCGCGGCCCTCGGCGTGCTCGACCGGCTCGACCGCACGCGCGCCACGGCGCTCGCCCGCGCGACCTCGACCCGCGATGGCGTGCTCGAGGCGCGGCTCGCCGGGCTACGCTGAGGGCGCGACCGCCCAGCCCGCCCCGCGCCGCGCGGCCCGACCCTCGCGCTCGAGCTTGACGAGGTGCGCCTCGAGGCTCAGGCGCGCGTACGGCCAGGCCGCGCGCGGGGTGTCGTCGTAGGCGCGCGCCACGAGCTCGTCGAGGCTCGCGCCGCCGGGGCAGCGCCCGTCCGGCGCGGGCCGTGCGTCGGCCGTGAGCGCCGCGAGCGCCGCCTCGATCTTGTGCTCGCGCAGGAGCCGGTGCCGCACGTAGTGCCGGAAGAGCTCGCGTGGGGAGCTCGCGGGCGAGCCCGCGGGCTGATGCTCCGCCGCCACGGGGGCCCCGTGCGCGGGCAACGCCATGCCGAGCTCGAGCGCCGCGAGCCGGCGGAGCTCGTCGAGGTAGCGCGCCATGTCGCCCTCGACGGGATCGATGAGGATCGTGCCTTCGCTCGCCACCATGTCGCCCACGACGGCGAGGCCGAGCTCGGGCGCGTGCAGGCACAGGTGTCCGGGCGCGTGCCCCGGGGTGTGGAGGCAGCGCCAGCGCTGGGGCGTCGGCCCGTCGAGCGCGATCTCGTCCCCCTCGTCGAGGCGCCGTGCGAAGGTGAGGTGCGGGAGCCGCTCGGCCGTCGCGGCGTGCGCCCAGAGCGGCAGCCCGAGCGCGCGCCCGAAGCGCTCCGCGCCCCCGACGTGGTCCGGATGGTGGTGCGTGGCGAAGAGCGCGACGAGGCGCGCGCCCGCGCCGGCGAGCCCGCGCGCCCATGCGAGCCAGGCGTCCTGCTCCTCCGCGATCGGCGTCGCGGGCTCGACGAGCAGGATCTCCCCGGTGCCGAGCGCGTAGCTGTTCGTGTGCGTCGCGGGCGGCAGGGTCGGCGTGCGGGCCGCGAGCCACGCGACCCCGGGTGCGACGTCGACGGGCCCGAGCATCGGTCTCAGCGTAGCAGGGCGACCGGCAGGCGCCCCGCGCTCCCCACGACGAGCACGCGCGCCCCGAGCGCACTGCCCGCGCGCACGATCTCGGTCTCGAGCCCCGCCTCCGCGAGCACCGCGGCGAGCTCGCGCGCCGGGCGCGCCGGGCGCCGGCCTCGAACGGCGGCGCGCCCGAGGCGCGACAGGCGGCTCCGGATGGTGCGCGCGCCGTCGACGGTGCGGACGAAGAGGCGCCCACCAGGGCGGAGGAGCGCCGCCGCGCGCCCGAGGAGCGCATCCGCCTCGTCCGGCGCGAGCCCCTCGTGCACGTCGAAGAGGAGGATCGTGTCGACGTCCGCCTCGCCTTCGCGCGCAGCCCGCGCGAGCCCCGCGAGCTCCTCGGGCGCCGCCGTCTCGAGCTCCGCGCCGAGCGCCGGCTCCGCGCACGAAGCGCGCCACGCGCGGGCCACGACCGCGGGGTCGCAGCCGAACGCGCGCACCCGCTCGGCCGCCCCG
>JADLAB010000062.1 GCA_020848455.1 Polyangiaceae bacterium
CCTCGACGCTGCGGCGGGCGCGCGCCACGAACTCGCGCGCCGCAGCGATCTCGGCGCGCGCGTCGTCTGCGGCGATCTCGAAGCCGTACGCGTAGTCGGATGCCTGCCGGTAGGCTTGCAGGCGCGTCGCGACGTCGCCCTCATCGCGCGGCTCGACGCCGACGGCGGCGTCACGGTGCTCTACCAGGCCGGGCGACGACTCGAGCGGCCGTGGCGCATGAAGTCGAAGGCGGGGGACCGTGGTGGATGAGCCACCCAGCCCAACGCCCGCGCTGTGGACAAGTCGTGGGCAACGTGTGTTCAGTATAATCCTTGCCGGCTCGCCGCCGCTCTGGCATCACCGGAGGCATGGGGACCACGTACCCGCTCGTCGACGTGCCCACCATCACCACCGCGAGAGCCAAGCATCCCGGTGCCTCGGCGGCGCCAACTTCGACCGCGTGCAAAGCTAGTTTGCAGATGCCGCACGCCGTCATCAGTCCGGAGGATGCGTACTTCTCCGCCGACGTCGAGACCGACGGACCGATCCCCGGCCCCTACTCGATGCTCTCGTTTGCGCTCGTCTACGCCGGCCGATTCGACGGCTCCTCGCTCCACCGCCCCGCCGACTACCGAACCTACTTCACCGCCGAGTTGAGGCCGATCTCCGACGCCTTCGAGGTCGAGGCACTCCGCGTGAACGGCCTCGACAGAGCTCGCCTGGTCCGAGAGGGGAGCGCCCCCGAGGCGGCCATGACCGCAGCCGCCGACTGGGTCCGCGTGGTTGCTGGCAACGCGACGCCCGTCTTCGTCGCGTACCCCATGAGCTTCGACTGGCTGTG
This sequence comes from Polyangiaceae bacterium, assembly GCA_020848455.1. GTDB lineage: Bacteria > Myxococcota_A > Polyangia > Polyangiales > Polyangiaceae > JACRDA01. Next base: position 822 of record JADLAB010000062.1, read on the forward strand.
GCTCTACTGGTACTTCGTACGCTTCTCCGCTTCGCGCTCGCCGTTCAGCCACTCGAGGTGCTTCGACGTCAAGACGGCGTACGCCGCCAAGGCGCGCGTCGTCGTGAGCGCCGCCGGTCGCTCGCATCTGCCGCCAGAGCTGCGCTCGCCGAAGCCGCACACCCACAACTCCGTCGACGACGCCATCGAACAGGCCGAGATTTTTGCCAACGTCTTCGAATGGGAGGGGCCGCATGACAGCCAACGAGTTCCTGGAGCAAAGACGTCGAAGTAGTCGCGAGCGGCTCGAGGAACTGGTCGCGAAGCTGTCCGAGTCCCAGCGGCTCACCGACCAGAAAGCGTGCATCTACGCCACCGGCTCCTATGCCCGCGGCGAGGCAAGTGAGCACAGCGACCTCGACCTCTTCATCGTCGGACGATCCACCGCACCGACGGACGGCAGCAAGCCGAGGCGTGCGCTGAGCAAGCTCGATGAGATCTGCGTCAAGGCGGAGTTGATCAAGGCAACTCGGGATCTCGGCATCGACGAGTTCTCCGGGGACGGCCAGTACCTGGAACACTTCACCGTCGACGACCTCACCGGGACGCTTGGCCGACCGGACGACGACGCAACCAACACGTTCACGGCGCGCTTGCTGCTCCTCCTCGAGAGCGTGCCGCTCCTTGGCGGCGATGTTCACGCGGAGGCCGTGCGCGCCGTTGTCGATGCATACTGGCGTGACTACGAGGGCCACGAATCACATTTCGTGCCCGCCTACCTCGCCAATGACATCCTCCGCATCTGGCGCACGTTCTGCGTGAACTACGAAGCGCGCACGGAGACTGACCCGCCCGAACGCAAGGCCAAACGCAAGCTGAAGAACTACAAGCTCAAGCATAGCCGGCTGCTGACGTGCTACTCGGGCCTGCTCTTTCTCCTCGCCAGGTTCCGTGTAGAGAGAACGGTGTCGCCCGATGCCGCGATGCTCATGGTGAACCTGTCGCCAACGAGGCGCCTCGAGCAGGTCGCCACGGACCTTCCGGATGTCCGAGCCATGGTCGACGCCATCTTGGTGCGCTACCGTGCGTTCCTTGCGTGGACCGACGCCACCGAGGAGAGCCTCGTGGCAACATTTCTCGATAGTGCTGCTGGTCGGCAGCGGCTCATGGAGTCGTACGCGTTCGGGGACAACGTGCTCGAGCTCCTCGAGTATCTCGGGGAGGGGGAGGCGCGGCGGTTCTATCGGCTGCTCGTCGTTTGAGCCGGCATCACCGGCGCGCACGCATGAGCCGCGCTTCGAAGCGCTCCCGGCCCGGCGTCGGGGCCCTCACCACCGCGTGCCCGTCGCGGCGTTGACCACTGCAGCGGCAAAGCCGGAGACGCCGCCCGGCCACGCGAGAATCGTCTGAGCGGTCCAACCGAACCCGAACTGGCCGTACTTCTTCCGAACGGAGTAGCCCAGCGGGTCGTGTCGGATGTGCACCGGCGGGCGCTGCTTGGCGCCGAGCTGCGTTGCGAGCGGCTTCCAGACGCCGACGGTTCCATTCCGGCGTTCGACCACTACGACATGGTTGGTGCAATGCTGGTTGTCGGGCACCGTGGGCGCGCAGTTCGGCCCGTGGACGTGCGTGTAGCCCTGGTCGCCGCCTCGGACACAGCGCGTGGTGTGCGCGCCGCACCGGATGAACGCGGCAATGATGGCGTCGTGATCGGGATGGGGCATGGGTCCTCGTTGTTGCGTCGTGGGCTGCCGGTCCCGCGAGCCGGTCTCGCAGCGCGCTCTCCTGACCGCTCTGCACAATCTCGTCGAACAGGCTATCACGACGTCCTAGGCGATTGGCGGCTGGTCGACCCTATCCGGCTGAAGCCCCTCCTACTCGCCCGCCCCGCGCCCGTCCCTCCCCCTGAACGGCAACCCGACCTTCACCGCCGGCCTGGTCGTGGACTTGAGCGCGTGGATCCGGACGAACGGGCCTCGTGTTTGCGGGTCGGTCACCTCGAAGCCCATCTGCGAGAGCGCGTTGCAGAACGCTTCGAGGTCGTCGAAGTGCGTGGCGGGCTCCCAGATGTGCAGGCGGCCGTCGAGGCGCAGGCAGCGGTGCGCCTCGCGGATGTAGTCGGCGAAGTTCGAGCCCATGAGCGAGAGGCAGAAGATCGCGAGGTCGAGCGCGCCGTCGTCGACCGGCACGGCCGCGATGTCGCACGCCACGACGCCGGGGTTGATCGCGACGTGGTCGAAGCTCCGCACGTCGTGCTTCTTGCCCGTGCGCTCGGCGATGATGGCTTCGCCGCAGCCGAAGTCGCCTACCACGAGCGGCTCGCGCTCTTCGAGCCAGCGGATCTCCTCCTCGAAGGGGACGATCGGCCAGCTCTTGCGCGCCTCGCGATAGAGCGTGTGGTAGTGCGCCCACTCCTCGGCGTTGGCCTCTAGCCGCGCGTGCGTCTTGTAGCTCGCGCTCGCGTACCAGCGGTTGTTGATGCGAGTGAAGTCGCCGTACGCGTTGACGCGGCGCCTTACCTCGCTCGGCTCGCCCGACAGCGGGATCACGATCTTCTTCCGCTCGATCGTCTCGACCGCGCCCTCTTCGAGCCGCTCGAGCCAGCGCATGATGTCCTGCTGCGCCTGGGTCGGCGTGCGCAGGTTGCCCTCGGGAACGACGCCGTCGACCGCGGCATCCGCGATCGATTTCTTGTACTCGAGGCGGTTCAGCTTCGACTCGCAGTAGCTCCAGCGCTCGCCGTGGACCATCGCGAAGGTCACCGGGATCACGACCTCGACCCGCGCGAACTTGCTCCCCTGCCGGTACAGCCTCCCGATGAGCTGCTCGAACTCGGCGTTCGTCCACGGCAGGCAGTTGATGATGAGTTTGTTGCAGACGTGCTGCAGGCCGTCCACGCCGGTGCCGATGCGGCTCGAGGCGATGAGCACGTCGATGTCACCGTTCGGCTTCAGGAACTCCTCGAGGTGCGTGCTGTCCGTCTCGCCCGTGAGCAGGCCCACGCCGTTGTGGCCGGCACGCCGGATGGCGTCGCGGAGCTCGGGCACGATGCCCTCGACGTAGTGCGTGTAGACGAGCACCTTCTCGCCGGGCTTGATGTTCTCGAGGATCGTCGGCAGCCGCAAGCGCGTCAGCACCCGCTCGAGATCGAGCATCGTGCCGCGACCGACGGCTCGGATCTCGTCGAGCTCGAAGGCGCAGTCGATCTCCTCGCGCCGCACGGCGAGCTGCAGGGCGTAGTCTGGCCGCCAGCGCGTCCCGAGCGTCACCAGCCGCTGGTAGAGGCGCATGCAGTTCTGCACGGTGGCCGCGGTCTCGATGTCGTCGTGGCGGTGCCCGGTGATCAGCTCGACGAGGCTCTTGCCTTCCTGGAGGGTGTTGATGACGGGCGTCCCGGACATGCCGAGGACGCAGAGCTCCGCGTTCTTCTTCGCCGCCTCGAGCACGAGACCCTGCACGAGGCGCTTGCGCTTGCTCATCGCCGCGCCGGCGTCGCGCTGTTTTGCGAAGTGGATCTCGTCGATGACGACGAAGTCGATGACGTTCTTGTCGAGGAACGCGACCAGGTGCGCCTCGGAGTCAGGCTGCTGGAACTGCTCGTAGTTGAGCACCAGGTAACGCGGGGAGGTCGCGAGCGGATGCTGCCACTCGGGCGCCCAGCTCTTCGTGGCGACGTCGGTCCCCGTGAAGGCGTTCTTGATCTCGCGGGCCCAAGTACCGACCACGGCATTCGGGCAGCAGATGACCGTCAGGTTGGCGCCCGTGACACGCGTGGCGAGAACGGCGCTCAACGTCTTGCCGGCGCCCATGCCCGACCAGTTGCCGAAGCGCCGAGCCGCGCGCACACACACCGCGACTCGCCGTTGCATCAGGTTCGGCGGCACGACGGGGCCCTGCGGCTCGGGCCGGAACGAGTAGCCCGCCGGCAGCACGAGCGCCTGCGCCTCGTCGAACTCGGTGAGGAAGCGATCGCGCACGAGGCTCGAGTACACGTCGCCCTGGAACGAGGCGGCCTGCTCGCGCGCCTCGGTCGGGTTGCGGTAGGCGTGACGCCACAGCTTCGCCTTGGCGCTATCGAGGAGGAACTTGACGGTCTCGGCGTCGGCGCTCGCGACGAGCTTGCTGTCGAGCGCGTCGAGCGCCTCGCGTGTGGTGACGGTGGGCAGCGCCGGCTCCGCTCCGACGCCGACGGGGCCGTGCACGTCCACCTCCACGCTCACGTCGATGTCGGCGCCGTCCTCTGGCTCCGGCGCTCCGGGGAGGGCAAAGCGGTCGGTGGGCAGGTCCGCGGCGCGGCGCTCGGCCGGCGGCTCCACCACCGTGAGGAGCGGCTCGCCCTCGTGCGGATCGCCGTCCGTCTTGCGGCCCAGCCAGGCGTCGACGAGCGACGGCTCGCCGCGCATGAACTTCTCGAGCTCGGCCGGGGGAAAGCGGCCGCTCGTGAAGGCCTTGACGAACGGGCGCGAGTCCTTCTCCTTGAGCAGGCCCGCCTGCATGGCGAGGGCGAACTTCTCGCTCGGATCGAAGGCGCCGACGTGCGCGAGGAGGGCCTGCACGAACTGGCGGATGTGCTCGAGCGACCACCCGGCGTAACAGACGGGGCAGCGCGTCCCGCTCTGCGCGCGCGAGCGGACGGTCGCCTGGTAGTCGTGGCCCTTGGGGCAGGTCCACCACGCCGTCATGATGTGCTCGGGATCGACCATCTCGGGCGTGACGGCGCCGTTGCGCGTGGCGTTCCACTCTTGCGCGACGAGTGGATACGTCGCCGCCAGCGAGGTCTTGGCGAGGCGGCAGTTCGGGCAGTCCGCGTCGCGCAGCATGAGGAGCGGTGCACGCTGGTAGTCGTGCCCCGCCGGGCAGCGCCACCAGCAGGGCGCCGTAGAGGTTGCCTCGACGGTGCTCGGCGTGAGCTCGCCGTTCTTGTCCGGGTGCCACAGCCCGGCGAGCGTCGGGCGCTTGTCCATGAGCGAACCGTTCGCCCCGGTCACCTTGCAGAGCGGGCAGGCGGCATCGCGCAACAGGGCGCGCGGCGAGCGCTGGAACGAGTGGCCGCGCGGACAGGCCCACCAGGCGCCCTTGTAGCTCGTGGTCGCAACCGCCGCGGGACTGTCCTGATTCCTGGCGTTGTCCCACAGGGGCCCGAGCGCGGGGTGTTCAGCAACGGACTGGGCCATGGGCTGCTACTCCCTCACCGGCGGCGGCTCGATGCAGTCGTCGCTGTGCCACCGCCGGTCCTTCGGATCGAGACCCGGGGGGAGCCCAGGCCCCGCGACGGTCTTGCCTTGCTCTTCGTCCTCGACGAGGCAGCGGTTGAGCTCGAGGAGGAACTCGATGACGTCCTGGTCGGCAGGCTTGCCGTAGGCGCTCTCGACCGCCTCGTCGAGCGCATGCTGGGCGTCGTTCAGCGGGTGGGGTCCGTCCACTTCGGCGGCGCGGTGGAGATCGCGCAGCGACCAGCCGTTCGCCTCCATCAGCCGGTCACGCGTCGCGCGGAGCTCGCGAGCCGCGGCGGCCACGCGGGCGACCTCGGACACGCCGATCTCCTGGGGCCAGGGGAAGGTCGTCCACACTTCGTTGGTGTAGCGGATGTCTTGACGAACCTTTCCCCCCTTCGCCTTCAACCACGCCCAGTGCGCGCGCGACTGGAGAATGCCGAAGGTGAAGTCGTCGTCGAAGGCGAAGACCTGCATGGTGTCGTTCGGGACGAACGCTGAAGCCACGAAGGCGAAGATCGGACGCGCCTGGACCTTCGAGCAGGTCACTACGCGCGTCTGCTTGGCTGCTTCCGCGAAGAACTCTGGGCGCGGCCGCCAAGGCTGCCACCAGCGCTCGCTCCACCCGGGATACTGGTCACCCAGGCCCATCACGTGCGGCCTGAGCGTCCGCTCGAGGTGCGCGAACGCGGCACCACCGACCTCGGCGGCTTCTCGGCGCGTTGAGCAGGTGCCCAGGCAGATAACGAAGTCGGGCTCGGACGACATTCGCGCGGTCAGTAGTGCGGTCGCAGTCGCCATGGGCCGCAGCACGCCGGCCGACCCCAACCCGCGATCTCTGGCCAGCGCATGCGTACGCGGCACGACAAAGGCGTCGGTGCCCAGTGTGAGACCGACCATGGCTCCTGAAGCGTTGTGTGCGATCGGTCGGGCGTCGGACACATCCGCGTGCAGCTGAAGGTGCGTCGGGATGCGCGACAGCTGGTAAGTCGCGCCCTCGACCAGAAGGGCGTGCGGCCCAGGCGCATCGGCCTTGATCCAATTGACCATCGAGACGTTGAGCGCCGCCTCGCCCGGCCACAGCACGGAGGATACTGCGTTCGTGATCGTGCCGCCGTTCGCGACGATGTAGTCGAGCGTCGCTGCGCGCGCCTTGCCGACCCGGATTCCGCTGGTCCCGACGAGGCCGGCGCGCCCGCCCTCGGGCAGCCGGTCCTGGGCCCGGCGGAACCAGTGGCAGGACAAGTCGACGACGCCATCGAGTCCGGAGCTCGCCTGCAGTCGCGCCATGTAGTCGCGCCCGAGCTCGCCGCGGATCTTGCGGTCTCCGAGGATCGGGGGATTGCCGACGATCGCCTCTACCTCCGGCCAGTCCGTGAACAGCGCGTCCGCGCACACGATGTTCTTGTCGAGGTTGTCGAGGGGCAGCGACGGATCGAGCTCGAGCACGCCTTGCCCGGTCGCCTCGGCCGCCTTCTGGCGGCGATCGTCGAACGCGATCTTCTTCGCGATGTTGAGCGTCACCTTCGCCAGCTCCACGGCGAACGGGTTCGTGTCGATGCCGTAGAAGCTCGTGGTCGCGACGACGCTGCCCCAGCCGATCGCGCCGGCCGACCCGAACTCGCGCATGCGCA
>JADLAB010000063.1 GCA_020848455.1 Polyangiaceae bacterium
CCTGGCCCCGACACCCGCCGGGCGGCGGAGCACGGCCCCGGCGCCCGGTTGCCGAGCAACGCCGCGCGGCGCGCCCTGCGGCTTGCTATGCTCGCCGTGATGAGCCTTCCTCGTAGCCAGTCTCGCCGACGGGTACCGCCCGGCGCTCCCACCACCCCCGGTCGGTCGCCGCGCGCGCTCGGCGCCTTGGTGCTCGCCCTCGGCCTCGCCGCCTGCGACGACAACCAGCCCCCGGCTCAGTACCCGGGACAGGCCTGCCCGCCCGGCCAATACTGCGCTCCCGGGCAGCCCGGCTACCCGCAGCCCGGCTACCCGCCGGGGCAGCCCGGCTACCCGCCGGGGCAGCCCGGCTACCCGCCGGGGCAGCCCGGCTACCCGCCGGGGCAGCCCGGCTACCCGCCGAACCAGGGGCCGCCACCGCCGCCGCAGCTGCCGCCGATGGCGCCGGTGCCGAACGACCCGATGAACAACCTCGACATCGGCTGGATGCGCGAGCGCGCGCGCCAGGTGCTTGCGGAGCTCGTCGCGGCCCTGCCGCCGCAGCAGGGTGCCCAGGTCGCGAACGTGCCGCTCATCGTGGACGACACGCCCGGCGAGGTGAACGCCTTCGCGGCGTGCAGCGAGAGCGGGCAGTCCGCGATGGCCATCAGCGACGGCCTGCTCGAGATCGAGTCGCAGATGGCGGCGGCGAAGGCGACCGACGAGTACTTCGGCACACGCAAGCTCGACCAGTACATCCGCCTCATCGCGGATCACCAGCAGCCGGACCAGCCCATCGTGCGTCCGGCGCCGGGCTTCTGGGACGGCAACCAGCACGTCGACGGCCGCAAGGTGACGCGCCAGCACGATCTGTTCGACGAGCAGCTCGCGTTCGTGATGGGCCACGAGCTCGCGCACCACTACCTCGGTCACACCGGTTGCGTCGCGAACCCGTTCGGGGCGCTCGGCGACCTCGGGCGCGTGCTCTCGAACACGGTGCCGGTGATGAACCAGCCGAACGAGAGCGCGGCCGACGTCAACGGTACGAACAACTTGCTCAACGCGGGCGCGCGCCGCCCGGGCTACCACTGGACGGAGGGCGGCGCGCTCATGACGCTGAGCTTCTTCGGCGCCATGGCGTCGAACCCGGCCGACGCGGTCCTGTTCGCCTTCCTGAGCAGTCACCCCCCGCCGGCGTTGCGGGTGCCCATCGTGCAGAACACGGCCAACCAGTGGCGGGCGGGAGGCGGCCGACCCACCACGCCGTCGCCGTTCCCGTTCCCGCTGCCGTTCCCGTTCCCGCTGCAGTGACGGCACGGTCCCGCCGGCGGCCCGCCCCGAGCGTTTGTTCCCCACAGAAGCCGGCCCATGTTAAGCCTGACGAACGGTGGCGGCAGGGCTCAGGGTACGCCGAGCGGGCGGCGCGACGGACGTCGGGCGGCACCGCAAGCACAACGAGGATCACTTCCTGATCCGCGAGGATCACGGCTTGTACCTCGTGGCCGATGGCATGGGCGGCCACCAGGCGGGTGACGTGGCGAGTGCGCTGGCGACCCTCTCGGTCTGCAACTTCTACGACGCCACCCAGAACGGCGAGTCCTGGAGCGACGCCTACAAGGCGCCCGCCGACGAGGCGCTGACGCCGAGCGCGTGCCGGCTCTCCGCCGCGATCCGCAAGGCGAACGCCGACGTCTACGCAATTTCCTCGAGCCATCGCAAGCACCGCGGCATGGGCTCGACGATCGTCGCGGTCTACGTGCCGCGCGACGGCGACGAGGTGCACGTCGGGCACGTCGGCGACAGCCGCTGCTACCGCATCCGCGGCGGCGCCATCGAGCAGATCACCCGCGACCACTCGCTGCTCAACGAGGCGCTCGCCATGGACCCGAAGCTCACGGCGGAGGAGCTGGCTCGCGTGCCGACGAACATCATCACGCGCGCGCTCGGCATGGAGCCGAGCGTCGAGGCGGACGTGAGGTCCCTGCGGCCGGAGCCCGACGACGTGCTCCTCTTGTGCTCCGACGGGCTGTCCTCGATGGTGACGAACGACCAGATCCGCGAGGCCATCTCGCTCATGAGCGACGCCCGCGAGACCTGCGAGCTCTTGGTCGACCTCGCGAACGAAGCGGGCGGCATGGACAACGTCACGGTGCTGATCGTCCAGTTCTAGTGCTCCAGGACCCAGCACCACGGCGCCATCGCGGCCTTTTGGCGCCGCGACGGGCGCGGCGCTAGGCTTCTCGGCCCATGCGGTGGCGCTCGCTCGGCCTGTGGATCGCGCTCGGCACCGTGCTCTACCTCGGTGTGGCGGCCTACCGTGTCGAGCCCGGCCGGCCGCTCTCGCTCGTCGCGCTCGGGCTCGGGCCGCTCGCCGTGCTCCTCGGCTTCGCGCTCACGGCGCCGCCCCGGACCGGCCTCGACGGTGTGCGGTTCGAGGCGCGCGGCGCCGCCCGCGTCACGGTGCTCGGGGCGGCCGTCGTGCTCGTGGCGTCGCTCGCGCCCGAGACCGAGGCCTTCGTGGCCGCGCGCATCCTCGGGACCGGCGCGGCCTGCACCGCGGGCCTCGTGGCGATCGTGCGCACGAGCTCGCTCGGGGGCATGGCGGCCGTGCCGCTCCGCCTGCACCACCTCGATGCCGCCGTGCTGGCAGGCCTCGCGTGGCTCGTCGCGGCCGGCCTGCACGTGGCGCGCGCCCTCGGGTTGCAGCTCTACGGCTCGGCCTACGCCGACCTCGCGCACGTCGCGGCGGCGCTCGCGTCGATGGGGCTCGGGGTGGTGGCCGCGATGCGCCTCTACACGCTGCGGCGCTTCGAGCTCGGCATCGCCGACCGCGCGTCGAGCGCGCTCTGGGTGTGCGGCCTCGCGGCGACGGTGGCGTTCACCGCCGGCGTGGCCCGTGTCGCCGAGCCGGAGCGGCTCGCCCCTGCCGTGGCGCTCGCCGGGGCGCTCGGGCTCGTCGGGTGCGCGGTGGCGCGCGACGTCGAGCGCGTCGCGCGGGCCCTGCGCCTCGGTGCCGTGGTCGTGATGGCCGCCGCCCCGCTCGTGGCCGCCGCCGTCATCGCGGCCTACGAGTGGCCGACGCGCGCCGGGCTCGTCAGCTTCGGGGCCGCCGTGATCGGGGCGCTCGCCGGCCTCTTCGCGCCGCGGCTGGCCCGCGCGCTCGAGCCGGCTCGCGGTCGCTGGCTGCGGACCCTCGCCGAGGCCCTGCGCGCCGCCAAGGAGCCCGAGCCGACGCGCGCCGTTCCGGCGGTGCTCTGCGCCATCCGCGACGGGCTCGCCGGCGGTGCGCGGCGCGTGCGGAGCGCCACGCCGGGCGACGCGGACGGGATGACGAGCGGCGCCACGCTCTACCGCCTGGCCTCGGCCGACCGCATCGTGGTCGACCGCGCGGACTACCCGCACGTCGCGGCGGCCACGGTGCCCGAGCGCCTCGTCGAGGTGGGCTCGCTCGAGCCCTACAAGCTCGTGACCGAGGGCGCCCTGCGGCGCGCCGAGGTGCGGCGCCCCGAGCTGCGGGCGCTCCGGGAGTGGCTGCGGGCGCGCCACGCGGCCGTCGCGGTGCTGGTGATGGACGACGGCATGTGCGTGGGCGTCCTGTTGTGGCCGCGCGCCGGACGGAGCGCGCCCCTCGCGGTCGAGGAGGCCGTGGGCTTCCGGCGCCTGGCCGACCACCTCGGTGCGGCGACGAGCGCGGCCGCGCAGCTCGCCCGGTCGCGGGCGCGCGAGCTCGAGGCGGAGCACGCCACCGAGCTCGCGACCGCGCGCGTCGAGACGCTCGCGTCCAGCCTGGCGCGCGAGGGCGAGCGGCGCGAGGAGCTCGCCCGGCAGGCGGCGCTGCCCGTGCGGGTCGCGTGCTACAGCGCGGCCGCGCAGACGGCGGTCGCCGCGGTCGAGCGGCTCGGGGTGGACGGGCGGCCCTTCGCGCTCGTGGCGCAGGCGGGGGTCGACGCGCGGCCGTGGGCGGCCGCGGCGCACGTCGCCTCGCAGCGCCGGCAAGGTCCGCTCCACGTCGTCGACGGCTCGCACCCCGACCTGCACCCGCTCGAGCGCTGGAAGGACGGCGAGCGCGCGCCGCTCTGCGTCGCCCGTGACGGCACGCTCGTCCTCGAGTCACCCCAGGAGCTACCCCTCGACACGCAGCGCTACCTCGGCGTGCTGCTCGGCGAGCGGCTCGAGGCCAGCCCCGTGACGGAACGCCGCGAGAGCGTCGGCATCGTCGTCACCGTGCCGACCACGGTCGACGCCCTGGCCGCCGCGGGCCGGCTCGATCTGCATCTGGCGGATGCGCTCGGCGATCGGGCCGTGGTGCTGCCGGCGCTCGCGCTGCGGGCCGAAGATCTGCGCGCCCTGGCGCTCTACATGCTGACGCGCATCGGGCTGCGGCTGCGCGGTGCGCCGCTCGGCCTCAACCTCAGGGCCCAGGCCCTGCTCAACGAGCACCTGTGGCCCGGCAACGACGCCGAGCTCGAGAGCGTGCTCACCCTCGCGGCGCTCGAGGCCGAGGGCGAGGTCGTCGGCCCGGAGGTGCTCGAGCGAGCCTTCGCGCTGCGCGCCGGGCGCGGTCGCCTCGCGCCCCCGGCGCTGCCGTTCCGGCGCGAGAAGCGATCGAGCGCCAAGACGCCGAGAGGTTGACGGGCCCACGGCGCCTGGGTGCGACCCTGTCTGCTTCTCTTCTCGGCGCCCTCGGCGTCTTGGCGGTTCGCCTGTCTTCGGGCGGTCACGTCCTCGGATCGAGCCACCGGCTCGGCCGGTGGTACCTGACTGACGACTGACAACTGACAACTGATGACTTCTCGTCGTCAGTCGTCGGCCGCTGGGTCACCGGTGCGCCCGGCGAGGAGCTCGGCGAGGACGGCGCGCAGCGCGCGCGTGGCGTCGACGAGCCGGCCCTCGATCTCGAACGGCAGCGCAGCGTCGGCGGTGGGCTCGTCGAGCGTCGCGCCCGCGATGCGTCGACAGCGGTACACCTTGAGGCGCAGGGTCCGTCCGTTCGGCAGCGCGAGGGCCAGCGGCTGACCCGGTGCCGCCGCCTCGGTCGACGCCACCCGGGCACGCTCGCCCTCGAGCGCGAGGAGCGCGGCCGGCGCGCCGCTCGCAGTTCGCAATCCCGCCGCCATCGCCGCGCTCGACCTCATCCGCGCCGGACGCGCGCCATCTCTGCCGCCGTGTCGCGGCTCGCCTCGCGCTCGCGCAGCGCGTGGCGCTTGTCGTGCTGCTTCTTGCCGCGTGCGAGGGCCACCTCGACCTTGACCCGGCCGCTCTTGAAGTACACCGACACCGCGACCGCCGTCATGCCTTCGCGCTGGGTCGCCTGCGCGAGCGCCGCGATCTCGCGCGCGTGGAGCAGCAGCTTGCGCTTGCGCTTCGCCAGGTGGCCGAAGGCCGCTCCGCTCAGGATCGGGATGTTCATGCCGTGCAGGAAGGCCTCGCCGTTCTCGATCGCGACCCACGCGTCCGACAGGTCGCCGGCGCGGCTGCGCAGGATCTTGACCTCGCTGCCCGAGAGCACGATGCCTGCCTCGAAGCGCTCGCCGAGCTCGTACTCGAAGCCCGCGCGCTTGTTGCGCAAGACCAGTCCGTCGCCGGCGCGCTTCTCGCCCTCCTTGCTCACGGGCCGTCTCTAGCACGGGAGCACGGACGACGACCGACGACCGCGCGCGCGGCGTGCTCCTCAGGGGTTCGCCCAGTCGAGCTCCGCGAGCTGCTGGTCGAGCGCGGTGTCGCCCGGGTTCGGCCAGCGCCACAGGCTCGAGAACGGGCCGGCGACGCCGAAGAACTCGTTCAGCTCGGCGCTCGTCGGCGTACCCTCGTAGTTGTCCTGCGCGGCCCAGAGCGGGGCGGTGAGGCCGAACTGCTGGGCGCCGTCGACGGCCTTCTGGAAGCCTCCCGTCGGGCCGGTCGACCAGGCGTCCCAGTAGGTCTGCGGCAGGTGCATGTCGCCGCAGTGCTGGTCGAACTCCGCCCAGGGGAAGCCGGGGTGGTAGGCGAGCCAGCCGAAGCTCGAGAAGCCGAGCATCTTGTCCGGCTCGAGCTGGGCCCGGATGGCGTCGCACAGGGCCACCGCGTCGCCCTCCGAGCCCGTGCCCTCCCACTCGGTCTCGACGTCGAGCACCATGCCCTTGACGCCCGGGACGTTGGTCTGCGCGGCGAGGGCGTCGGCCTTCGCCTGCACGTCCCCGGGGCGCACGTAGTTCCAGGCGAAGACCCAGATCCCCTGGCTCGCGAACAGCTCGACGATGGCCGCGTTGAAGTTCGTGTCGTAGGTCGACAGGTCCTCGCCGCTCTTGATGAGCACGTAGCCGATGCCGAGCGCCTGCGCGCGCGCCGCGACCTCGGTCGCGGGCGGCGCGCTCGACCCGAAGCGCCAGATCCAGATGCCCTTGCCGAGCGGCAGCGAGCTCGGATCGACCGCACAGGCGTCGGGCGCGCCCGCGCCCTTCGGCACGCAGCCGAAGGCGCAGCTCTCCGTCGCGGCGGTCGCGCCCGATTCGCAGGTGTAGAGCGTGCCCGGCGCGGCGCCGCGGCCGAGCGCGCTGCCGCAGTAGTGCCCGTCGCCGAGCCACCCCGAGCTGCACGGATCGAGCCCGGCGTGCCCACCGCCCGCGCCGCCTCCGCCCGCCCCACCGGCACCGTCGGACTCGACGCTCGCGCCGTGGCAGGCGCCGAGCGCGAGCGCGAGCAGCGGGAGCGCGACCGCCTTCTGGAAGAGTGAGGCCATGCGACGGGCATTGTCGGGCGAAACGACGGCGAACGGAAGCGCAGCCGTCCGCGGCGGCGGGATCGCCGGCCGACGGCGGGCCGTCGACTCCGTGGCTCGGGCCGCCGAGCGAAGCGGCGTGCAGGGCTGACAACCACGGCCGCCACCGCTATCGTCGCCCGATGTCGCTTCGTGCCCGCTTCGCCCGCGCGTGCACCCTCGCCGTCCTGGCGGTGTCGGGCTGCTCGGAGCGCGGCGCGGCCGAGGGGGCCGGCGGCGCGGGCGGCGAGGCGGGGGCCGGGCAGGGCGGGGGAGCGGCGGGCGCCGGCGGCGAGGCCGCGACCTGCCTGCCGGGCACCGTGTGCGTCCTCGCCCTTCCGTTCCACGCCGACGGCGACACGACGGGCTCC
>JADLAB010000064.1 GCA_020848455.1 Polyangiaceae bacterium
CGCTCGGCGCCAGCCCCGAGACGGATCTCTGGGCGCACTTCTACGGCCTGCTCGCGGGGCTCGTCCTCGGGCTCGCGGCCGGGCTCGTCGAACGGCGCCGCCACGCGCTCGAGAGCTCGCGCACCGGCCAGTGGATCCTCTTCGGGGTCGCCCTCGCGATCATCGGCGTCGCGTGGCAGATCGCGCTCCGCGCCTGAGCGCCGGGGCGCGCCCGCACGGCGCGGCGCCGCCCCCCTACGACGCGGCCGCTCGCTCAGCGCCGCTCCGGTGGCGGCACGAGCGAGCGACACACGCGGAACGTGGTCCCGGTACCGCGAAACAGCGCGGGCTGGTGGCTGCGCGAAGCGGAGCGCGACCACTCGCGCGTGACGTTCCAGGCCCCGGAGCGCACGATCCGCGGGCTCGAAGCACCGCGCTCGGTGCCCGGGTCGGGCTCGGGCTCGCCCTCGAGCGCGGCGCAGTCGTGCTCGCCGAACAGATCGCCCACCCACTCGCGCATGCCGCCGGCGAGATCGCGCACGCCGTAGGGCGACTCGTCGCAAGGGAAGGTGCCGATGGGCTCCGGCTGGTGCAGGAAGGGACGGCTGTGGCGCGTGAGGCAGAAGGTCGCGTCGAAGTGGTCGCCCCACGGGAAGAAGCGCCCGTCGACACCCCGCGCCGCCTTCTCCCACTCCGCCTCGCCGGGCAGGCGCACCTGGACGCCCTCGCGCGCGGCCAGCCAGCGGCAGTAGGCCCGCGCGTCGAACCAGGTGACGAGGTGCACCGGCACGCGCCACAGGTGCCCGGCCTCGGGCGGGAACAGGACGCGCGCCTCGCCCTCGATCATGAGGTCGTGCGGCTCCCAGCGCCCGTCCGGCCCGCGCTGCACCGAGGCGGCGACCGTCTCGCGCAGCTGGAAGGGCGCGCGGCGCTCGACCGCGGCCGGATCGTGCGCTCCGAGATCGTCGAGGAAGGCGCAGTACTCGCGCATCGTGACCGGGTGCACGGCGATGGCGAAGTCGCCCACGGCGCAGTGCTGCCGCGGCAGGGGATCGACGGCGTCGGGATCACCACCGAGCAGCACCTCGCTCGCCGGGACGTAGCGGTAGCCCTCGCCGATCTCGGCCGGCGTGTAGAGGTTGACGCTGGCCTCGTGCCGTCCGCCACGCTCGAGCATCACCGGGTAGCGCACCGCGGTGAAGCCGGGGGCCTCGAGGGTGACGAGGTAGCTGCCCGGCTCGAGCTCGACCTCGCCGACGGGCGTCGTGCCGAGCACGCGCTCGTCGTGCGGCACGAGGCGGCGCTCGTGCTCCTCGTAGCGCGCGACCTTCACGAGCGCCCCGCCCGGCCGCGAGGCGACCGCGAGCGTGGCGCGGGCCGAGAGCAGCTCGACGTAGCGACCGTCGTCGTGCTCGATGACCAGCGTCTCGTAGTGCACGCGCATGGCGTGCCGGCGCTCGGCCTCGGCCTGGCGGGCGCGCGACCAGTACAGATCGGCGAGCCCTTCGTGCGCGTGGCGGCACTCGGCGTCGTAGCCGAGCGCCTTGGTGTAGAGGTCGATGGCCTCGGCCAGCCGGCGGGCACTCTCGCGCTCGCTCTGCGCGGCGCGCTCCTCGAGGTGCCAGGCCGGGAGCTTGTCCGAGACGGGGCGCCAGTCCTCGACGTGCTTCAGCAGCTCGCGCGCGCGCGCCCGCAAGAGCTCCGCGTGGCGCTCGAGCGCGAGGCACTGGTCCGCGGGGCCGCGCGCCACCTCGGAGAGCCGGCGCGCCTCGCCGCGCCGCCGTTCGCGCTCCTTGGCTCCCTCGAGGTAGGCCTCGATCTGCTGCGCGACCGCGTCGGCCGACGACAAGCGGCGCTCCGGGTCCTTCTCGAGCATCGTGAGGCACAGGTCCTCGAGCAGCAGCGGGCAGCTCGGCTCGAGCTCGCGCGGCGGGGTCGGTGCCTGCTTCACGGTGGCGAACAGGGTGGCGCGCGCGTCCCGCCCACGGAAGGGCATGCGCCCGGTCAGCATCTCGTAGAGCACGACACCGAGGGAGAAGATGTCGGAGCGATGATCGACACGCGCCCAGTCCCCGCGCGCGAGCTCCGGGGCGAGAAAGCCCGGCGTGCCGCCGGGCGGCGAGTGCTGGGGCGGCACGGCGGTGAGCGTGTCGAGCGGCGCCTCCTCGGGCGCGAGGTCCTCGAGGTCGGGCGGCGGAGGCAGGGTGCTCGTGCTGGTGCGCACCAGGCTGTGGGGCTGCACCCGCGTCAGGCCCCAGTCCGCGAGGTACACCTCGCCGAAGTCACCGAGCAGGATGTTCTCGGGCTTGATGTCGCCGTGCAGCACGCCGCGCGAGTGCGCGTAGGCGAGCGCGCGCGAGACCTGCAAGAGCGCCCCGAGGAGGCGCACGAGAGACCAGCGCTCGTCGACCGGCAGGCCCATCACGTCCGCGAGCGAGTGCCGCTGGACGATGCGCATCGTGTAGTAGGGCTGGCCGCTCGGCAGCATCCCGAGGTCGTAGACGGGCACGATGTTGGGGTGCTCGAGCTGCGCCGTGACGCGCGCCTCGACCAGGAACTTTCGCGCCAGGCGTGGATCGTTCGGGTCCTTGAGCGTCTTCAGGGCCACGTCGCGGCCGATCTCGCGGTCGCGGCTCCTGACCACCTTGCCGACCCCACCGGCGCCGAGCGCCTGCAAGGTGCGGTAGCGCGCCCCCGCGATGCGCCCCGGTAGCTCGCCCGCGTCGATCGACGACGGCAAGGAGTCGCGCTCGGGAATCGTGCGGCCGAGCGCGGCCCGCCCCGACGTGG
The DNA here is from genome assembly GCA_020848455.1 of Polyangiaceae bacterium. Lineage (GTDB taxonomy): Bacteria > Myxococcota_A > Polyangia > Polyangiales > Polyangiaceae > JACRDA01. Next base: position 2,770 of record JADLAB010000064.1, read on the forward strand.
GTGCCTCGTCGAGGGTTCGCTCGAGCGACGCGAGCTGCTCGGCGCTGAGCGAGGTGCCGAGCACCCCCGCGACGCTCTCGTCGCTCGCGCTGCGCAGCGCGGCCTCCCACAGCACATCGGCGCCGATCCAGCCGCGCACGGCAGCCTCGACGGCGAGGCGGCGGGCTCGGTCGCGTGGGTCCGCCATCACACTTGGGGCACGGTAGGGTGCGCCGCGTCGCGGCGCACACGCACCGGCGGCGTCAGTGCGACACGACCGGCGCGATCTTCAGGGCCTTGGCACCGCTCGTGGCCGTCGCGGCGAACTCGCCGAGCAGGCGGCAGTCCTGCATCTTGACGAGCAGCTTCGTCAGCTGCATGCGCTTGACGTCGCCAGGCCGGCGCGAGTCGAGGGTCCGATTCCACTGCTTCGCGAGGTTGATGCACCGGCCTGGATCGGGCGGGTAGCCGGGGTCGGGCGGGTACGTGATGACGGGCTCGAACTCGGTGAGGCGGTCGATGATCCAGACCTCCTGCGTGCCGAGGCGCTGCACGATGCCCTCGTTCGCCGACACGTCGAAGACCTGGAGCCTGCCGACGCGCTCCTCGTTGCCGTTGGCGAGCTGGACGGTGTCGGACGCGACCAGCGAGCCGGCTGTGACCAGACCGGCAATCCCCGCGAGCACAGCGACCAATCGCCTCATGATGGCTCGATCGTCACTGATTCGATGGCATCCGTCAAGCAGACCCGCAGCCCCCCCCGCTCGGGCGAGGCTGACATGACGCCGGTCAACTCGCGGTCGCCCGGCTGGCTAGCCGTTCTCGCCCGGCCACATGGCGAGGGTTCCGCCCGTCCAGGGCAAGTCCTTGTTGTGATCGACGCCGATCATCTTGCCGCGCGAGAGGCGTGCGAGGTTGAGGGCGAGCGTCGGCGCGGTGGCCTCGGGCGGACGCAGGAACATGAGCCGCACCTCCACCTTGATGCCGTGGCCCTCGACGTCGCGCAGGGCGGGTGCGTACTCGACCTTCTGCTGCAGCATCCAGTTCGAGCGCTCCGCGGCGGGGACCGCCTCGACGTCGGCCCGCGTGGGCGTCACGTTGACGCCCATGCCCGCGAACGAGAACAGCGGCTTGAGCACGTAGTTGCCGAGATCGTCGGGGAGCGCGGCCACATCCGACAAGAAGCTCGCCCGCGGCACGGCGGGGTGGTGCAGGAACGGCAGGCTGTACTTCGACCAGCGGAAGTACCAGCTCGGGTGCGTGCAGAACGAGACCTCGAGGTCGTCGCGGAAGTCGAAGGCCATCTGCGGCTTCACGCGCTCGAGCTCCTCGCAGACCATGCGGTTGTAGATGCGCCGGATCGGCACGCGCTTGCCGTCGCGCCGGTAGTAGAGCTCGCGGCCCTCGCGCTCGATCTCGGTGACGCACACGGTGCGCACGCCGATGAGCTTCTCGGTGGCCGCGAAGTCCGGCCAGGTCTTCTGGCTGCGCGGCTTGATGTCGACGAGCACCACGTTCTCGACGGCCTCGCCCGCGAGGACGGTGCGACCGAGCAGGTCGACGTAGCGCGCGCGGTCGAGGCCGCCGAAGAGGTTCGTCCACCGGCCCGCGAGCTGCGGGATGCTCTGAAAGCGCCGCTCGAGGATCTCGCACCAGAGCACCATGAGGCCGTAGAGCGACGGGAAGCCCTGCAGCTCGATGACGCGCGCGTCGAGCTCGCCGTCGGCGTCGCGGCACACCGCGAAGTCGACCGCCACCATCTCGGGCGTGGTCTCGGCCTCCGCACCGCGGTAGCGCTCGGGGATCGCCGGCCGCATCTTGTCGAGGAAGCTCGGCACGCTGAGCTCGCCCACGATCTCCTGGGCGGCGCGCGCCATCTTGTCGCGCAGCTGCGTCGGCAAGAAGACCGGCGTCTCGGCCACGCGGAAGGGGATCTCGCCGCCGACCGCCGCCTCCAGATCGGCGCGCATGGCCGCGAAGAAGCTCTCGCCGAAGGCGGCGTTGTAGGCCCCACGGAATACCTCGTCCATGTGGCCTCGCTACCACAGCCCGCCCGGAGCCGCGATCGGCAGCGTGCGCCGGGGTGTGCTAGGCTCCGCCGAGATGCGTACGTCCTCCACCGCGCTCGCCATCTTCGCCGCCGCTCTCCTCGGCTCTCTCGGCACCGCCTGCACGAGCCTCGCCCAGCCGGACGAGATCGTGGTCACGAAGGAGCCCCTCGGAGCGCCCCGCCCCGCCGACGTCCCCGCCCCGGGTGCGGCGGCCGGCAACGCCGACGCGCGGCCCGCGCAGAACGCGGCGCGCGCGGCCCAGCCGTCCTGCGGCAACTGACCGCTCGCCCGTCGGCCGGCTCCCCCTCGGCGTTTCCGGCGTGGCTCACCGGGCCGGCGCCGGGCGCGCTCGCTTTCGACTTTGCGCGGCGCAGGGAATTGCGTACGGGTCCAAGCGATGGGCCTGGGGCCGTTCACCATCGTCGAGCCGACGCACGACACGCCCGTGCTCGTCGAGGTGCCACATGCCGGACTGCGCCTCGACGGCGAGGCGCTCGGCTGCATGATCGCGCCGTGCCGCAACCTCGCGCGTGACGCCGACCTCTACGTGGACGAGATCTTCGGCGACGCACCGAGCCTCGGGGCGTCGCTGCTCATCGCCGACGTGAGCCGCTACGTCGTCGACCTCAACCGCGCCGAGGACGACTTCGACGGCGCGGCGGTCGCGGGCGGTCCCGAAGCGCACCGCCCGCGCGGCGTCATCTGGAGCGTCAGCTCCGACGGCCAGCCGGTGCTGAGCCAGCCGTTGCCGGCCGCCGAGTACGAGCGCCGGATGACGCTGTACCACCGCCCCTACCACCGGGCCCTGGCGGAGCTGCTCGAGCGCAAGCGCGCTCGCTTCGGCTTCGCACTCGCGCTCTGCGCCCACTCGATGCCCACGCCCCGACGGCGCGAGCGGGGCCGCCGCGCGCCCGAGTCCGGCCTCGCCGACCTCGTCCCGGGGAGCCGCGGGCGCACGAGCGCGGCGGGCCGCTTCATCGACCTCGTCGAGCAAGTCGGCCGGCGACACGGCTTCACGGTCGTGCACGACGACCCGTACAAGGGCGGCTACACGACGACCCACTACGGGCGGCCGGACGCCGGCTGCCACGTCGTCCAGCTCGAGATCGCGCGCGCGCTCTACATGGACGAGCTGCGGCTCTGCCGCGTGCGCGACGGCCTCGAGCGCCTGCGCCAATTCGCGGGCACTCTGGTCAGCGAACTCGTGGTCGAGGCCGAGCGGGTGTATCGTGGCGCCCGAGAGGATGACCGAATCAGGCGATGAGTCCGAGCCCGCGGCGCCGAGCTCCCCGCACAAGCCGCTGCTCGCGTCACAGGCGCTCATCGAGGATCTCGCTCCCGAGGAGCCCCTCAAGCGCGGCGCCCGGTGGTGGTGCCTGGGGGTGGGCGCGGCCGTAGCGCCACTCGGGGCGCAGCCCTTCGTGGAGGACGGGACGCCGTCCGCGAGCGGCATCGTGACCTTGTGCTACGGGGCGACCGCGCTGCTCGCGGGCGCCCTGCCCCTCGGCTACCGGCTGCGCGCGGCCGTCATGCTCGGGCTCGCGGTGCTGGGCGCGCTGCTCGGCACGCTGCGGCTCGGTCCGGCACAGGCCCTCGGTGATGCGGCGGCCGGGTGGGGCGTGCTGCACGCCATCGCGGGCGTCGCGCTCCCGGGGGCGCTGTTGTTCCGCGCCCGCTACCGCGCGTACGGACATGCGCGCCGCATCCTGGCGGTGGGGCTGGCGCTCGCCGGGCCCTTCGCGGTCTACATGGCGGTCACGATCGCCAAGGCCGACGACTCCGCGACGCGCATCGCCGCGGTCGTCGCCCTGCTCGCCGTGGGGGTCAGTCTGCTCGGGTTCATGGGCTCCGAGACCACCGGGGCCGGAAGCTACCTTGCCGCGGCGGTCATCGCCGCCATCACGGCGACGCTCACCGCCCCGCTCGCCGTGGCGCTCTTGACGAAGGCGAGCGAGCTCGAGGCCGAGGCTCCGCCCACGGCGGATCTCTGGCCGCTCTACTCGACGCTCGCGTTCGGAGCGACCCTGGTGCTCGGCGCGCTCGGCGCGTGCCAGCTGCTCGCGGCACGCCTGTGGCGGGACGCGCGCATCATCGATCTCCACGCGGCGACCAAGGGCGATCGCCCCTCGATGGGCTCGCTGCCCGACTGGCCGTCGAGCCGGCGCTGAGCGCGCGCTGGCCCCGTCGCGCGGGTGGCCCGAGGCGCGGCGCGCTGCGTGAAAATCGCTGTGCGGAGCGAGCGACGCCTGCTAAGGCTCCGAGGCTACTCGACGGGTGGCGCGACACCTGCGCGCCGCCATGCCGAGCGAGGGCGAGGGTCCACATGTCCACCGAGAGCAGCCACGACACCTTCGGCCTGCCGCTGCGCGGGGCCGCCAATCCCTCGAGCCGCGGCGAGGGCACCACGCCGGGCTCCTTCGCGAACGCGCCCGACGTCGGTGGGCGGCACGCCTTCTCCTCCCCGGACGCGCCTGGCATGCCGCAGCCCAGCGACAAGTCGGCCTGGGACTTCATGCCGCCCGACTGGACCCTTCGCGACGGGCGCTGGCACCCGCCGGCCGGCTTCGAGCCGGTGACGCAGCTCGAGCATGCGCGCCTCGGCACGGTCACGCCCGAGATGCGGCGCGTGGCCGAGCGCGAGCCCCACCTCACGCCCGAGGCGGTGCGGGACGAGGTCGCGGCCGGCCGCATGATCATCCCCGCCAACCGCCGTCACCTCGCGCGGCGGCTCGATCCGCTGTGTATCGGGCGCGCAGCCAGCACCAAGATCAACGCCAACATGGGCGCTTCGCCCGTGGCGAGCGCCACCGCGGACGAGCTCGAGAAGCTCGAGTGGGCCGTGCGCTGGGGCGCCGACACCGTGATGGACCTCTCGACGGGCGGCGACCTCGACGCGTGCCGCCAGGCGATCATCGACCACGCCACGGTGCCGATCGGGACGGTGCCGATCTACGCCATGATCGTCGGGCGTCGCATCGAGGATCTCGACGCCGCGACCATCCTCGGCGAGCTCGAGCATCAGGCCGCACAGGGGGTCGACTACTTCACCATCCACGCCGGCCTGCTCCGCGCGCACCTGCCGCTCATCCGCCACCGGCTCATCGGCATCGTGTCGCGCGGTGGCTCGCTGCTCGCCAAGTGGATGCTGACCCACGGGCGCGAGAACCCGATGTACGAGCTGTTCGACGCGATCTGCGACGTGACGCGCCGCTACGACGTGTCGTTCTCGCTCGGCGACGGCCTGCGGCCGGGCGGGCTCGCCGACGCCACGGACGCCGCGCAGCTCGCCGAGCTCCGGACGCTCGGCGAGCTCACCGAGCGCGCCTGGCGCAAGGGCTGCCAGGTGATGATCGAGGGGCCGGGGCACGTGCCCTTCGACCAGATCGAGTTCAACATGAAGCTCGAGCGGCGGCTGTGCCACGGCGCGCCGTTCTACGTGCTCGGGCCGCTCGTGACCGACGTCTTCCCGGGCTACGACCACATCACGAGCGCCATCGGCGCGACGGCCGCCGCGTACCACGGCGCCAGCATGCTCTGCTACGTGACGCCGAAGGAGCACGTCGGCCTGCCCAAGAAGGACGACGTGAAGCAGGGGTGCGTCGCTTACAAGATCGCCGCCCACGCGGCCGACGTCGCGCTCGGCATTCCCGGGAGCCGCGACTGGGACGACGCGCTCACGAAGGCCCGCGCCGCGCTCAACTGGGACCGGCACTTCGAGCTCGCCTTCGACGGCGACCTCGCGCGCGCCATGCACGACGAGGACCTCGCGGTCGACACGGACTTCTGCGCCATGTGCGGCCACGACTGGTGCTCGGTGCGCATCTCGAAGGACATCCAGGAGTTCGCCTCGGGCAAGGCGCCGGGCTTCGCGCGCCTGGGCGCCGGGCCGGGCGCGCCGCTCAACGACGAGCAGCGGCGCATCCTCGAGGCGCGCGGTGTGCTCGCGCCCGAGGAGATCGTGCGCCTGTCGAGCCGCACGCGCCGCGCGGTGGCGGTCGATCCGGGCAGCAAGGCGGTGTGCCACAGCGACCTCAGCTCGGCGGAAGAGGCCCGTCGAATCCAGGGCGAGCGGCTGGTCGAGCTGCGACACAAGACGCTCGGCGCGGATCCCGCCTGAGCCCGATACTCGTCGCGCGCCCCCGCAGGCGCTAGGATCGAGCGATGGTGGGCGAGCTCGTGGCCGGCACGATGGTGACGCCGAACGTGCGCCTCGTGAGGCTGCTCGGGCAGGGCGGGATGGGCAGCGTCTGGGTGGCCGACCACCTGTCCCTGCACACCCAGGTCGCGGTGAAGTTCATCTCGGCCGAGCTCGTGCGGAGCGAACCGACCATCATCGCGCGCTTCAATCGCGAGGCCGCGCTGTGCGCCCAGATCAAGAGCCCGCACGTCGTGCAGATCTTCGACCACGGCGTGATGGCCGACGGCACGCCCTACCTCGTGATGGAGCTGCTCGACGGCGAGAGCCTCGCCACGCGCCTCGAGCGCGGGCCGCTCGGCCTCGCCGAGGCGCGCGTCGTCATCGGCCAGGTGGCCAAGGCGCTCGGGCGCGCCCACAAGCTCGGCATCGTCCACCGCGACATCAAGCCCGACAACGTGTTCCTGCTGAGCTCCGAGGAGGAGCTCGTGTGCAAGGTGCTCGACTTCGGCATCGCCAAGCAGAGCGGGATGCCGCAGTACGGCGCCGTGACCCAGACCGGCATGATGGTGGGCACGCCGGAGTTCATGAGCCCCGAGCAGGTGCTGAGCGCCAAGAACGTGGACCACCGCGCGGATCTGTGGGCGCTCGGGGTCGTCGCCTACCACGCGCTCACCGGGGCCGTGCCGTTCTCGGGCGAGACGCTCGGGTCGCTGTGCGTCGCCATCGCCGCGGGCACCTTCGTGCCGGTGACGGCGCGGCGCCCCGAGCTGCCGCCGGCGCTCGATGCGTGGTTCGCGCAGGCCCTCGCGATCCAGCCCGAGGCCCGCTTCGCGAGCGCCAGGGACATGGCTGCGGCGCTCGAGGCCGCCGTCGAGGGTCGCCCCGTCGTCGGCGACGACTCGCTCGGCAGCCTGCCCGTCGGCGCCACGCAGACCTCGAGCCCCGGGGCCGCCGTCGCCGCGACGTCGGCCCTGCAGAGCGGGCCGCACCTCGTCGCGACGTCGCCTACCTTCGCCGGAGCCGCGGCCCCCATCGCACCACCACGGCGGCGCGGCGCGCTGGCGGCCGGGGGCGTGCTGGCGGTGGTGGCGGGGGGCCTCGGCCTCTACTTCGCGCTGGCGAGTGGCCGCTCGGGCCCCGACACCGCCGAGGGGGGCGCAGGCACACGGACCGAGAGCGTCGGCGTGGAGCACGCCGGGACGGTCGTGGTCGGCGCGCCCCCCCCGACCACCACGGCGGCGAGCGCGAGCTCGGCCACGGCGACCGCGAGCTCGGCCACGGCGACCGCGAGCTCGGCCACGGCCGGGCCGAGCAGCGTCCCGCCCGCGGCCGCCGTAGAGAGTGCGGCGCAGGCCCCGGCGACGGGGAGCCGAACCGGCGGGACCGCTCTGCCGCCGCCATCGAAGCCGCCCCCCAAGGCCACGGCCAAGGATCGCGGCTTCTAGCAGGCTCGGCTCCGGCAGGCCGGTGGGCGCAACAGGCTTGCGGCTTCAGGCTTCGGGTCGAGGAGCCCGGGCGCGCGTCAGCCGAGCAGGGTCTCGCTGAGACCGAGCGCGCGGGCGAGCGGCGCAGCGGCGCCGAGGCGCTCGGCGGCGGTCGCGCTCACGAGACCGGTCGACGAGGACGGCGGCGGCGGCACGGACGTGTCGTCCTCGGCCGCCGGCGGGCGGCCGGCGCGCAGGCGCGCCAGCGCGTCGTACACGAGCTCCTGGGCACGCTCGAGATCCGGCTCCACGCGCAGGCGCTCGGTCAGCGCGAGCAGCTCGAGCGCACGATCGACCGCGACTGAGCGGCCGCCGTCGGCGCGCTCGTGGTCGCCGAGCGCCCAGGCGGCGACGAGCCCGAGCAGGATGGCCTCGAAGTGGGCGCGCGGCGCCGCGTCGCGTAGCGACACGCCGAGGCGATCGGCCTGCTCGGCGATCGCGAGCGCGTCCTCGTAGCGCGCGGCGTCGAACGGCTCCTTCAGCGCCTCGAGCTCGCTCAGCAGGCGCCGGTTCAGGGTGAACTCGGCCGCGATGCGCAGCTCGCGCGGCAGCGCCAGGCCCGCCTGCTCCAGCATCGCGATGACGCGGCGATTGTCGTCGTAGACGCGCTCGTACTCCTCGCCGTAGGGCACGAGCCACGCGCCGAACAGGGCGCGCACGATGCCGGGCCGCTCGTCGGCGAGCAGGTGCGCGAGCCCGAAGTGCTCGGGGCCGAACTCGGCCTCGGCCGCGTACAGGAGCTCGGGCAGGCTCGCGGCCTCGAAGCGCCCCCAGAGCCGCTCGCACGCGCGCGCGAACGCCGCGGGGCCCGGGTAGGGGCGCACGGCGCAGTGAACGTCGATGCCTCCGAGGTACAGGGCGGCGAGCGCGTAGTCGTTCGAGGTGCGGCGGGCGTCGTGATCGACGGCGACCCGGGCCGTCGCCAGCTTCAGGGTGCCGAGGTGCTCGGCGCGGCAGTCGCTCAGGCGAACGCGCCGGCCCGCGACCACGCCCGTGACGACCTCGCCACGGCTCCGGGCCGCTGCGTCCCCGCGGCGGCCGTCGCCCACGGTCGCGAGCCGGCTCAGCCCGACGTGCGCGGCGACCGAGGCGTTGGTGACGCGGCTCTGCTGCACCGCGCGCCGGAAGATGTCGGCACCCGTGCCGTGCTTGTGCACGTTGCTCACCGCCGCGCCGAGCACCTCGAGGAAGCGCGCCACCGGCGGGGCGAAGCCGAGCTCCTCGAGCTCGTCGACGAGCAGGCCCGCGTAGCGCAGCACCTGGGTGCTCTCGAGCCCGGCGATGTCCGAGAAGAACCAGCCGCAGCTCGTGTACATGAGCTGACTCGAGCGCTGCGCCTCGAGCAGGGCGAAGAGCCGCGCGAGGGTAGGCTCGTCGAGCGGGCGGCGCGCGTGCTCGGCGACGAAGGGCGCGCGGCCGCCGACCGGGTCGAGCAGCACCGACACGTAGGCGTCGCGCGCGGCCCAGGGGTCGTGGCACAGGTCCGAGGCGGCATCGACGAAGGCCGCCGCCGCGAAGTCGCGCAGGAGGTCGAGCGCCTGACGCAGGGGCCCCCGCCACGCCTGCGTCCAGCCGGGTCGCCCGCCCGTGTGGCAACCGCAGTCGCGCTGCCAGCGGCCGACGCCGTGGGCGCAGCTCCAGCTCGTGCCGAGCCCGTCGGGGCCCGGCTTGAGCTCGACCTCGAAGCTCGGCGACTTGTGCGCGCAGTGCTCGCCGAAGTTGGTGACGCGAAAGCCGCGGCGGGGAGCCTCCTTCTCGAGCGCGTACGCGAGGCAGCGCTCGCCGGACTTGAAGTGGTGCCCGTAGCTCTCGCCGTCGGTGGCCACGATCACAGCCTGCCCGGCGCGGGCGCGCGCGAGCTCGAAGCGGTCGACGAAGGCGCTCGACGAGGCGAGCACGCCCTCGAAGGCGACGGCCCGCGAGATGGGCCCGTCGTAGAAGAAGACGGCGATGGAGCGCCCGGACCCGTCGGGGTGGCGCCACAGGTAGGGGTGGCGCGGGTCGACGCTGCCGTCGGCGACGTCCTTCCAGACCGTGTCGCCCACGCGCCGCACGCGCAGCGCCTGTTCGGGCGCGAGCACCACGAAGCGCAAGCCTTCGGCGACGAGGGCGGCGAGGGTGCGCCCGTCGCACGCCGTCTCCGGCAGCCACAGGGCCTCCGCGTCGCGGTCGAAGCGGTGCTTGAAGTCGGCCAGGCCCCAGCGGATCTGGGTGCGCATGTCGCGGTCGTTGCACAGCGGCAGGATGCAGTGGTTGTAGGCCTGAGCCAGGCCGTTGCCGTGACCGCCGCGCTGCCGCACGCTCTCGGCGTCGGCGCGCTGGAGACGGCGGTAGCAGGCCGGGTCGTGGCGCTCGAGCCAGCCGAGCAGCGTCGGCCCGAAGTTCCAGGACATGTGGCGGTAGTTGTCGACGAGGCGCGCGATGCGCCCGTGGGCGTCCACCACGCGCGCGAAGGAGTTGCGCCGGTAGCACTCGGCGTGGATGCGCTCGTTCCAGTCGTGGAACGGTGCAGCGCCGGGCTCGCGGTCGACGCTGCCGGTCCACGGGTTCTCGCGCGGTGGCTGGTAGAAGTGACCGTGGACGATGAGCGCTGGCTCTCGCGTCATGGCCCCGCATCATGCCTGGCCCTCGCGGCACCGCAACTGCCGTCGCGCGGAGGCTCCGACAAACGCGTTGCCGGTGCCGCGCGCGGCCCCTAGGCTTCTCCTCATGAAGCCCACCCCACGCGCCAAGGTCGTGATCCGCCGCTGCGAGCGTTACGACGTCGAGGCGATCCGGCGCATCGTGCGCGAGGCGCTCGAGGCCTTCGATCTCCGCCCCTCGGGCCGGACGCTCATCAAGCCGAACGTCGTCGCCTCGGGTCCCCTGTTCCAGCACGCCCACACGCGCCCCGAGTTCATCGAGGGCGTGGTCGCCGGCCTGCGCGATCGCGATGCCGGCATGACCGAGATCGCGGTCGGCGAGCGCTGCGGCATCACCATCCCGACCCGCACCGCGTTCGAGGGCGCCGAGTACTACCCGATGTTCAAGCGTGCGCGCGTCAAACACTACCACTTCGAGGAGGAGCCCCAGGTCGAGATCCCGCTCTCCCACCCGAAGCGCCTGCGCGACTACCTCTTCACCCCGGAGCCGGTGGCGCGGGCCGACTTCTTCGTCAACTGCCCGAAGTTCAAGAGCCATCCGTGGACCACGGTGACCTTCGGCGTGAAGAACTACATCGGCATCCAGGACGACCGGCACCGGCTCATCGACCACGACCACCGCCTGAACGACAAGCTGCGCGATCTACAGTACGTGACCCAGCCGCAGTTCCTCGCGATCGACGCCATCATCGCGGGCGAGGGCCGGATGCTCACGCCGATCCCCTTCGACCTCGGGCTCGTCATCTGCGGCAACAACCAGGTGGCGCTCGACAGCGTGTGCTCGCGCATCATCGGCCTCGACCCGCGCGAGATCGACCACATCCGTTTCGCGCACGAGGAGGGCTTCGGGCCGATCGACCTCGAGGCCATCGACCTCGGCGGCGACGTGACGCTCGCCGAGGCAGTGGCGCGCGCCAAGGGCTTCAAGGTGGGGCTCGTGCGCGTGGAGAAGTACTTCGAGGGCACGAGCATCAGCGCCTACGCCGGCCCACCGCCCGACTCCGAGCGCACCGACTACTGCTGGGGTGGCTGCCCGGGCGCCATCGAGGAGGCCATCGAGATCTTGCGCCTCTACGACAAGGAGGTCGACGGCAAGATGCCGCGCATGCACGTCGTGTTCGGCGCCTACCGCGGCCCGATCGACGCGAAGCCCGGCGAGAAGGTGGTGTTCATCGGCGACTGCGCGGAGTGGAAGGGCGAGCTCGGCGGCAAGCTCGTGAGCGTCGAGAACCTCTACCGGGACCGCTCGACCAAGGACCCCCACACGGCCAAGCACGACGACATCTACGCCAAGATGCTGGCCGTCACGGCCAAGCTCACCGCCGCGCGCAACAAGACGCACGTGCGGCTCGAGGGCTGTCCGGTGTCGGTCGCCGAGCAGGTGCTCGCCCTGGTCTCCATCGGCAAGACGAAGAACCCCTACTTCGCCGCCGACCAGGTGATCCAGTTCAACAAGGGCTACCTCATGTGGCGCAGTGCCACCTGGGCCAAGCGGGTCGCGGGCAAGCCCTACCAGCACCACGGGAGCTTCGCCGCGCGCGGCGCGGCAGCCCCCGAGCTCGACCCCCCAGCGCGCGGCTGAGCGGGCGCGGCGCGCGTCACACCGCGACGAGGTGCACGTCGAGCGCCACCTCGACCGTGTCGTCGACCTTGAAGGCGCCGAGCGGCCCCTTGATCTCGCGCAGGCCGAGCGCACGCATGGACAGTCGCGCGCTGCCCGTGACCGCGAAGCCGCCGTCCTCGGCGCGCGCCTCGAGCGCGAGCTCGACCTTCTGCTCGCCATTGCCGACCCGCACCGCGGCCGTCCCGCCGCGGTGACTCGTCCCGGTCGCGGTGACGCGCACCTCGCTCGAACGGAGCACCTCCTCGCGGATCTTGCGCTCGATCTCGAGCCGATCGTCGTGCGACAGCACGCCCGTCTCGACGCGCCCGCCGCGCCGCACGCCGAGCACGCGGAGCTCGGGCACGAGGACGCGCAGCTCCGCGCTCCAGCTCGCGTCGTCCACCGTGACGGTGAGCTGCGGCGCTCGCGCCTCGATCTCGAGGTCGTGCGCGAAGCGCGCGAGCAGGCCCGTGGCCTTGGTGCGCAAAAGGATCTTGCTGGAATCGGGGTCGATGCGGTGGCTCGTCACGGCGGGAGCTTCGTGCGGCGCGCGGCCCGGCGCAAGGGGGCCGGGACGCCCCGAATCAGGCGGCGAGGTTCTTGCGCTGCGCCGGCGGCGCTTGGCCGCCCCGACGCCAAGTCGCTTCTCCCCCGCCCCGCCGGGCGCGGGCGTCAGTCGCGCGTGACGACGGTGGCGACGAGCCCCGTCCCGAGCGCCACGGCTCCGAGCACGAGCGAGCTCTCGGCCTGGGAAAGTCCGTGGGCCGCGGGACCGCCGAGCAGGCTGGCGAGGTGGGCGCGCGGCCAGGGCAGCCCCCAGACGTGGCCGCCGCCGAGCAAGAGGTCGAGGAGCACGACGACGTAACGACCGCGACCGCGGCGCAGCAGCCGCGCGCCAGCGAGCGCGAGGCTCCCGTACGCGGCCGCGCCGAGGGCGGCGATCCAGCCGCTCGTGAGCGCGTCGGCGCCGGGCGAGCCGCCGTGCGCCACCGCGAGGGTCACCTCCACGACCACGAGCGCGGCGAGCGCCGTGGCCGCGACGACCGCGAGGCCGACGCCGAGCAGGCTCGCACGACGCGAGAGGCCGTGGCGTGACAGACACCACACGCTCGCGCCGAGCTCCTCGGCGCCCGTCGCGAGCGACACCACGCCGAGCGCCACGAGCGGCAGCACGAAGCCGCTGGCGAAGGCGAGGGAGCGGTCCGGTGCGGACGTCGGAGCCGTCGCGCGCTCGATCACCGCCACGACGAGCGCGGCGGCGAGCCCGAGCGCGAGGACGAAGAGCCCGCGCGGGCGCAGGCGCGCCCAGGCAAGCCCGAAGCCGGCGCGCGCCGCCACGAGGCGCGCCCTCACGGTGTGGGCTCCTCGGGCGCTGGCGGCGGCGGGGACGGCGCGCCGGTTGGGGAGACCTGCGCCGTCCGGGGCGGCCGCGGCGGCGGCGGCGCCCACAGCGCCGCGACGAGGCGGTCGCGCGCCGGCTGACGCTCGGCGAAGCCGACGAGCTCGGCGCCCGAGACCGCGACGGCGCGCGCGAGGGCCGCGGCCGCGGCGTCGGCGTCGCGCGCGCCGAGCGACACGAGCGCACCACCCGGGGGTCGCTCCGCCCAGGTCAGCGTGTCGACCTCGGCCTCGGCCGCGAGCGCCGCGACGAGGGCGCGCCCACCCGAGCGCACCCACACCTCGAGCTCGGGCGCCACGAGCCGCTCGAGGGCCGCGTTCGGCTGGCTCGCGACCAGGCGCCCTCGCTCGAGCACGAGCACGCGATCGGCGAGCCCCGCGGCGTCGCTCCCGCCGCCGCCCACGACGAGCACGCACGCGCCCGCGCGGGCGCGCTCGCGCGCCACGGACCGCAGGCGCGGCGCGTCGGCGGGCTCGAGGTCGCAGAAGGGCTCCTCGAGCAAGAGCAGCACCGGAGCCGGGTGCGCGAGCGCGATCTCGAGCTCGACGCGGCGCCGCTCGGCGCGCGACAGCGCGCGCACCTCGCGGCGCGCGAGGGGCCCGAGCGCCGCGAGACACGCGTCGGGCGCCCCGCCGGAGACCGACAGCGCGAGCCGGACCGCCGCGCGAACGGTGCCGGGCAGCAGGCACGGCTCGCGCCGCAGCGCGGCGATGCCGCGTCGCGCGCCCGCGCGGCGCGCCGGCTCCGCACCACCGACGAGCACGCGGCCGTGGCGCGGCGCGACCTCTCCGCAGACGAGCGCCGCGAGCGCCGCCGCACCGTCGCGCGCCGTGCCGAGCGCGACGTGCACCCCGGCGCCGAGCTCGACCGTGGCGTCGTGAAGCCAGCCGCGGCGCGACCGGTCGAGCCCCGAAACCCGGCGGAGCTCCACGGTCGGCGGCGCGGTGACCGGGAGCGCTCCGACCCCGACCGCGCTCGGCTGCGGTGCCGTCATGCCGCCCCCGTGACGCGCACGAGCGCGTCCAGGCAGGCCCCGAGCAGCCCCGGGAGCGAGGCGCGCGGCACGGCCCAAAGGTCCGAGAGCATCCAGGGCAGGAGCACGACGGCGGCGAGGAGCCACGGGCCGTAGCGCCCGGCCGCTCGACCGCAGGCGCTCGCGGCGAGCCCGAGCGTGACGCCGCACACCACGGCGAAAACGACGAGGCCCGGCACGAGCGCCAGGATGGCGGCCGCGTCGGCGCGCGCGACGAGCGCGAGACCGCCGGCGCAGACGAGCACCCCTGCGCCGAGACGGCGCACGGCGACGCGCACCACGGCGAGGGCGTGTGCCAGCGCGAGGCGCCGTCCGTCGATGCCGCGGCTCCGCGCCATCCAGTCGAGCCCGTCGCGCCGCTCCGCTGCGCCCGGGTCCCAGGCGGCGGCGAGGCCGAGCGGCGCGAGGCTCGACCACCCGAGCCAGCGCACCGCGCGCACGACCCAGCCGGACAGCGGAACGGCTGGCCCCTCGCGGGCGATCCAGGCTCCGGCCCCGACGCACAGCGCGGCGGCGAGGCATCCGGCCACGAGCCCGACGCGCCCCCCCACGCTGCGCGTGAGGCGGCGCTCGCCCCAGGCGACGAGCGCACCGAGCGACGGTCGGGAGGCCACGGCGCACCTTAGACGCTTTTGCGCGGCGCCGGGTGGGCGCGCGCGCCCCGCCCGTCCCTCATGGACAGAGCGGGTGCAGGGCGCAGTCGACGCAGCCGCAGCTCTCGTAGAACGGGCTGCATACGCCGTCGTCTAGACACCCGCAGATGCCGCTGCAGTCGGCGCAGATGCAGTCCTCGTTGGCACCGCAGTTCCCGTCGTCGACGCAGCCCTCGCACAGGCACGGCAACGGATCGCTGCAGTTGGGGTCGCCCGCATCGTCGCACACGAGGCCGGCGCCACCCGCCCCGCCGCCCGTGCCCGCGCCACCGGTGCCCGTCCCGCCACCGCCCGTGTCGGTCCCACCCGCGCCACCACCGCCCGAGGCAGCTGCACCCGTGCCGCCGCCACCGCCGTGGCCGGCGCCCCCGCACGACGGGAGCTCGACGGTCCAGCGCAGGTCGCTGCCACAGGTGGCCTGGTAGTAGGCCTGGCAGCCCGACAGGTCGACGTAGCTGCAGACCATCCCGGCCTCGAGGCACGCCCCACCCGCGACGGCGTAGACGTTCGGGCATGGGGTGAGCACGAGCGGCGCGACCCCGTCCGTGTTCTTGCACCCTGGGTGGAGCGCGGCACCGACGAGGATGAGGCCGGTGGCGAGCGGGGCGGCGAGGAGGGCGGGACGGGTCATCGGTCGGCGATTATGGCACACGGGAGCGCCCCGCCGGCAGCGCGAGCAGGCTTCGGCCGCTGCCGGGCCGCGCTCAACCGTCCTCACGCTCGCGCAGATCGAGCTCCTTCATCTTCAGCTGCAGACCCTTGCGCGAGATCTTGAGCAGGCGCGCCGCGTGCGTCACGTTGCCGCTCGTCTGCTCGAGCGCCCGCTCGATGAGCTCGCGCTCGAGGCGACTGGTGGCCGCCTTCACCTGCTCCTTCAACCCGTCGCCCGTGAGCGCGCCGTCGGTCCCCGGCTCGCTGCGCTCGGCCGGCGGCGCCGAGCCGCGCAACACCTCGCCGGGCAGATCCGCCTCGCGGATGCTCGCGGTGTCGGCGAACAGCACCGCTCGCTCGATGATGTTCTCGAGCTCGCGCACGTTGCCGGGCCACGGGTAGCCGCGGAGCACCTCGAGCGCCGCAGGCTCGACGGACTGCACGCTCTTCTTCAGCCGCTTGTTGAACTTGGCGATGAAGAAGGTCACGAGCTCGGCGATGTCGCCGCGGCGCTCGCGCAGCGGTGCCAGCGCGATCGGGACGACGTTGAGCCGGTAGTAGAGGTCCTCGCGGAAGGCGCCGACGCCGATCTCGCGCTTCAGGTCGCGGTTGGTGGCCGCCACGAGCCGCACGTCGACGTGCAGGGTCTTGATGCCACCGACGCGCTCGAACTCGCTCTCCTGCAGCACGCGCAGGAGCTTGACCTGCATCTCGATCGGGATCTCTCCGACCTCGTCGAGGAAGAGCGTACCGCCCGAGGCGAGCTCGAAGCGGCCCGGCTTGCTGCCGACGGCGCCGGTGAAGGCGCCGCGCTCGTAGCCGAAGAGCTCCGACTCCATCAAATCCTTCGGGATGGCGGCGCAGTTCACCTTGATGAACGGCCGGCTCGCGCGCCCCGAGTTGTGGTGGAGCGCGCGCGCCACGAGCTCCTTGCCGGTGCCGCTCTCGCCCGTGATGAGCACCGTGGTGGGCGTGTCGGCGACCCGCTCGATGAGCGCGTAGAGCTCGAGGATCTGAGGGCTCGAGCCGATGAGGCCGTAACGCGCACCGCCCACCGGGCCAGCGCCGCCCTGGTCCGTGGCGTCGCGGCTCGCGAGGTCGCGCGTGCGCAGGGCCTTGCGCACGATGAGGCGCACCTCGTCCTGATCGAAGGGCTTCGTCAGGTAGTCGAAGGCACCGGTCTTCAGGGCTTCGACCGCGTTGTCGACCGTTCCGTGGGCCGTCAGGATGACGACCGGCAGGGTCGGATCCTCGCGCAGCGCGGCGCGCAGGAGGTCCATGCCACCGAGCTTCGGCATGCGCAGATCGGTGATGACGAGGTCGACGTGGTGCTCCTTCAAGAAGGCGAGGCCCGCCTCGCCGTCCTCGGCCGTGTGCACCTCGTAGCCGTCGCGCCCGAGCTGGGCCGCGAGGACGCGCCGTAGGTTCGCCTCGTCGTCGACGATGAGGATCTGCTCTCGAGTCGGTAACATGCCCCGCTCCGCAAGCTAGCCCAGAGCCCGCCGACTGTCCCGTCCCATCGGGCTCGCGCGGGCGAGCCCGTCGGGGACGCTCGCGCGGGCGAGCCCGTCGGGGACGCTCGCGCGGGCGAGCCCGTCGGGGACGCGCGTGCGCGCGCGTCGACCCCACGCATTTGCTAGCCGGCGGGTGCGCGCACTAGTATCAACCGAAGCGTTCGCCCGCCTGCGCGGGCCGAGTCGAACATGCGCACATCGCTCAGTCGCAGATTCGCCCCGAGGCCCTCCCGCACGCTCGCCGCCGGCATCGCGGCGGCCGTGGTGCTGAGCGTCGGCGCCGCGCTCGCGGCGAACCCCTACCCGACCTGCACGCGCGAGCCCAAGGACGAGGAGGTCACCGCGGCCCAGGGCCTCCACTCCGCCGCCCGGAGCTACTACGACACGGGCGCGTACCAGAAGGCGATCGATACGTGGATGGACGCGTATCGCTTCGACTGCCGCGCGCACCCGCTGCTCATCAACATCGGCAACGCCTACGAGAAGCTCGCGGCGCTCAAGCCCGGCTCGGGCATGATCGAGAGCGCCGTCGAGGCGTTCGACACCTACGTGCAGCGCATGGGCAAGGACGCCGACCCGACCATCGTCGAGAAGGTGAAGAACCTGAAGGCGGAGCTCGCACCGAAGCCCCCGCCCCCGCCCCCACCCCCGCCCCCGCCGCCGGTACCGGTGCCCGTGCCGGACGGGCCCTCGCCGGACGGCGGCCCGAACGTGGGCCCGTGGATCCTCGTCGGAGTGGGCGGCGCCGCCGTGCTCACCGGTGTCATTCTCGCGCCCATCGGTGCCGCCAAGGTCTCGGACGCCGACGCCGAGTGCCCGGCGCGCGTCAACTGCACCGAGGACACTGCCTCGAAGGGCAACCAGGGCCGGACGATGGTCGCGGCCGGCGGTGCGCTCATCGGCATCGGCGCCGCGGCCGTCGTCGGCGGCCTCGTGTGGCACTTCGTCGCCGCCCCGAGCTCGGCCGCCGAGCCCCCGAAGACGCAGCTCGCCCCACTGCTCGGGCCGAGCGTCGCCGGGCTGTCGCTGTCGTCGTCGTTCTGACGCGCGCGCCGGGCCTCAGCGCCTCGGCAGACGGGACAGCTCGTCGTACAGGTAGACGGCGCTGCGCAGCGCCTTCTGGAAGTCGCTCACGAGCAGCGACTCGTTCTCGCTGTGCGCGTTGCACGCGGGATCCTCGAGGCCGACGAGCAGCGCCGGGACGCCGCCGAGCACGCGCGCGAACGGCTCGACGAAGGGGATCGAGCCGCCGCAGCCGATGAACGCCACCTTGGAACCGAAGCCCGCCTCGAGCGCGCGGCGTGCCGCCTCGAAGGCGGGGCCCTCGGGGTCGGTGACCCACCAGCCGGCCGCCGCCTTCACGGTGGCGGTCACCTGGACGCCCCAGGGTGGGCTCGCCGTCAGGCGCGCGCACAGCAGGCGCGCGACCTCGTCGGGATCCTGGTCGGGCACGATGCGGATGCCGACGCGTGCGCGTGCCGAGGGGACGATCTGGTTCGATGCGCCCTTGAGCGGTGCCGCCTCGAGCGCGTTCACGTCGAGCGACGGACGGAGCCACAGGAGCTCGTAGGTCGAGTAGCCCGCCTCGCCCGCCATGCCGACGCCGGCGAGCACGCCGGCGTCGCGCCGGAACTCGGCGGCGTCGAAGGGCAGCGCCGCGAGCCGCGCACGCTCGCGCGGGCCGAGGGGACGGACCTTGTCGTAGAGCCCGGGGACGTCGATGCGCCCGTCGTCCTCGAGCAAGCCGCCGAGGATCTTGCACAGGGCGAGCGGCGCGTCGGGCGTGGGCCCGCCCCACATCCCGGAGTGGAGCGGGTGATCGACCGCCGCCACCTCGACATCCACGATGACGATGCCGCGCAGGGCGTAGGTGATGGACGGCACGCCGGCCGCGAGGTTCGCCGTGTCGGTCAGCACCATGAGGTCCGCGGCCATGCGCTCGCGCTGCGCCTCGAGCAGCGGACCGAGGTGCTCGGAGCTCACCTCCTCCTCGCCGTCGATTAGGACCTTGACGTTGATCGGCAGGCCGCCGGAGCGGAGATACGCCTCGATGGCGGCGAAGTGCACGGCGGCGCCCGCCTTGTCGTCCACGACGCCGCGACCGTAGACGCGCCCGTCGCGCACCTCGGGCTCGAAGGGCGGCGACTTCCACTCGCCGAGCCGCCCCACGGGCTGCACGTCGTGGTGCGCGTACAGCAACACGGTCGGCGCGCCGGCGGGCGCGCGCAGCCACTCGCCGTACACGTAGGGGTGGGCGCCCGGAACGCGTAGCAGCTCGACACCCTCGAGCCCGACCCGCCGCATCCACGCGGCCACGGCCTCGGCACTGCGCTCCATGTCGGCATCCGGGGCCGGCGCCGTGGAGACGCTCGGGATGCGGACGAGGTCCATCAGGTCGCCGAGCGTGCGCTCGAAGTTCTTTTCGAGGTAGACGAGGGCGGGGTCGCGGTGGCTCATGCTCAGCCGGTCGTACACCGGCCCGCGCGTCCCTGTCACCCCCGAAGGGCGCCGCGCAAGACCCTTGCCGCCGCGGGCAGGTCCGGTGCATGGGGCCGTCATGAGCGACTCGTCGGTCTCGCAGTCCCAGGCGGCCGCGCCGAACGGCGCCGATCCCGTGGCGCTCGGACGCGTCGCCGAGCGGGCGCTCGGCTTCGTCGCCGACGGCATGACGCTCGGCCTCGGCACCGGCCGGGCCGCCGAGGCGTTCATCCGCAAGCTAGGCGAGCGGGTGGCGGCCGGCCTCGGCGTCCGCGGGGTGCCGACGAGCGTGCGCTCCGAGGCCCTGGCGCGCGAGCTCGGCATCCCGCTCGCGACGCTCGACGACGTCGCGGAGCTCGACGTCGCCGTCGACGGCGCCGACGAGGTGAGCCCGGCGCTCGACCTCACGAAGGGCCTCGGCGGCGCCCTGTTGCGCGAGCGGGTGGTCGCCGCCGCCGCGCGGCGCTTCGTCGTGCTCGTGACGCCCGACAAGCTCGTGCCCTGCCTCGGCGCACGCACGCCGATCCCGATCGAGATCGTACCGTTCGCGCTCGCGCCCGTGAGCCGGGCCCTGCGGGCGCTCGGTGCCCGCCCCGAGCTCCGCCGCCGCCCGGACGGCACGCCCTTCCTGAGCGACAACGGCCAGCACATCGTCGACGGGCACTTCGGCCCGATCGGCGACGTGCGCGCGCTCGACGCGGCGCTCCGCCGCATCCCGGGCGTGCTCGACCACGGCCTCTTTCTCGCGATGGCCTCGGTCGTGCTCGTGAGCGAGGCCGACGGCGTGCGCGCCCTCGAGCCCCCTGCCCGCTAGCCGGGCGCGGGCGCGCGCTCAGCCGTCGAGCGACTCGTCCACGAGCGCGCGCAGCTCCGCGAGGCGCTGCTGGCGGGCTGCGTCCGCGGGCGCGGCCTTCGGCTTCGCCACGCCCCGGCCGCTGCCGAGCGCGAGCTCGCGCTCGAGCGCCGCCAGATCGTCGTCGGTGGGCACCGAGGCGCCGCGCGCCCGCCCGATGCCGAACACGCGCCCGAGCCAGCTGCGGCCCTCGCAGAGAGCGTAGCTGTCCGCCTCGATGGCCGCGGTGTCGGTGCGCACGAGGCGCACGACGCCGCGGTTCGCCCGAACCCACGCGACCGCGCCGTCGAAGTTGGTGCGCGGCGTCGGGTCGAGCTCGGCGCGCGCGACCCGCTCGGGCGTGCCGAAGAGCTCGCACTGGATGGCGGTGGCGACGGCGAGCTCGTCGAGCGGCAGCCGCGTCGCGCGCACCACCTTCACCCCGCCGCAGCCGCGCTGCAGGATGTGCGCGCCGTTCGCGAGCAGGACGCCGAAGCCGAGCAGCGCGCCGGCGACCTCCACCGCGCCGGCGACCTCGGCCGGCGCGAAGGCCGACAGAACGCCGACCTCGGTGCAGAACACCGCCGCGACCCCCTGGACGAGCGCGGTCGTGAGCACCGTCGGGTGGCGCGCCTCGGCCGCCTGGACGTTCACGACGTACGCTCCGTCGGAGCCGCGCTCGACACGCGCGCGCGGCTTGTCGTCGCCGTGCCGGTGGCCGCCGCCCGAGCCGCAGCAGGCGCCGGTGCCGCAGCCCCCGCCGCCCTCCTCGCCCTCGGGGCTCGCGAGGCCGAGGCGCAGCTCGGTCTCGGGTAGACCCGCGTAGCCCGCGAGCCGCGACAGGAGCTTGCCCACGGCGGCGCCCGTGCCGTCGAAGGCGTCCGGGAAGAACTCGGCGTTCGGCAGCACGAGGCCGCTCACGGGCTCGGCACCGGCACCGAGGAGGCGCGCGCTCGCGCGCAGCAACCAACGCAGACGGGGCTCGGCAGGCAGGTCCATCGGTACCTCGCGGCGCTCGGAAACTCGGGTCGACGTCGCCCGCCGGCTGCTAGGGCGGAGCCGTGCCGGGCGGATACTTGAGCATGACGCGATTCCGGCCCGCGTGCTTCGCCGCGTAGAGGGCTTCGTCCGCGGCGGCGATGAGGCCGCGCGGATCTTCCTGGTGGGGCTCGAAGCACGCGACGCCGACGCTCACCGTCACCGGCAGGCGCTTGCCGTCCGACACGATCGGCGCCACCTCGACCGCGGCGCGCAGGCGCTCGGCCAGCAGGCCCGCGTTCGCGAGCGTGATGCCGCGCAGGACCACGACGAACTCCTCGCCCCCGTAGCGGGCGAAGACGTCCTCGGTCCGCAGCATGCCCTGCACCACCGAGGCAATCTCGATGAGCACCTGATCGCCCGCCGGATGCCCGTAGGTGTCGTTGACGCGCTTGAAGTGGTCGAGGTCGAACATGATGAGCGACAGCGGCGTCTCGTGGCGCTTGGCGTACGAGACCTCGGTGGCGATCGAGTCGAGGAAGTACTTCTTGTTGTAGGCGCGCGTGAGCGGATCGCGCAGCGCCGCGTTGTACATCTTCTGCTGGAAGCTCTCGTCCAGCCGGTCGTGGAAGGTGAACTTCAGGATCGTGGTCTCGCCGACGCGGATCTTGTCGCCGTCCTTGAGCGCGTGCTTCGCGATGCGCTCGCCGTTGACCATCGTGCCGTTCGAGCTCTGCAGATCCTCGACCTCCACGAAGGTGCCGGCGAGCGTCACCTTGACGTGGAGGCGCGAGATCGAGTCGTCGTCGAGGCGGATGTCGGCCTTCTGCGAGCGACCGATGGTCGTCTGGCCCTCGCCGAGCTTGAACATCTTGCCGACGT
This sequence comes from Polyangiaceae bacterium, assembly GCA_020848455.1. Classification (GTDB taxonomy): domain Bacteria; phylum Myxococcota_A; class Polyangia; order Polyangiales; family Polyangiaceae; genus JACRDA01. The sequence goes on from JADLAB010000064.1 coordinate 25,087, forward strand.
CGACGCCGGCGAGGACGATGAGATAGGCACGGTCGCGCTGCGAGCGGCGCGTGAGCTCGGCCCGCAGCTTGTCGAGGTCCGACACGCGCGTCGCCTCGAGATCGTCGTATTTCTCGTCGTCGTCGCTCATCAAGCCGGCGTCCGGGCGGTCAATGGGTCATGTTACGACAGCGCGCCGCCCTAGACAACGACCGCTGCTCGCCGCGCCGCGCTTCGCGCGCGCGCCCTGCACTTTCGCCGGGGTTGGCCTCGGGCTCGGCGCTTCCCGGCCCGCGCAAAAGCGACCGGGCGACACGGGCCGCCGTTGCGCGAAGCCGGGGCCGGCGCATACCATGGCGGCTAGCGCACGCTCGCGTGTCGACTCGCAGGCCGTCGCGCTCGGAGGTGTCCGCCATGCTTCGCTTGTTGAAGCGACTCGTCATTGCCCTCGTCCTTCTCGTGTTCGCCGGCTGCGCCGGTGGCGGCTGCTCGAGCGGCTGCGCGTGCGGCGGGCTCGAGCCGCTGCCCGGTGGCTTCGACGCCAGCAAGCGCATCGAGAACGCCGCCGCGGTGCGACTCACCCAGTCCGGCCTGCAGTTCTTGCAGGACAACGTGGGCACCCTCGCGGCCACGCTCATCGGCGGCGGCGGCGGCATCATGACCTTCGAGGTGCCGGAGACCTCGGGCAGCCAGCTCGGCATCGACTACGCGGTGTGCCAGGGGGGCGCCGACCCGAACGCGAATCCGCCCAAGTGCGTCGCGGAGATCGACATCGGCAACGCGCAGCTCGCCATCACGTCCGAGAACCCCCACGACATCCGGATCCAGGGCCCGCTGCCCATCCGGCTCCAGAGCCTGCCGATCAACATCGTCTACTTCTGCGTGCCGCTGCTCGGCTGCGTCGAGAGCAACATCGTCGGCGTGCTCAACGGCAACGGAGCCTGCCCGAACAACGCCCAGACGTTCGCCAACATCCCGCTCAACGTCGACATCTCGATCGAGATCGACGCCGACCCGAACCACTCCCGGTTTGGCTACTCCAAGGTCAAGGTCAACACCGTCGACATCGACCAGAACACGCTCGAGGGCTCGCTCCACTTCTGCGGCGGCTTCGACGCCTCGATCCTGAACGCCCTGAAGGGGATCATCCTGCCGATGCTGATCGACCCGCTCATCGGGACGCTCACCGATCAGATCGACGCCCAGCTCTGCCAGCAGGCGAACCCGGCCGTGACCCCGCCCTGCCCGACGGGCACCGTGGACGTGAACGGCGTGTGCCGCTACGGCAATGACGCGAACGCCGAGTGCGCCTCGATCATGCTCGGGCTCGACGGCCACGTGAACGCGGGCGCGTTGCTCTCGAGCTTCTCGCCGGGCACCCGCGGCGCGTTCGACTTCCTGCTCGCCTCGGGCGGGCACAACCTGCGCGACGACGGCTCGGGCTTCCACTGGGGCGACCTCAACCCGATCGCGAGCGGCGCCACGCTCGGCTTCTACGGCGGCTCCGAGGCGCGGCCGATGTCGAACTGCGTGCCCATCTCGAGCCTCCCGATGCCGACCGCGATTCCGATCCCGGACGAGCTCCTGGCCAACACCGTCCCGGACTGGCCGCAGGGCGACCCCAACGTCCCGCCGGCGCCGCACGTGGGCCTGGCCCTCTCGGAGCGCTTCACGAACTACCTCATGGCGCAGGTCTACAACAGCGGCACCCTGTGCCTCGGCATCACCGGCGACCTCGTGCCGCAGCTCACCTCGAGCCTCGTCGCGATCGGCATCGGTGCGCCGTCGATGAACGAGCTCGGCTGGCAGAAGCAGGCCCAGCAGCTCGCGATCGCCATCCGGCCCCAGCAGCCCCCCGAGGTGCACTTCGGCAACGGCACCGATCTCGCGACCGACCCGCTCATCCGGGTGACCGCCAAGCAGATGGTGTTCGACTTCTACATCTGGTCGCTCGACCGCTTCGTGCGTGCCTTCTCCGCCAGCCTGGACCTCGACGTGCCGGTCAACCTGGTGGTCACCCCCGACGGCCTGCAGCCCGTCATCGACCAGATCGGCGTCTCGAACGGCGTCGTCACGACGAGCTTGCTGCGCGAGGATCCGACGAAGATCGCCGCGTCGCTCCAGGACCTCTTGGGGTCGATGGTGGGCCAGTTCATCGGCGGCGCCATCCCGCCCGTCGACCTCAACGGCTCGCTCGCGAGCCTCGGCCTGACGCTCGTGATCCCGGACACCGTGGACGGCCAGGGCTCGCCCGGCCTGCGCAAGCTTTCCAAGGGCAGCGACAGCTTCCTCGGCATCTTCGCAGCCCTCGGGGTCGTCCAGGCGAAGACCTCGGTCGACACCACGGTCGGCTTCGTGTCCTTCGACGCCGGCGACCTCGGCTGGAGCGGCGCCGAGCGCCGCCTGCCGGAGGCCGTGCTCGACCTCGGCACGGACCTCGCCAGCGCGGGTCAGCGCGTGGAGTGGCAGTACCGCGTCGACAACCTGCCGTGGCACCCGTTCCGCAGCGACCGGCGCCTGGTGGCGCGCGACCCGTGGCTCTCCACCGAGGGCAAGCACGTCGTGAGCGTGCGGGCGCGCGTCGTCGGCGACCCACTCACCCTCGACCGCGAGCCCGCCACGTTCCAGCTGGACGTCGACTCGTCGCCGCCCTTCGTCGCCGTGCAGCAGGCCGAGGGAACCGTGCTCGTGACGGCGGACGACGCCGTGTCGGGCGACGCCACGATGGTGCGCGTACGCCTCGGGCGCACCGGCCGCGACGGCGCGGTGCGGTGGCACCCGTGGAGCGACTGGACGGCTGCCGCCGCGCTCGAGGCCTTCGACCCGGGCGACAACGACCGCATCGAGGTCGAGGCCGAGGACGAGACCGGCCACGTGGGCTCGACCTCGCAGGCCCTGCTCCGCGGCCGCGTCGGCGACAGCGGCGGGGGTGGCTGCGGTTGCGTGCTGGCGGGCTCGGGCGAGCGCGGCGGCTCGGCCTGGTGGCTCGCGGCGCTCGGCGTCGGCGCCGTGCTCGGACGGCGGGTCCTCGGGCGGCGCGGACGCGCGCATCGCGCAGGCGTCGCGCGCCGCTGGCGCGAGCTCACCCTCGCCCTCGTGGTCCTGACGGTTCCGGGCATGTTCGCCGGCTGCAACTGCGCCGAGGACGAGACCACCGCCGAGACGGGCTGCCGCGCCACCGGGACCTGCGTCGCGCTCAACCCGGGCCTCATCGGCGCCTACACGTCGGCGACCGTCGACGCCGCCGGCACGGTGTGGATCGCGGGTTACCTCGAGGCCGACTGGGCGGGAGGCTTCACCTGGGGCGATCTCGTCGTGGGCAGCTACACGGGCGGGGACGTCGTGTGGACGCTGGTCGACGGCGTGCCGACCGAGCCCCCGGTCAACGCGAACCTCTACGACCCGCAAGGGTTTCGAGGCGGGCAGACCGAGCCCGGCGACGACGTCGGCCTGTGGACGTCGATCGCGCTCGACGCGAACGGCCAGCCGGCCCTCGCCTACTACGACGCGACGCATCATGCCCTCCGCTACGCGAGCTTCGCGGGCGGGGGCTGGGCGAGCACGGAGGTCGTCGGCGGTGACAAGGCCGAAAACGGCCGCTACGCCAAGCTCTCGTTCGTCAGCGGGCTGCCGGTCATCGCCTACCAGTTCGTCGAGGCGGGAGACGCGGGCGCGGTCCGCAGCGGCGTGCGCCTGGCGCTCGGCAGCGCGGTCGGCGCGAGCCAGGCGACGTGGACCTTCGAGGAGGTCGCGGCCGACGAGGCCACGCCGTGCCGCGCGCGCTACTGCGCGACGGGGACGACGTGCGTGAAGTCGACGGGCACGTGCCTGGACAAGAGCAAGGATTGCCCGGCGAGCTGCGCCTCCGGCGAGTCGTGCGTCCTCGTCAACGCCGTGCCGCAATGCGAGGCGGTGTACGGCAACACGCAGACCGACAGCTACCCCGATGCCACGGGGCTCTACGTATCGCTCGCGGCGAACCCCGTGGGTGGCCTCGGCGTCGCCTTCTACGACCGCATCCACGGCAACGTGGTCGTCGCCTCCAAGGCGGGCGCGGCGTGGACGACGGTCATCGCCGACGGCGAGAGCGCGGGCACCGACACCGGCGACAAGGGCATCGGGCTGTCGCTCGCCATCGACCTCGATGGCAACTATCACCTGAGCTACGTCGATGGCCTCGAGGAGGCCGTCAACTACGTGAAGGTGACCGCCGGCACCACGCCGGGCACGCCCGAGGTGGTCGATACGGGCGCCGGCAACAGCGACGGCCAGCACCTGGTCGGCGACGACTCGAACATCCTCGTCACGCAGGGCGGCGAGATCCGCGTGAGCTACCAGGACGCCTCGGAGGGCACACTGCGCCTCGCCGTCGGTACCCCGTCGCAGGGCGCCCATGCCTGGACGGTCACGACGCTGCCGCAGGACGGCCACTTCGCGGGCGCGTTCTCGCGCCAGGTCGAGCTGCCGGGCGGGTCCAGGATCGTCAACTGGTGGCGCGTGGCGACGCCGTCCGCGATCGGCAACGTCAGCGTCGTCGCGCCGTAGTCGCGGCTCGTCGGGCCGGGGCCCGCGAGCCCGTCCGTACCGGCGCGGTCGGACCGCGGCGCTTCAGGCCGCTGCCTCGGCCGCGTCGTCGCTCGCGACGGCGCCGACCGCGGGGCCGCTCACGCGCGCCCGCTCCTCGGCCACGACCCCGAGCAGCTCGTGCTTCGTGGTCGCGCCCGTCTCGAGCAGCGCACGCATGTAGCCGTCGACGTAACCGTGCGCTCGCGCCATCCGCGCGAACTCGGTGCCCGCGGCACGGGCCGCGAACACGTCGTGAAGCATCTTCCTCAGCTCCGACAGCATCTGCGCTTTCGACTTCATCACTCCTCCGCGGGCGCGCCTCTGCACCAGGCGCCGACGACGGGTAGCGAAGTCGATGACCGAGGGCCAAGAAGTCGGCGCGGCACGGGCGGCGAGCCGCGGAGCGCGCTCAGCCCGCGGCGCGCGCGTTGCGCCCGAGCGCCTGGAGTGCGGCGTCGGCCGCGACGACGTCGCGCGTGCGGAGCGCGATGCGGCGCCCCCGGCGGGGCACCAGCAGCAACCAGTACTTGCCGCGCCGCCCGGGCCACAGGACTGCCGCGGCGAAGTCGAGGAGCACGCCGCCGCCGAGGATCGCCGCCCCGATGCCGAGCAGGGACGGCGACGAGGCGCGCAGGCCGTCGGTGACGAGCGTGAGGCCGAAGTAGCTCCCGACGGTGAGGGCCAGGAGGCCGGCGTACATCGCGAAGCGCGGGTAGCGCACCTCGCGCGCCGCGCGGGCGAGGTTCGCGGTGGGGATGTGGATGTCGCGCGCGCGCACCACCCGCCCGAGCACCTCCCAGCGCGTGCTCACGGCGATGCCGGTCGCCTGCACGCGCAGCTCGGCGGGGCGACGCACCCGGAGCAACAGCCCGAGGCCCCGGAACGCGTAGCGCAGGAGCAGCCAGCCCGTCACGGTCGCGAGCACGAGCGCCCCGGAGCCGAGCGGGGCGCTGCCCACCTCACCCGCCACGTGAGCCTCCGCGCCGCCCGCCGCCGGGGCCACCGGCGGTCGCGCGAGCGCGAGCAGCGCTGGCTCGACGAGCGAGGGCACGAGGCTCGCCAGGGCGCGCGACGCCCCGTCGCAGAGGCTCGCGCCGAGCGCCGCGAGGCCGACCAGGGCGGGTGCGAGCTCGGCGCGCTCGCCGGCGTCCACGGCCCGCACGAGCCCCGCCACCGCGGTCCAGACCGCGCCGGCGCGCGAGCCGAGCGCGGCGTCGAGCACGCCGAGCGCGTCGATGCGCGCCGCGGCGCCGAGCCAGCAGAGCCGCGCCGCGAGCTCGTCCGGCGTCGCCGCCCCGTCCTTGCCTTCGCGGCCGAGCTCGTCGCCGACCCCGCGCGCGATCCATGCCGCCACGAGTGCCCGGTCGGCGAGGCCAGGAGCGCCGCTCCCGAGCGCCTCGAGGACGTTGCCGTGTGCGCTCGCCCCGTCCTCGGGCGTGAGCGACGCCGCCTCGAGCTCCGCCTCGAGGCCGCGCCCGAGGTCGGCGCGACGCTCCTCGCAGGCGCGCCAGGCCAGCCGGCAGACCAGCGCGGCGACGGCGTCGGCCTTGGGATGGCGCGCGAGCTCTTCGACGCGCTCGGCAGGCGTGGGAGCCGGGGACATGCGCGCCCTTCTTACCAGCCCCCGCGGCGAGCGCAAACTGCGCTGCGGCGGCCCGAAGCCGGCGGCAGGTTCTCGCCCCGCTCCGGGGTGCCAGCCTCCCGCTCTGCTCGCCGCGCCAGCGGCGAGCCGCCGCCGCGAATGCCGCCACCGCGTGCGGCGTTCGTGCTCGTGGTGGAGCACCGGCCGGTGGCGACGGGCGCGGTGACCCTGGACCACGCCAGGACCTCGCGCACACCTCGGCCGCGCGAAATTGGATCGAGCCCGCGAATCGGGCTAACAACCACCGGAGCCCGCATGGCACGCCAAGCCTCTCAGCCTCCCGGCCGCGCCCCGAGCCGGCCCGGCACGCGCCCCGGCCACGAGGCGGGGCCGCGCCGGCCGCACGCTCACGGCGGCCCTGCCGGGCGGGGCTCGCGACCCGACGCGCCCGAGGGGCGCGCGACGGGCGGCGAGGCGAGCCCGCGCAACGCCCGCACGCCCGCGCGCGGCCCTCGGCAGGCGAGCGGCCCGGCGCGTCCCGGCCGCGCCAGTGCACTCGTCGGCGCGGGCGTCGGCGTGCTGCTCGGGGCCGGCGCCATCGTGGTGGCCAGCCACACGAGCGCCTGCCGCGCCGACCCACCCCCGGGCGCCTCCATCGAGGGAGATCTGGCGGCAGCCGGCGGCGGCGCCGAGCTCGGCCTGCCCCCACCGCCCGCACCGGCCGGCGACCTCGACAAGCAGCTCGAGCAGGCGGGCGTCAAGGACGACACCCCGCCCGTGGCGAGCGCCGCGGGCGAGCAGCCCTACGGCGGCCCGTGGCTCGGAGCCCTCGCCGACAAGACCCCCGTCTACGAGACGGCGCGCTTCTCCTCGCAGTGGCAGGGCTACCTGCGCAAGGGCGCGAAGGTGGCGGTGATCGACAAGCCGATTCGCACGGCCGCCTGCCGGCAGGGGTTCTACCCGCTGGTCGGCGGCGGCTACGTGTGCGGCAAGTACGCCACGCTCGACCTCGGCGACGCGCGCGTGCGGCTCGGCATTCGCGCACCCAATCTCGACGCGGCCCTGCCCTACCGCTACGCGTACAACAACGCGCACGGCACGCCGCTCTACCAGGTCGTCCCGACCCCCGAGCAGATGTACGCCTACGAGCCGTACCTCAAGAAGCCTGGCGCGAAGGACGACAAGCCGCCGAAGGAGCCGAGCTCGGCCGAGGTCGTCGCGAGCGCGGCGCCCGACGCGGGCGCCGACCCGCTGCCGGTCGCGAGCGCGCCCGAGCCGGCGACGTCCCGGGAGGTCGTCCCGGCGGCCGTCGACGCCACCGACGCCGGCCTCGCGGAGGAAGAGCCAGAGAAGCCCTGGTGGCAGAAGCCGAAGGGCGAGCAGGTCAACGTCACGCTGAAGGACCTCGACGAGCACGACGGCGTCATCGCCAAGCGCATGGTCAAGGGCTTCTTCATCGCGATCGACCGCACCTTCGGGCTCAACAGCCGCATCTGGTACAAGAGCACGAGCGGGCTGGTCGCGCCGGCCGACCGCATGATCATCCCGAAGACGCCCGAGACGCGCGGCATCGTGCTCGGCGGCGGCGTGAAGGCCGCGGGCTTCGTCGTGGCGCAGCGCGCGCACAAGTATGCCGTGGACGCGAAGCGACCCAAGCGGGGCGACAAGCTGCCGCGGCACTTCGCCGTGGGACTCACGGGACGCACGGAGCTCTACGACAAGACGCGCTACCGCGAGACCGTCGACGGCTACTGGCTCAAGGACGACGAGATCACCTACACCGAGCCCGGCGAGCGGCCCGGCGGCGTCGGCCCCGCGGAGAAGTGGATCGACGTGAACCTCTCGAAGAAGACGCTGGTCGCCTTCGAGGGCGACACACCCGCCTACGCGGCGCTCGTGAGCCCCGGCAAGCGCTCCTCGGACAAGCGCAAGGATCACCGCACGAAGACGGGCTCCTTCCGCATCCGCGAGAAGCACGTCGCGATCACGATGGACGGCGACGGCATCGCCGGGGACGCGCCCTACAGCATCGAGGACGTGCCCTACGTCGAGTACTACGACGGCTCGTACGCCCTGCACGCCGCCTTCTGGCACGACAACTTCGGGCGCGAGCAGAGCCATGGCTGCGTGAACCTCGCGCCGGAGGACGCCAAGCACATCTTCATGTGGACCGATCCCGCGCTGCCGCCGGGTTGGCACGGGGTGTGGGCCACGGGCGCCCGGCCGGGCTCGATGGTCGTGATCCACGAGTAGCGCGGCCCTGATCCCACCGAAGCGCGGCGGCTCCGAGCTGCGGGCCTCGGGCTGCGCCGGCTTTGCGCTCGGCGCGGCGTCTGCTAGGACACGGCGGCCCAAGCGCGGCGGCGAGCGGGCGCCCGCGTACCGCCCACGACGAGACGCGAGACCGGAAAATGACGCACGACGCAGGCTCCGGCATGGACCAGCTGACCGCGCACCTCGATCGCGGCTGGGACCTGGCGCAGCGCGGCGACATCCGCGGAGCCGAGAGCTCGGCGCGACGCGCCATCGAGCTCGACCCCGAATCGCCCGAGGCCTACAACCTGCTCGGCTACGCCGCCTCGCTCGAGGGGGACTCCGACGAGGCGCTCGAGGCCTACCACCAGGCGATCCTGCTCGACGACACCTACGTCGAGGCGATGCTGAACGCCGCCGAGGTCTACACGCACGCGCTCGGCGAGTACGACGAGGCCGTGGAGCTGTGCGAGCAGATCCTGGGCGTCACCGACTACGAGGACGAGATCATCGACACCTTGCTGCTCAAGTTCGAGGCCCTGCTCGGCAAGGGCGACGTGGACGAGGCGCAGAAGACGCTCGCCGCGCTGCCGAGCGGCCCCTACGAGGCCGCGGCCCAGAGCTTCGCGGTCGGACGGGCCCACTTCGAGGTCGGCCAGCTCGCGCGCGCGGCCGAGCTGTTCGACGCGGCACTCGCCGCCGAGCCTCGGCACGGCGACGCCCTCTACTACCGCGGTCTGCTGCGCGAGGAGCGCGGCGATCGGCGCGGCGCCACGAGCGATCTGCTCCAGGCGCTCGCCCTCGAGCGCGAGTCCCCCCGTCCGCCATGGGCACCGGACGAGCAGGCCTTCGCCGCGACCGTCGAGGGCGCGCTCCGCGGCCTGCCCCCCGAGCTCGCCAGCCTGGTGGGGAACGCCGAGGTGTACGTCGTCGACCTCCCGGGCGCCGAGGTCGTGGTCGACGGGGTCGATCCGCGGGCGCTCGCGCTCGTCGACGCGCCCTCCGAGGACGCGACCGGGCCTCGGAGCGAGGACACCCCCGCCGGGGCGCCTGCGCCGCCCGAGGGCGAGCCGGGCGCGGTGCCCGGCGAGAGCACCGTGCCGCGGGTGTTCGTGTACGCCTTGAACGCGCTGCGCGCGGCGCCGAGCCTGCACGCCCTCGAGACGGAGCTCCGCGCCGCCCTCGAGCGCGAGGTGGCGAGCGCCTTCGGCATCGAGCTCGAAGAGCCCGAGCCGGACACGGCGCATTGAGGCTCGACTTCGCCCGAGCGCCCGCTGCCTAGAGCTGCTCGGTGACTCCGTGGTTCGGCTCGCTCCGCTTCCGGGTGTGCGGCGCGACATCGAGTCACCGCGGCGCGACTCGCAGGCCGAGCCGGTGGCGGTTCACGCCTCGATGAGCGTCTCGAACAGCCCCAGGCCGCCGAGCGTGAACAGGAGGCCGAACACGCCCATCAGCGCGAAGTAGTCGCCCACCTCGGCGAGCGTGGCGCCGGCGAACAGCTCGCGCGTGGCCGCCACCGCCGCGAGCAGCGTCGGC
>JADLAB010000065.1 GCA_020848455.1 Polyangiaceae bacterium
ATCCGCGTAGACGCAGCCCTTCACGCCGAGGATCGCCGGACCCGGCAGCGGCGCGCAGTCGACGGCCGGAGCGCCCGCGCGGGCCGGGCAGTCGTCGACCGTCGCGCAGAGCGCGCCCGCGCCGCCGCAGCTGCCCGCGCAGGCGTAGCCCCCTGGATACTGGCAGCAGAAGTAGCCCCCGCAGTCGGCGCGCGAGGCGCACCCGAAGGCCAGGTCGATGTGGCGATCGCAGCTCCCCGGCTTGCCGCAGGTGGCGAGCTCCGCGGCGTGACTGAAGCAGCACTCGGGCTCGGCGCCGGCGCAGTCGCGCCCACCGCAGCGCGCGCGCGGTGCGGCCGCGACGCAGCGCCCCTCGAGGTCCCCGTGCTCCGCCTCGCAGCGCAGACCCTCGTGACAGGCCGCGGCGCCGGGCACGCACACCTCGGCCGTCGGGCAGGGGTGGGGGCTGCAGCGTGTGGCCTGCGTACCCTCGGGGGTCATCTGGAGGCAGCACACGTCGCCCGCGCGGCAGTCGCTCGGGTCGTCGCAGGCCATCGACGCGTACTCGGTGCCGCGGTCGGGGCAGTACGCGGAGCCGTCGTCGGGCACGCACCGATCGCCCTCGGCGCCATGGCAGCACCGCTCGTCGGGCACGCGACAGCGCGCGGCGCCGCAGCGGACGGCGCCGTGCGGGCCCGAGGCGGTCGCCGTGCCGCTCGACGCGCTCGGCACCGGGGGCTCCGGGACCGGAGCGGGTCGAGGCGGGCAGGCGAGGCCGAGCGCGGCCGAGGCGGCGAGGGCGGCGAGCGCGACGCCGCGGCGAAGGGCGGGGGCGAGGGTCATGGCGGCGAGCGCCCCGGTGGGGACGGGCTCGGCGCGAGCGCGTCCGGGGCGGCGCGGCATCCTAGCGACGCCTGCGGTCCGGTGGGGCGCGAAACTGCCCGCGCCTTGACAGCGCGGGGTCTCCGGCGGGACCGTGGGTCGAGCACCATGTCCCACCCGACCCTCCAGAAGCGCGGTCTGTGGCTCGCCCTCGTCGGCTTCGGCCTGTGGGCGTGCCTCTTCACCCTGGGCCGCGAGGCCCGCGCCGACGTCGACGGCCGGCTCGGCCTCGAGCTGCGCGGCGTGGCGGCGGGTGACGACTTGCCCGCGCTCGTGCTGCGCCCGAGCGAGAACGTGAAGCGGCTGCGCGTGAAGCTCACGCGCGGCGACGGCCAGGCCCTCGCCCTCGGGGCCGACGGGCTCGCGGCGGGCAGCGAGAAGGTGCTGTCGATCCAGCAACCCAACGGGCGCTTCGCCTGGCAGGCCCGCTTCGAGGTGCGCTGGGGGGACGACTCCGACTCGAGCTTCGACTTTTCGTTCGAGACGACCCGGGTCGGCAAGCTGAAGCTCCTCATCGCGCCCGAGAACGTCGACCTCGACGCGCGCAGCATGACCTTCCGCATGTCGAACCCGGCCGATCGCGCCGAGCTCGCCATCGTCGGCAAGGAGGGCCAGACGCTGAAGCTCCTCACGCAGAGCTACGGCGGCGCCGCCGAGGGCACCACGCTCGCGCTCGGCTGGGCTCCGCTCGGCGCCGACATCCTCTACCTCGACCTCAAGGTGTACGACATCGCCGGCTTCTGGACCGGCGTGCGCCTCACGCCCTTCTCGATCGAGATCCCGCACGACGACGTGACCTTCGACAACGGCAAATGGGACATCCGCCCGAGCGAGGAGCCCAAGCTCGAGCGCACGATGACGCTCGTGCGGGAGGCCCTCGCGAAGCACGGCACGCTGCTGCAGCTCAAGCTCTTCATCGCGGGCTACACCGACACCGTGGGCAGCAAGGCCTCGAATCAGACCCTGAGCGAGAACCGCGCGCGCGCCATCGCAGGCTGGTTCGCGAAGAAGGGCCTGAAGGCGCCGATCCTCTATCAGGGCTTCGGCGAGGACGCGCTCGCGGTCGACACGCCCGACGAGACGCCCGAGCCGCGCAACCGTCGCGCCCTCTACCTCCTGTCGAGCCAGCTGCCCGGCACGAGCCGGCACGCGCCGCGCGCCGACTGGAAGAAGCTCTGAGAGAGGTTGTCAGTTCTCAGTTTTCAGTTGTCAGTCCCGGAGTCGGAGAGAGAGAAGTTGTCAGTTGTCAGTCCCGGAGTCGGAGAGAGAGACAGGGCGGCGTCCGCTCGGCGGCCCGCAGGGCCGCTCTGGGACTGAAAACTGACAACTGATAACTCATAACTCTCTCGTCACGTCTCGACGCGCCCCTCGAGGATCGAGCGCGGCCCCTCGCCGAGCAGGAACTCCGCCTCCTCGGGGCCCTCGAGCTCGTGGAGCTTGCGGATGGCTGCCGCGACCTGTGCGACGTCGCCCGGCCGGTGCGCGTCGCTGCAGGCGGCGTGGTAGCAGCCCGCCTCGAGCAGCTCGTGCGCCGCGCGGCGGGCCTGGCGCCCGTACTTGCCGACGAGCGAGCCGAGGTCGAGCAGCAGCACGGCGCCGCCGTCGAGCAAGGGGTCGAGGACCGTGATGTCCTTCCAGACCGGCCGGTAGCGCTCCGGGTGCGCCAGCACCGGGCGGATGCGGCGCTTCACGCGCAGCTCGTAGAAGCACGCGCTCGCGCGCAGCGGGAACATGTCGGCGGGGAACTCGATGAGGGCCGCGTGCCCGGCGGGGTAGGGCAGCGCCGCGCCGCCCATCAGGCGCTCGAACACGAGATCGTCGAGGTAGTGCTCGCTCGCGAGCGCGACCGCGGGCAGCGCCGGGCTCGCCGGCAGGGCCGCGCGCGTGCGTGCGAAGGCGGCCTCGATGTCCGCGCGGCTGTTGTCGAACAGGCCCGGCCGCATGTGCGGGGTCGCGACGACGACGTCGAAGCCGGCCTCGTGGAGGCCGGTGAGCATGGCGGCGCTGTCGGCGAGCGTGCGCGCGCCGTCGTCGATGTCCGCCACCCAGTGGCAGTGCAGATCCACGTAGCCGCGCACCCGCGCATCATAGCCTGCGCGCGGGCGCGCGGTGCCCGCGCGCGGCGTCCTTTTTCGGCTCCCCGCGGCCGTTGGCTCTGTCGCTCGCCCCGACCCGTGGTAAAGACGGCGCGAGCTTGTCGGGAAAGGGTCGCCACAGGGTGAGCGTGCTGAGCGAACGGCAGGGGGCGGATCTGACACCGCTCTTGGCCGACAAGCGCGTGCTCCTGTGCGTCGGCTGCGGAGGCGTGGGCAAGACGACCACCTGCGCGGCCCTCGGGCTCGCGGCCGCGCGCAGCGGCAAGCGCGTGCTGTGCCTGACCATCGATCCGGCGCGCCGCCTGGCCGAGAGCCTCGGGCTCGAGCGCTTCAAGACCGAGGCCCAGCGCATCGACGCCGAGGTGTTTGCGGCCGCCGACGTCGAGGTCGAGGGCTCGCTCACGGTCATGATGCTCGACACCAAGGGCACCTTCGACTCGCTCGTGACCGCGCTCGCCGCGACGCCCGAGAAGCGCCAGCGGGTGCTCGACAACCCGCTCTACCAGTACATCTCGAGCTCGCTCGCCGGTACGCAGGAGTACATGGCGATGGAGAAGCTCTACTCGGTCAAGGACGACCCGAGCTACGACCTCATCCTGCTCGACACGCCGCCCACCTCCCATGCGCTCGACTTCCTCGACGCGCCCGAGCGGCTGGCGAGCGCCATCGACAGCGCGGCCGTGCGCTGGCTCCTGCAGGCGACCGCGCGCACCGGGAAATTCTCGCTGAACCTGCTGGCGCGCACCGCGGCGAGCGTGCTCCGCGGGCTCGGGCGCATCACGGGCGGGGGCTTCCTCGACCAGGTAGCCGGCTTCCTCGCCGAGATGAACGAGCTGTTCGGCAGCTGGAAGTCCCGCACCGAGGAGGTGGCGAGCGCGCTGCGCCGTCCGGACGTGGCCTACGTGCTCGTGACCTCGCCCGACCCGCTCAGCATCCGCGAGGTGCTGTTCTTCGCCGACCGGCTGCGCGAGCAGGGCATGCAGCCCGACGCCTACGTCATCAACCGCGTGCACGCGCCCATCAGCGACATCCCCGACGCACACGCCGTCGTGCAGGCGGCCCACCGCCACGGGCTCGAGATGTCGGGCTCGCTCGCGGAGCGCGTCATCGAGGCGATGAAGCAGGAGGCGCGCCTCGGCGAGCTCGATCGGCTGCACCTCATCGCCATCGAGGAGGCCTTCGACGAGGGGCTCGCGTCGCCGCCGGTCGTGCGCGTCCCGGACTTCCCGCTCGACATCCACGACGTGCGCCGGCTCATCTGGGTCGCCAACACGCTCGCGCCCGCGACGGTGCCCTGACGCGCACCCGGGTCACCGCAGAC
>JADLAB010000066.1 GCA_020848455.1 Polyangiaceae bacterium
AGGTGCCGCACGCCGAGGCGCTCGGCGTCGCGCACCTCCCAGGCCCCGACGAAGAGATCGAAGACGAGGTAGTGGATCCAGCACGCCGGCACGGTCCACGGCGTCGTGAAGATGCGGCTCACGCCCTCGAGCGTGAAGAAGCTCGCGCCCTCGGGCCCGGGCTGGTCGCCGAAGAGCAGCACGCCGTAGAGCGGTGCGAGGAGCAGGCACGGCGCGAAGGAGTGCACGACGAGCCGCGTGATGCGCGCGCGCGGCGCGACCACGAGCAGGAGCCAGGCCGGCACGACGCCGTAGCTCGCGAGGAGGAACACGTGCTCGATGCCCATCGCCGGGCAGCGTAGCGCAGCCTTCAGGCGGCAAGACCTTGCGGATCGGCGTTCAGCACACGGCACGGGCACGCCAGCCGGCCGCCGGCAGGCCGCAGCGGCCCCGCGCCCGGGTCGGCGCACTGGCGCGTCGGCGCCATGGCGGCGAGCGCTCCGCGGGCACGCCACGAGGAGGGGCCCGTCGCACGGCGGCGGCTGACGTACTGTGGCAACTGGCAGTTGCCGAGGCTCCGAGCGCGCCGGTGAGGGCCGCGCTCAGCGCGCGCGCCGCGCGATCACCGCGCGGAGCTCCGCCACGGCGCGCGCGATCTCGTCCCCGGACAGGCTCGCGAGCCGGTCCGGCGGCATGCGCGTCCGCGTGCCCGGCGGCAAGAGGAGCCGCTCCACGGCGCGCTCGAGCTCGGCCTCCGGGAGCCGCTCGAGCGCGTCCACGTCGAAGCGCGCGCGCCCGAGGCTCGGGTCGCGGCTCGGGTTGTGGCAGCGCCGGCACATCGAGACCAGGATCTCGCGGCCGCTCGCCCCGGGCGGCGGCGCGAGGCCCACGTGGGTGCGGACGCGCGGGCGCAGGAGGTCCGCGAACGAGGGCGCCGTCGCGCGGGGCGCGCGCCCGGCGCGGACCGCGGCATAGCGCGCCGCCGCCTCGAACAGGCGGGGCTCGTCGGCCGTGTCGAAGTCGAGGTAGCCGAGGTTCGGGATCTCGCCGCGCACGAGCCGCTCGTAGAGGGAGGGCCAGCCGTGGCGCGCCGGGATGCCGACGGGCTGCTCGAGGTTGCCCTCGTTCTCGACCAGGCCCTCGAGCTCCGCCGGGTTCGAGAGCGCGAGCACCCGGGCGGAGAGCCCGCCGTACGGCTCGTCCCCGCCGTGGGCGAGCCGGAACATCCCGTAGAGCTTCGCGCCGCCGTCGCGGTTGAAGCGAAAGAAGTGGTTCCAGGGCGTCACGCGCGTCTGCATGAGGAGCACCCGCGGCGAGCCGTGACCGCCCGGCTGGTGGCACACGTTGCAGTCCGCCACCGTGTTGCCGAGGTCGCGGTCGTCGTAGAGGTCGACCGCGCGCCAGTCGCGCTCGGTCTCGGGCGAGAAGAGCGCGAAGGCGTCGCAGCCGCCCGGCTCGGCGTTGCAGCGCTGCTCGTAGCGCAGGACGAAGAAGCGGAGATCGCCGCTCGCGCCGTCGCGCGTGACGAGCTCGACGAACTGCTCGCCGCGCGTGAAGGCGAGCGCCACGAAGTCCGGCGTCGGGCGGAGCTCGGGCCCGAAGTGATAGCCCGAGGCCCCGGTGTGGACCGGCGGCGTGAAGAGGATGAGCCGCGGGTTCACGGGCGAGACGAGGCGGATGCCGAGCGCGGGCGAGTGCCCCGCGAGCACGAAGGCCGCGTTGCCCGCCGTCCCGTTGCCCTCGAGCCCGAGCTCCGGGTGCTCGTAGCGGAGGTCGAAGAGCGCGTGGAGGTCGTCGAGGCCCGAGATGGCGGGCGGCGGCTCGGCGCAGAAGGCGCGCGCCACGCGGTCCGTGTGGCCGCGGGCGCAGAGCGCCGCCCGCTGCGCCCGGCCGGTGGGCAGGCCGTCGAAGACGTCGTGCGCGGCGTGCCAGGCCGAGCGCGCGAGCTCGACCGGCCCGGCGTCCCCGTCGGACCGCGTCGCGCCCCGTGCGGCCTCTGCGGTAGCGGCGCGCGCCACGGCCGGCGCCGCGTCCGCGCGCTCCGCCCCCGAGGTGCGCGCCGGAGCCGGCTCCCGCGCCCACGGTGCGCTCGGCGCTGGTGCCGGCGGCCCGCAGGCGAGCGGCGCCGTCGCCACCGCGCCGAGGAGCCCGAGAGCGCGCAGACCGGGCACCCGAGGACCACCCATCGACAGAGCCGGCTTTCTGACACGGCGACGGGGCCCGCGGCAAGGGCCTCCGCAGGCGCCGCGCCCCCTCGGACGCGGCCGGCGCCTGGAGTAGGCTCGGCCCATGTCCGCCGGAAGCGCTGACGCGAAGCGGGGTCGCGCGGTGAAGCTCGCCGTCGTCGTCGCGGCCCTCGGCTACTTCGTCGACATCTACGACCTCATCCTGTTCTCGATCGTGCGCAAATCGAGCCTGCTCGGGCTCGGCGTGCCCCCGGAGCGGGTGCTCGACACGGGCGTCCTGCTCATCAACATGCAGATGGGCGGGATGCTGCTCGGCGGCATCTTCTGGGGGATCCTCGGCGACAAGCGCGGCCGGCTGTCGGTGCTGTTCGGCTCGATCGTCCTCTACTCGCTCGCCAACGTCGCCAACGCCTTCGTCCCCAACGTCGAGGCCTACGCCGTCACGCGCTTCATCGCCGGAGTCGGGCTCGCGGGCGAGCTCGGCGCCGGCATCACGCTCGTGAGCGAGTCGCTCTCGAAGGAGACGCGCGGCTACGGCACGACCATCGTCGCCACGGTGGGCATCACGGGCGCCGTCGTGGGCGCGCTCGTCGCGGGGCTCGTACCCTGGCAGACGTCCTATCTCATCGGTGGCGGGCTCGGGCTCGCCCTGCTCGTGCTGCGCATCGGCGTCTACGAGTCGGGCATGTTCGAGAAGCTGAAGGCGACGCGCGGCGTCTCGCGCGGCAACCTCTTCCTCCTGTTCTCGTCGTGGCGGCGCGCCTCGCGCTACCTCGGCGTCATCCTCGTGGGCGTGCCCATCTGGTACGCCGTCGGCGTGCTCGTCACGTTCAGCCCGGAAATCGGCGCGGCGCTCGGCATGAGCCCCGCGCCCGAGGCCGCGAAGGCCGTCATGTACTGCTACATCGGGCTCGCGCTCGGAGACTTCGGCAGCGGCGCCCTGAGCCAGCTCCTGCGGAGCCGCAAGCGCGTCCTCTTCGGCTTTCTCTTGCTCACCGCGCTCGCCATCGCCGCCTACTTCACGCTCGGGAGCGCCTCGACCACGGCGTTCTACGCGGTGTGCGTCCTGCTCGGCTTCGCCACCGGCTACTGGGCCGTGTTCGTCACGGTGGCGTCCGAGCAGTTCGGCACCAACGTGCGCGCCACGGCCACGACGACCGTGCCGAACTTCGTGCGCGGGGCCGTCGTGCCGCTCACGCTCGCGTTCACGGCGCTCCAGCGCTCGGTCGGCGTGCCCGGGGCGGCCATCGCCATCGGCGTCGTCACGATGCTCGTGGCGCTCGGCGCCCTCGCGACCCTCGACGAGACCTACGGCAAGGACCTCGAGTTCCACGAGACCTGACGCCGCCGGGCGCGTGCCTCAGCCTCGTGTTTCGCCCTTTCGGGCGAAACACTCGTGGCTTCAGGCTACGGGTTTCAGGCTACAGTCGGGCGCCGCATGAGCCGGGATCACCGCAAACTCAAGGTGTTTGAGATGGCCGATGGGCTCGTGCTGGAGGTCTACCGCCGCACGCGCGACTTTCCGGTCGAGGAGCGGTACGGGCTACAAGCGCAAATACGGCGCGCCGCCGTCTCGATTCCGACGAACATCGTCGAAGGCTGCGCCCGTCGCACGACGCGCGACTACGTCCAGTTTCTCGTCATCGCCCTCGGCTCGGCGTCGGAGGCGCGCTACTTGATCGCGCTCGCCGCGCGCCTAGGGATTCTTGCGGCGTCCCATCGTGATGAGCTCGAGCAACGGTACGATGAGCTCGTGCGTGCGCTCGAGGGACTGATTCGCTCCCTCGAGTCTCGTGCCTGAAGTCTGAAGCCTGATCCCTGTAGCCGCGAGACTTTCGCCCGAAAGGGCGACCGTCGAGTCAGCGCTCGACGACCGAGTCCGGCGAGGCCTCGATGTGCGGGTGGAAGCACGCCACCCGGTGGTGCGAGCCGCTCTCGAGCTCCTCGAGGGGCGGCTCGTGCCGGTCGCAGCGCCCCGCCTCGGCGTTCGGGCAGCGGGCGAAGAACGCACAGCCCGCGCCCGACTCGAACACCGTCGGCGCCTCGCCCTCGAGCACGAGCTGCAGCCGCCGCCGCCCGTCGGCGTCGGGCATCGCGCCGAAGAGCGCGCGCGTGTACGGGTGCAGGCGCCGCTCGGCGACGGCCTCGCTCGGCCCGAGCTCGCACAGGCGCCCCTGGTAGAGCACCCCGACGCGGTGGCTCAGGTGCAGGACGGCGCGCAGATCGTGCGAGATGAAGAGCAGCGTGAGCCCGAGGTGCTGCTGCATGTCGTCGAGCAGGTTCAGGATCTGCGCCTGCACCGACGGGTCGAGCGCCGACAGCGGCTCGTCGAGCACGACGAAGTCGGGCCGGAGCGCGAGGGCGCGCGCGATCGCGACGCGCTGCCGCTCGCCGCCCGACAGCTCGTGCGGGTAGCGGCCGAGCGCCTCGGCCCCGAGCCCGACGCGCTCGAGCCAGCGCACGACCTTGTCCGCGAGCTCGCTCTTGTGGCGCACGAGCTTCCAGATCTCGATCCCCTCGCCCACGATCTGGAGCACGGTCATGTTGGGGTTGAGCGAGCCGTAGGGGTCCTGAAAGACGATCTGCATGCGCTGCCTGAGCGCGCGCAGCTCGGACGCCCCGAGCGCGGTCACGTCCTTGTCGTCGAAGACGACCCGGCCCACCGACGGCTCGGTGAGCCGCAGGATGCAGCGCCCGAGCGTGCTCTTGCCCGAGCCGCTCTCGCCGACGAGCCCGAGCGTCTCCTTGCGCCGCACGTAGAAGGTCACGCCGTGCAGGGCGTGCAGGAGCTTCGGCCGGCCAAAGAGCCCGCGCTTGATCGCGTAGATCTTGCTGAGCTTCTCGACGTACACGAGCGCGTGGCCGTCGGAGCGGTCGAGCGTGCCGCCGTCGTCCGTCACGGTGCGACCTCGGGCGGCAGGGCCGCGCGCCGCGGCTGCTCGCGCAGAAAGCAGCGCACCTCGAGCGGGCCGACGGGGTAGAGCGGCGGCGCCGCCTCGCGACAGCGCGCGACCACCTCGCGGCAGCGCGGCGCGAAGCGGCAGCCGGCGTCGCCGCGCGTGAGCAGCGGCGGCGCGCCGGCCAGGACCGGCAGGCGCCGGACCGGCTGGTTGCGGCGGCGGCGCTCGCGTCGCAGCGGCGGCACGCTCGCGAGCAGGGCCCGGGTGTACGGGTGCTGTGCGTGCTCGAGCAGCACGCGCGCCGGGCCGCGCTCGACGACCTCGCCCGCGTAGACGACCACCACGTCGTCCGCCACCGCGGCGACGAGCCCGAGATCGTGCGAGATGAAGAGCAACGACAGGCCGCGCTCGCGCCGGAGGTCGGCGAGGAGCGCGACGATCTGCGCCGCCGCGAGCATGTCGAGCGCCGAGGTCGGCTCGTCCGCGACGAGGAGCTCCGCGTCCGCGGCGAGCGCGATGGCGATCATCGCGCGCTGGCACATGCCGCCCGAGAGCTCGTGTGGGTAGTCGCCGAAGCGCGCCTCGGGCTCCGGGAAGCCGACGCGGTGCAACAGGCCGAGGGCGCGCTCGCGCACGGCGCGCCGCCCGAGCGGCAGGTGCAGGCGGATGGCCTCCGAGAGCTGCGCGCCCACCGAGTAGACCGGATTCAGCGCCGCCGTCGGATCCTGGAACACGAGCCCGATCTTGCCGCCGCGATAGGGGCGCAGCTTGCGCTCGGGCAGCTTCAAGAGGTCGACGCCGCCGAAGCGCACCTCGCCGCCGTCGATGCGCGCCGGCGGGCTCGGCAACAGGCCGAGCAGGGCGTGCGCCGTCACGCTCTTGCCCGAGCCGCTCTCGCCCACCATCGCGACCGCGCGCTGCGGGGGCACGTCGAAGCTCATGCCCTTCACGGCGACGACCCGGCCGTCCTCGCCCTCGAAGCTCACCGTGAGGTCCCGCACCGAAAGCAGGGGCTCGGCGCTCATGGGGCCTCGTCCGGCTCGTCCGGGGCCCCGTCCTCCTCCGTGCCCGCCTCGCCGTCGGACCGTGCCGCATCGCCGGCGTCGCCCGCGTCGCCCGCGTCGCCCGCGTCGCCCGCGTCGCCCGCGGCGAGCTTCAGGTACAGGTCGAGACGCGGTGGGCGCCCGGCCGAGACCCCGGCGCTGTAGCAGGCGCCCGTGGCGCTCGTGCCGGTCGTGAGCAGGGCGAGCCCGTGGTAGCGCCCGCGCGCCGCACGCCACTCGCCGACGAGCGCGGTCACGTCGAGGCGCAAGGGCTGCGTCGAGGTCGCCGCGTGACGTCCGGCCGCGCGCGGCAGATCGAGCGCCGGGCCGCTGCCGTAGGTCACGCGCGCCGCGCTCCAGGGCGCGAGCACCTGCGCGAGCTCGAGCACGAGCTCCCCGGCGTGGCGCGGGCAGCCGGGCATGGGATCGAGCACGAGGAGCGCGAGCGCGAGCTCGGCGTCGTCGGGGACCTCGACGGCGAAGCGCAGGAGCAGCTCCCCCGAGCCGTCGCCGCTCCGCCCGAGGAAGATCACCTCGTCCTCGACGGGTCCACTCGGCCCGGCCGAGCTCAGGTAGGCGAGCTCCTCGGCCTCGAAAGAGGCGCGCGCGAGCTCCTTGGCGACCGGCGCCGTCGCGGCCGAGCGGCAGCGCCCGAGCACGCAGGCCTCGCCGGACGCGCACGGGGCGGCGCCCGCCGCGCACACGGCCGGGCCGGCGAGCTCCGCCGCGCAGGCGAACAAGAGCGCACCGGCCGCGGCCCCCACCACGAGGGCGGGCACGAGCGGGCGGGGCAGGCGTGGCCGCAGGGGGCGCATGACGGCCCGACGATAGCAAACTCACCCGCCGAGCGCGCGACGCGTGCGACGACCGGCGCCTACCGGCCCGGCTCGTCGCCGGGGGAGCTCGGATGGGCGACCGGCTCGGGGGTCGCGACGACGGGCGGAGGCCCCGCGGCGGCCGCGAGCGTCGGCACCCGCGGCCGGGCGCCCGGGGCCGCGGTGCCGGACGAGGGGAACAGACGTGGCAGGTACTTCTCGAGGGTGTGCTGCACGACGGCGGCGTGGGGCTGAGGCAGCTCGAGGTCCATGCGGTCGAGCTCGCGCACGGTGCCCGCGGGGAGCGACGTCGTCGCGAGCGTGTAGCGGAAGGCGCCGAGGAACATCTCGAAGGGTCGGTCGCGCCAGCCCTGCTCCTGCCAGACGACGTAGGTGCGCGTCGTCGGCGGAGCCTGAACGAGCGCCTGCGCGAGATCGGTGCCCATGCAGGTGTCGACGGCGAAGGCGGCGTAGGGCGTGTTCCGCGCGGCGAGCGACGAGGCGAGGCCGCCCTTGATGTTGCAGCCACCGCCCGAGTGGCCGACGACCACGATGCGGCTCGTGTCGATGGTCGCGACGCCGCGCAGGCGCTCGGCCGTCAGCGCCACGAAGTTGTCGAGGTCGAAGCCCGGCCACGAGAAGAGCGCGAGGCTCACGGCGCTCGGGACGACCGAGCTCGGCGCCGCGACGAGCATGGGCTCGATGCGGCCGGCCTCGATGAGCCCCGACACGATGCGGCGCAGATCGCCCTCCTCGCCGCCACCCATCCAGCGGTACTTGACGAGCGACTCGTTGAGCCCGTGCAGGAACACGACGAGCGGCACGGGCCGCCCCGGATCGCGGGCGACCTCCTCGTGCACGAACGCCCGGCCCGACCACGCGTGCTCCGGCAGGCCGACGTCCGCGCCGTCGTACTCGTAGTCGTAGCTCGCCCCGGACAGCGGCGCGGCCGGCGACGTCGCGGCAGGGGGCGCGGGCACGGCGGCAGGCGCGGGCGCAGGCGCAGGTGCCGGCACGGGTGCGGGCGGCTGCTGGGCCTCGGCCTGCGCAGGGGCGACGCCCCCGACGGCGAGCGCGACCGCCGCGGCGCCGACGACCCGCGCGGCGCGGTGACGTGCGCCTGCGAAGTGCCCGGGGCACGCGGTGGACCGGCTGCGCATCTCGGGAACGTTATCAGAAGCCCGCGGGCTCGACACGGTCGAGGTGCCTGGGTCCCGCCGCGCATCCCCCGCATATTGAACGCAGGAAATTGAATTTGCGGTATCGTCCTGGGGCCGTGCTCGAGCGGACCCTCGAAACGACCCTGCGTCGCGCGCTCCAGACGTTCCCCGCGGTCGTGCTCTCGGGGGCGCGGCAGACCGGCAAGACGACCCTGCTCCGCGGCGCGCTGCCCACCCACCGCTACGTCTCGGTCGAGAACCCCGACGTGCGGGCCAGAGCCTCGGCAGATCCGGTCGGCTTTCTGCGTGAGCATCCGCCGCCAGTCGTCATCGACGAGATCCAGCAGACTCCCTCTCTGCTGCCGTTCATCAAGACACGCATCGACGAGGACCGGTCGCCGGGGCAGTGGGTGCTGTCCGGGTCGCAGGTCTTCCCGCTGATGGCTGGCGTGACGGAGTCGCTCGCGGGTCGCGCGGCGGTCCTGACCTTGCTCCCGCTCTCGCTCGGCGAGGCGGCGGGCCGGCCGCGAGGTGCGAGCAGCGTCGATGCCATCCTGGCGAACATATTCCGCGAGGCGGACGGCAGGGCGCCCGCTGCGGCCCCGGGCGCGCCACCCCTCGCCGACTGGGTCCTCCGCGGCGGCTTTCCGGAGCCCCGCGCGCACCTCGAAGTCGATCGGCGCCTCTGGTGTTCGAGCTACATTCAGACCTACCTCGAGCGCGACGTGCGCGCCCTCGCCGCCGTCGGCGATCTCGGCTCCTTCAATCGCTTCCTGCGCCTCGCCGCGGCGCGCACCGCCCAGCTCCTCAACCTCAGCGACCTGGCGCGCGACACCGGCGTGAGCCAGCCGACGGCGCGTCGCTGGCTCTCCGTCCTCGAAGCGAGCGGGCAGATCCACCTGCTGCCCCCGCTGCACGGCAACTACGCCAAGCGCCTCGTGAAGAGCCCGAAGCTCTACTTCGTCGACACGGCGCTCGCGACCTTCCTCGTCGGCCTGCACGACGCCGAGCCGGCGATGCGCGGTCCGCTCGCCGGCGCCCTCGTCGAGACCGCCATCGTCGCCGAGTGGCTGAAGGTGTTCCGCCACCGGGGCGAGCCTTCCGCGATGTCCTTCTTCCGCACGGCGGACGGCCTCGAGGTCGACCTCGTCATCGAGCGCAACGGCGAGCTCTTCGCCGCCGAGGTCAAGGCGACCGCGACGGTCCTGCCCGCGCACGCGACCGCGCTCCGTCGCTTCCGCGACCTCACGGGTGCCGCCGCACCGTCGGTCGTCTTTGCGGACATCGCCGGCGAGCACGCGCTCGTCCCCGGCGTCGTCGCGAGACCGTGGTCGGCCCTTGGTTGATGGCGGGTGGCGCGTCGCGGACGAGGAGCAGGCCGGCCGGCCGCCGAGCGACGCCACGAGTCGTGCGTTCGCCGACCGGGGACGTTGTGCCTTGCGCGGACCCGCGGCCTCGTCTACGCCCACGGCGTGACTCACGCCCCACAGCCTCGGTGCCCGAGCGGTCAGGGCCGATCGACCGGCTGGCATCGCGCCGCCTGGCTCGCGCTCGGGCTCGCCGCGAGCGGCTGCGGTGCGGGGGCGACGTGGCCGGACTGGGTCGGCGGGGGGCTCGCCGTCACGGGCCCGCTGCGCCTCGCCGCCGAGGAGGCCGCCGCGACCGAGGAACGCCACCGCATCGCGGCGGAGCCCGAGCAAATCACGGCGAGCCACGTGCTCGTGATGCACCGCGCCTCGAAGAGCAAGCCGCCCAACGTGACGCGCAGCCGCGAGGAGGCGCAGGCCCGCGCGCAGCAGTGCCTGCTCGAGCTGCGCGGCGGCGCCAAGTTCGAGGACCTCGTGGGCACGTACAGCGACGAGCCGGGCGCCGGGGCGCGCGGCGGCAACCTCGGCGCATTCAAGCGCGACGCCATGGTCAAGGCCTTCAGCGACGCCGCCTTCCACCTGAAGGTCGGGGAGATCTCGGAAGTGATCGAGACCCCTTACGGCTTCCACATCATCCGCCGGACGCGCTGAGCTCGGCGCCGTCGGCGGGGGCGCGCGCCGTGACGAGGCGCGCGAGCTCGTCGAGCGGGCGGCCCGCCCAGTCCTCGGGCGCCCCCATCTCGAGCTCGAGGCCGCGCTCGAGCGCGGGGCCCGAGCCGAGCGCGACCTCGCGCACGCTCGGCGGCGCGGAGCCGGTGAGCGAGGCGACCGACCCGACGCCGTGGGCCGTGATGCCGCAGGGCACGATGAGCCCGAAGGCCGCGAGGTCCGTGGACAGGTTGAGCGCGACGCCGTGCATCGTGACCCAGCGCACGAGCCGCACGCCGATGGCGCCGAGCTTGACGAGCGACGCCGCCCACGGCGCGCCGGCCCACTGCCCGGGGCTCGCCGGATCGGCCCACACGCCGACGAGCCCGTCGACCACCCCCGCCTCGACGCCGTGCTCGCGGGCGAGCAGGATCATGACCTCGGCGAGCCCACGCACGTAGCGGCGCACGTCGCAGCGGTCGGGCTTGAGGTCGAGGATCGGGTAGCCGACGAGCTGCCCCGGCCCGTGGTAGGTCACGTCGCCGCCCCGCTCGGTCTCGACGAGCTCGACCCCGGCGGCGGTGAGCAGGGCCTCGGGGGCGAGCACGTGGCGCGCGTCGGCGTGGCGCCCGAGCGTCACCACGGGCTCGTGCTCGACCAGGAGGACGACGTCCTCGCCGCGCCCGGCGCCGCGCGCCGCGACGAGCTCCTGCTGCAGCGCGTGCACCGGCCCGTAGCGCCGCCGGCCGAGCCACACGAGCCGCGCCGCGCGCGCGCCGCCCACGGCGCTACTCCGGCACCTTGAGGCCGCGCGCCGCGACCTCGTCGCGGTAGGCGTCGAGCCCCTCGATGAACAGGCCGGCCATGTCGGGGTCGAACTGCGTGCCGGAGCAGCGCGTGATCTCGGCGACGGCCACCTCGTGGGGCAGCGCGCGCCGGTACGAGCGGTCGCTCGTCATGGCGTCGTAGGTGTCGGCGACGGAGATGATGCGCGCGATGAGCGGGATGTTGCGCCCCTCGAGCTTCAGGGGGTAGCCGCGCCCGTCGAAGCGCTCGTGGTGCAGGTGCACGCCCGGGATGAGCGGGTGCAGGAAGCGGATGGGGTCGAGGATGTCCTTGCCGAAGCCCGGGTGGCGCTTGAACACCTCGTACTCGTCGGCCGTGAGCTTGCCGGGCTTGTTCAGGTTGAGCACGCAGCCGATCTTGCCGATGTCGTGCATGAGCGCGCTCTGGCGCACGACCTCGATCTCCTCGGGCGGCAGGCCGAGGCGGGTGGCGAGGTACACGGCGTAGCTCGCGACGCGCCCCGAGTGGCCCGCGGTGTAGCGGTCCATCTTGTCGATGGCGCTCGCGAGACCCTGGATCGTCTGCTGGAAGGTCGCCTGCAGATCGCCGAAGAGCCGCGCGTTCTCGATGGCGGCGGCGGCGCGGGCAGCGATGATGCTGAGCACCTTGCGCTGCCCCTCCTCGAGCTCGCCCTGCGCCGAGGCCGCGGCGATGAAGCCGATGGTGCGGCTGTTGACGCGCAGGGGCACGGCCGCGAAGGCGCTCGGCAGCGTGGCGCTGCCCTCGGCGAAGAGCGGCCCGACCGCCTCGCCGCGCAAGAGCACCGGCTCGTCGCTCTGCAGGCGCCGGAGCACCGTGCGCGGCTCGAGCGCGCCGAGCTCGGCGGCGCGCGGGTCGTCGCTCAGGCGCCGCTCGCGCTCGAACAGGCCCCCCTCGCCGTCCTCGAGCCAGGCGCTCACGAAGTCGGCCTTGAGCTCCTGCAGGCAGGCCGTGACCACGGTGTCCATCACCTGATCGAGCGACAGGCTGCCCGAGATGGCCTCGCTCACCTTGTAGAGCGACAGGGCCTCGCGCAGGCGGATGTTCTCGGCCTCCATGCGCTTCTTGTCGAGCGCGCGCTGGATGACGTGCAGCACCTCGCCGAGCTTGAAGGGCTTCAGGATGTAGTCGTAGGCCCCGCGCTTCATGGCGTGGATCGCGGTCTCGACCGTGCCGAAGCCCGTCATGATGATGGCGAGGGTGCGGGGCGCCGTGCGCCGCAGCTCGTCGAGCAGCTCGATGCCGCCCATGCGCGGCATCTTGAGGTCCGTGAGCACCACCTCGGCCGGCGTCACGGCGAGCAGGCGCAGCGCCTCGAGGCCGTCCGGCGCGGTGCGCACGAGGTAGCCCTCGAGCGTGAGGAACTCGGCGAGCATGTCCCGGATCGATTCCTCGTCGTCCACGACGAGGAGGCGGGCGCGCTCCAGCGGCTGCTCCGAGGCCATCTCTGGGAACCTATCTACGATGGCGCCGCGCGCGCAACAAGCCCGCGCCCCTGTCCTGCTCTCGAGGTCTGGACTTTCAGTGCCAGAGCAACCCGGCGAAGGCGCGCCCTCCGAGCAGCCACGCGCCGGGCGGCAGCGAGCCCGCGAACACGAAGCCGAGGTCGCCCTCCGCGCCGAACACGAGGTCGAGCCGACCCTCGGGCGACGAGCCGTCCTCGTCCTCGACGCGGCCCTCGAGGCGCAGCACGACCGCGCCGAAGTCGGCCGACGGGCTGTGGAAGAAGAAGTTGGCGAGGTACATGCTCCCGACCCCACCGCCGGCCGCGATGGCGAAGTGCGCCGAGGGCGCGAGCTCGAAGAGGGCGCCCGCGCGGGCGTCGCCGGCGAGCAGGAGCGTCTCGCCGAAGAGCTGGAGATCGAGCGCGAGCCAGTCGGTGAGCCCGACGCCGACGCGCAGATCGCCCCCCGGGCCGCCCGCGTAGAGCGCGATCTCACGCCCATCGGGCATCGGCA
>JADLAB010000067.1 GCA_020848455.1 Polyangiaceae bacterium
GTCTCACCGATCTCGCAGAAGACGACCACCGTGACGAGCGCGCTGCGCGCGCCGGCGCTCGGATCCTTGCTCGAGACCGGCACGGGCGCCGCGTCGTCGCTCCAGCCGAAGCTCGTGGGCGCCGGCGCCGCCTCCGCGCTCGGCGCGACCTCGGCTCGATCGCGGTCTCGGCCGCAGCCCCCGAGCACGCCCGCCGCGAGCGCCGCGGCGGCGCCGAGCCGCCAGAGGCCGACAGCAAACGGCGCGGGCAGGTTCATGGTGAGCCCATGATAGGCCAGGCGCGCTCAGGACGGCAGCGGCACGCCCATCACGAGGCGCGCCCCGCGCGCATGCGCCTCGAGCCGGGCGGGCACGCCGAGGGCAAACGCCTCGTTGCGGCGACCGTGCCCGAAGGGCGCCGCAGCCGCGAGCGGGACGCCGAGCGCCCCGAGACGCTCGCGCAGCACGGCCTCGACGGACACGCCGTCGACGCCGGCCGCGCAGTCGGTGAAGTCGCCGAGCACCACCGCGCACACGCCCGCGAAGTGCCCACCAGCCGCGAGCGTCGTCAGCATGCGGTCGATGCGGTAGGGCTTCTCGGTCACGTCCTCGAGCAAGAGCACGGCCCCGACCGGGACGCGCAGGCGCCCGGCCGCCGCGCACGCGTGCAACAGCGTCAGGTTGCCACCGAACAGCGGCCCCTCGGCGCACCCGGGCGCCCAGGTCTCGAGCCCCTGCCAGCAGCGCGGTCCGGCCGGCGCCTCGAGCGCGCCGAGGAAGCGCGCGCGCGCCTCGCCGTCGGCGCGGCCGAGCGCTGCGACGTTCGGCCCGTGCAGCGACGCCACGCCCGCGCGGCTCGCCTCGACGTGCAGGGCCGTCGCGTCCGAGAAGCCCACGACCCAGCGCGGCCCGGCCGCGAGCGCGCGCCAGTCGAGCGCGTGGACGAAGCGGCTCGCGCCGTAGCCGCCGCGCATCACGAGCAACGCGCGGACGTCCGGCTCCGAGAGCGCCGCCGCGAGCTCCCCGGCACGACGCGCGTCGTCGCCGGCGAGGTAGCCCGTGCGCGCGACGATGCCGCGCTCGAAGCGGACACGATAGCGCTCGCGAAGCCAGCCGAGCGCACGCCACACGAGCACGGGCTCGGCCGGCCCCGAGGGCGCGACGACCCGCACGACGTCGCCGGGCCGAACCGCGGGCGGCAGGATCAAGACTGGCGCGGCTCGCCGCCTGGCCCTTCCTCGATGAGCTCGACCCCGTCGTCGTCGTCGAGATCGAGCCCCTCGGGGGCTCCGGGCGCGAGGTGGGGGAAGCCCGGCATCGGGGCGGCCCCCGGCGCCTCCGGAGGCTGTGCGTCCGGGGGCGAAACGGGGGGTGGCGCCATCGGCGGATATGCCGGGGACGCCATCGGCGGCGGTGCCATCGGCGGCGGTGCCATCGGCGGATACGCGGGAGGCGCCAACGGCGGCGGTGCCATCGGCGGCGGCGCGTAGCCCGGCGCGACGCCGGCACCCTCCGCGTACGGGTACGCACCGGCCGCGGGCACGGGCTGCTCGTAGCCCGGCGGGGCATAGGCGGGCTGCTCGCCGTAGGCCGGCGGCGGCGGCGCATAGCCAGGTTGTTCCCATTGGCCCGGCGGGCCATACGCCCCCGGCTGGCCGCCCTCGAGCGGCGCGGCAGGATACCCCGGCGGTGCAGCTGCAGGCCCGTGCCCCTCGGGCGCCGGCTGCCCCTCGTACGCAGGAGCAGGTGGGTAGCCGGGCTGCGGGTAGCCGGCTTGCGCAGGGTACTCGGGCGGCTGCGGATACCCATCGGCAGCCGTGTGGGCGGGCGCCAGCGGGTAGCCCGCCTGGCCTTCGTGCGCCGGCGCCTGCGGCGCTCCCTCGTACGGCGCGGCGGGGTACCCCTGCCCCTCGTACGCGGGCGCTTGGGGCGGCGGGTAACCTTGGCCCTCGTACGCCGCCGGTGCCGCAGGGTAGCCCGGCACCTCGCCGTACCCCGGCCCCTGCGGATGACCCTGGGCCTCGCCGTGGGGTGGGGCGCCGAAGGGCTCCGGTGCGGGCGCCACGGCCTCGGGCGCTGGCGTCGCGGCGGCCGGAGCGTCCTCGCGCGGCGGCGCGCTGGCCGGTGCCGTGGCCCTGCCGAGCGGCGGTCGCGACCCCGCGACCGGCACGGACACCGGCGGCGGAGGCTGCGAGGGCAGCGGCGGCAGCGGCGGCGCTTGCTTCAGCTTGCCCGCCTTGGCGCGGTCGAGGCCCGCCTGGGCCTCCTTGTCGCCGGGCTTCATGCGCAGCACCCGACGCCACGCGTCGCCCGCCTCCCGTGCGTCCGCGAGGTACTCCTCCCAGATCCGCGCCACCTTGCGGGCGACCTCGGCGCGCTGCTGCGGATCGCGCCCGCGCAGGATCTGGTCCTCGTAGAGCTCGATCATGCCGCGGTGATCGCGCAGGTGCGTCAGGATCTCGCTGAGCTCGTGGATGAGCTCCTGGTCGGCCGGTGCGAGGTCGTGCAGGCGCTTCAGGTCACCCGCCGCGCCCTTGTAGTCGCGCAGGATGTCCTTGCGCAGCGTGGCCCGCTTGCGCAGGAGCTTGCGCACGAGCGGACCGTCGTAGACCTCCTCGAGCGCGCGGCTCAGCGCCGCCTCGACGCGGCGCATGTCGCCCACCTGCGCGCCGAGGTCGTCGAGCGACGCGAGCGCGGCGTCGTCGACGTGCGCGACGATCGACTCGCCGAGCCAGCCGAAGGCGCGGTCCAGATCGCCGAGGTCGCGGAGCGCGATGTGGCCCGCGCGGCGCAGGAGCGCGCTGCGCGTGCGACCGCCGTCGCGGCTGCCCTGACCGCCGGCCGCGAGCGACTCGGCCAGCGTGCGCAGCAGCGCTCCGGTCCCACCGGCGCCCTGGTCCGCGGCACGCGCGGCCTCCTCGAGCGCGTTGAGCGCATCGTCGGTCGCACCGCCCGTGAGCGCCGCGTTGAAGAAGTCGCGCGCGCGTTCGGCCGAGCCCTTCTCGGCGGCGATCTGTGCGGCCCGCGCGAGGGCCTGGATGCGGTCCGGGGGCTGCTTGCAGCGCATCACCTGCCGCTCGTACACGTCGATCTGGTGGCCCGGCGCGTCGGAGAGCGCCACGAGCCGCCGCAGGTGGCCGTCGACCTCGCTCGGATCGATGCCGCTCAACCCCTGCTCGCCATGCTGGATGGCGTCGTTCGGGTCGGCGCCCGCCTGCAGCATCACCTCGGCCTGGCGCACGAACTCGTCGGCGCGCGCCCGCTCGACCAGCCCCTTGACGAGGATGTCCTGCGCGACGGCGAGCGCCTCGAGGTCGCGCAGCCGCACCGCGATGGTCTCGAGCTGCCCGGCGAGCTCGAAGTCGGCGCCGCCCGAGCGTGCCACCTCGAGCCCCACGGTGAGCGCGTCCGCGTCGCGCCCCACCTCGATGAACAGCATGAAGGCCTGGCGCAGCGCGTCCATGCGCGAGCTGCCGGCCATCGACTCGTTCCACGCCACGAGCTTGGTCGCGACGATCCCCTTCCAGCCGAGCTTGAGCCCGAGCTCCACGTACGCCTGCTGGCAGGCCACATCGCCCTGATCGGCCAGCTTCTCGAGCACGGCGAGCGCCTCGTCGCCCTTGCCGAGCCGCTCGTGCACGACGCTGGCGAGCTGGCGGGTGAGGTTCGATGCCTCCTCCTCGTCGCCCTCCACTTCGATGAGCAGGCCGAGCAGATGCGCGACCCGCGGCCACTCGCCGAGTCGCTCGCACAGCCGCTGCAGGCGGCTCACGGCCTCGAAGTCCTCCGGGTCGGCGGCGTGCACGATGTCGAGCACCCGCACCGCGGCGCGCGCGTCGTCGAGCGGGCCCTCGTAGAGCTGCGCGAGCTTGGCCGCGATGGTCGCGCGCTCCGGCCCCTCGACGAGCTCGAGCTCGCGCTCGAGCGCCGCGGCCGCGCCGGCGAGGTTGCCGCGGCGCTCCTCGAGCTCGCTCATGGCGCGCAGCGCCGGGCGGCTGCGCGGGTCGATGGTCTTGAGCAGCGCCTCGTAGCGCGCGATCGCGCCCTCGACGTCGCCGAGCCCGTCGGCGAGGATCTGCGCCTCGCGCATCGCGAAGCCGAGCTTCTCCTCGTTCGTGGTCGCGAGCGCCGTCAGTCGCTTCAGGAAGTCGACGCACTCCTCGAAATCGCGCCGCTGCTCGGCCCAGCCGAGCAGCGCCTCGAGGGCGTCGCGGTCCTCGCCGTCCTTGAGGATGAGGAGCATCGTCTCGCGCGCCCCGTCCTCGTCGCCCAGGCTGCGCTGGTAGGCCGCGGCGCGGTGGCGCACGGTCACGCGCTGCGCCTTGTCCGGCAGCTTCTCGCCGCGGCGCAGGAGGAACACGACGAGCTCGCCCTGCTGCCCCGCCGCGAGGTGGAGCGCCTCGACCTCCGCCGCATAGCCGTCGTTCGGCGGGTCGAGATCGCTCGCCTGCTCGTAACACGACAGCGCACCAGGGGCGTTGTCGGCCCGCCGCAGGAACTGGGCGGCCTCGGAGAGGAGCTCGGCCTTGCGCTTGCCGTCGAAGAGCGACGCCCGCTGCTCGCCGAGCTGGGCCGCGTCCGCGAAGCGCTCGGCCTCGGCGTAGAAGCGCACCGAGAGCTCGTAGTGCTTGTCCTTCTTGGTGAGCTCCGCCGCCTGCGCGTAGGCGTCGCCCGCGCCACCCTTGTCGCCGAGCTTGCCACGCAGCTCGCCGAGCTTGTCGTAGAGCGCCGCCGTCTGGTCGCCGTCACCGACGTCGGTGAGGTTCTCCATGATGGCGTTGGCGGCCGCCTCGAGCTGGCCGCCCTGCTCGAACAGGCGCACCGCGGTGTGGATCGCCGACTCGTCGCCCGCCGCGAGACCGGCGATGCGCACCCAGGCCTCGGCCGCCGCGACCGCGTCGCCGCGCTGCTTCTCGTGCAGCTGCGCCACCTTCTTCTCGATGGCGATCTTGGTCTCGACGTCGCTCTCGCTCATCGCCTGCTGCTCGAGCAGGGGCGCCAGGTCGTCCCAGCGCTTCTGGCGCTCGAGCAGGTTGCAGAGCTGCTCGCGCGCCTCGTGGTCGCCGCGGTCGATCTGGGTGATCTGCTTCAACGCCAGGATGGCGGTATCGAAGTCGCGCAGCTTGCTCTCGCAGATGCCGGCCACCTGGCGCAGCTGGTCCTTGCGCGTCTCGGGCAGCACCGTCGGCACGCGCGCGGCCGCGAGCAGCACGTCGCGCAGCTCGGTGAACTTGCGGCGCTGGTGCAGGAAGTCCTGCACCCAGCCGAGCGCCTCCGGATTGGCCGGGTCGAGCGCGAGGACCTCGCGGTACTTGTCGAAGGCCTGCGGCTTGCGGCCCTTGGCGGCCTCGTCGCTCGCCTGCATCAGCAGGGTCGGCAGATCGGTCACGGGCGCCGCCGCCGGGGCAGCCGCGGGGCGGGCCGCCTGGGCCGCGACCATCGCAGGCGCCTGGGCAGCGGGGTAGCCCGCGCCCGGCTGGGGCTGACCGTAGGCCGGCTGCGCCTGGCCGAGCGGCACCGGCGCGGAGGGCATCGCGGCCGGCGCGCCGTAGCCGCCACTCGGCTGCGAGCCGCTCACGGGTGCGCCCTCGCGCGTGGAAGGCTCGGGCGCGCTCGGCAGCGGGGTCGCCGGCAGAGCCTCGCCGAACGCGCCGAGCTGGGCGCGCGCCTTCTCGGCCATGAACCCGGCGGGTGCCGCCTGCGCATAGGCCCGGTAGGCCGGCGCGAGCTCGCGCGCGCGGCCGAGCTGCTCGGCGTAGTAGTCGGCGAGCTGCATCGCGCGGTCGTTGCCGGGCGTCGCCTTGAGCGCCGCCAGCGCGTAGTTCATGCCGTACTCGCCGTCGTAGGTCTCGGCCAGGCCGAGCAGTGCCTGCGAGGCCTCCTGGCGCTCGACCGCGTCGACCGGACCGCCGCCGTCGATGCGCTCGACGACGGACAGGCCGAACTCGTAGACGAGGGCCGGGTCGTTGGGCTCGATGGCCCGCGCCTGGCGCAAGGCCTCGGTGGCACCGCGCGCGTCGCCGGCCTGCTTGCGCACCTCGACCTCGTCGCGCAAGAGCCCGAGCTTGCGCTGCGGGTCGTCGATGAGCGCCTGCTCCTTCGCGAAGAAGGGCAGCGCCTCGGCAAAGCGGCGCTCGCGCTTCAAGAGCTCGCGCGCGTAGTAGATCGCGTACGCGTGGCGCGGATCGACGTCGGCGAGGCGCACCCAGGCGCGGATGGCCCCGTCGGTGCGCGCGAGCGGCCCCTCACCGTACATGCGCCCGAGCTCCTCGAGCGCGGCGACGACCGAGCCGCGCAGATCGGGCTGGTCGGCGAGCTGCGGCAGGGTCGCCTCCACCATGCGCTCGAGCAGGTCGGCGAGCGCGGCCAGATCGCCGCGCTCCCGGAACAACCCGGCGAGCCGGTCGACCACGCCGGCGTTGGACGGGTCGCGCTGCGCCGCGGCGTGCAGGGCGCGCAGCCCCTGCTCCTGGTCGCCCAGCACGGTCGACCACACGGTCGCAGCCTCGCTGTACCAGTGGGCCGCGAACACCGGGTCGGCGGTGCCTTGCGCCACGCGCTCGAGCAGCAGCGCGTACGACCGTGGGTCGTAGCTGCCCCGCTGATGGGCGACGGCCAAGGCCTGCTCGTCGTGAGGGTTGGCGATCAGCCGCTGTACGAGCGTCTCAACTTCGCGAGGGTCCATGGAAGCGCCGCGACGTTACACGCTTTTCGGGTCACGGGCATCGGCGAAAATGGCCGGGATCGGACTCGTGTGTCGAGCCGGGCGGCTCGGCACCGGGCGGCTCGGCGCCCGCGCCGGGCTCGGTGGTGTGCCCCTGCACGACCGCGTCAGCGATCGAACTTGTGGTACTTCGACGGCGGGGGCTGCGGCGGGCGCTGGGTGCCGACGCTGGGTGGGGCGCTCGCGGCGCCCTCGGCACTCGCGGACCCGCTCGGCTCCTCGGCGGACGTCGACGCGCTCGGGCTCGACGCCGCGCTCACCGAGGGGCCGGGCGCCGAGGACGGGACCGTCCCGGGGCCGCTCGCCTCGGGCGCGCTCGGGGCGAGCGCGGCGCCCGTGGCGGCGGCGGGCCCGACCGTCGCCGGCGGGTCGCCGGTGCCCCGCCACGCGAGGGCGAGCACCGCCACGGCGAGCGCGGCGGCCGCGGCGAGCGCGGCGAGCGCCACCGTGCGCCGCCCGCGACGCCCCTCGCGCTCGGAGCCGACGACGGCGGTGAGCTCGCCGCTCGCCACGTCGTTCGGCCGCGCCGCGACCGGCCCCGAGGTGTGGCCGAGCGCGTCGAGCGCGGCGATGAACTCGGTCGCGCTCTGCGGCCTCCCGAGCGGGCTCTTCTCGAGCGCGCGCAGCATGAGCGCCTCGAGCTCGTGCGGCAGCGTCAGGTCCGGCGCCGCCTCGCGCACCGAAGGGGGCCGCGTCTTGATGTGGTGCGCCATGACGACGACGGCGTCCGCATCGGTGTACGGCGGCCGGCCGAGCAGCATGTGATAGAGGATGACGCCGAGCGCGTAGAGGTCGCTCCGAGCGTCGAGCGCCTTGCCCTGGGCCTGCTCGGGCGACATGTAGCGCGGCGTCCCGAACACCGTCCCTTGCTGGGTCGCGAGCGCGTCGCTCTCGCGCTCGCTGCCGAGCACCTTGGCGATGCCGAAGTCGAGCACGCGGCACATCTCGCCACCGCCGACCGGGTCGCGCACGAGGTAGATGTTGTCGGGCTTGAGATCGCGGTGGATGACCCCGTGGCCGTGCGCCTCGGCGAGGGAGCTCAGCACCTGGCGACAGATGCGGATCGCCGCCTCGGGCGGGATGCGCCCGCCGCGCTTGAGCCGCTCGCCGAGCGACTCGCCCACGAGCAGCTCCATGGCGAGGTACTGCGAGCCGCCGAGGAAGTGGGGGTCGGGCCCGGACACCGCGATCTCGCCGAAGTCGATGACGCGCACCGTGTACGGAGACGTGAGCAGGCTCGTCGCGCGGGCCTCCTGCTGGAAGCGCGCCCGCGACTGCGCGTCGAGCAGGCGCTCCGAGCGCACGATCTTCAGCGCGACGTCCCGCCCCATCGCCTCCTGGCGCGCGCGGTACACGGTACCCATGGACCCGGCGCCGAGGCGCTCGAGGACGGCGAAGCGCCCTCCCACCACCATGCCGAGGAACGGATCGCCGTCGCCGTCGGCGAGGGCCCGGGGCGGCACGAGGACCTGACCGTCGCGCGGGCACCGCTCGAGCGGGGCGGTGGACGCCGCCTCGGGTGTGGACGACGTGTGGCGGCACGCCGGACACACCATGCCCTCGGTCGACCGCAGCGACCGCGGGGGCTCCGGGGGGCCTGCCGGCACCTGCACGGGAATCGAGTCGACCTCCTGTCGAGCGTGACCGAGCCTCGCCCGAAACGTGATCGTCCGTCACTTCGACACGCACTGCAAGGCCGAAGCAGGGGCGTCCCCTACCTGCCGGCACGCGAAGCGCGTGGTGTCGCCGCAGTCGGCGTCGCTGCAGCACGCGTCGGAGCAGTAGCCCTCGGCCCGGCAGAGCCCGCTGCGACAGACCTCGCCGCTCGTGCAGGGCGCGCCCACCTCGCCCGCTGCGAGCGGGCCCACGAGCGCGCCGCAAGCCCGCACGGTCGTGCCCTCGACCGCGACGCACGCGAGCGGCACGAGCGCCGCGTCGACGAGCACCGTGCCGCAATCGCCGCTCGAGCAGCACGGCGTCGCGCACACCTTCACCGTGGTGCTCACGGTGAGGCACGCACCGCTGCGGCACTCGTCGTCGCCGTGGCACGGCGCCAGGTCGGCAGGCGCCACGGCGGGCCCGCAAGTCCACGCGGGCCCGGGCCCCAGCGACGTCACGCGCCACGTGCACGCGTCGCCCTTGGCCGCGCAGTAGCTGTCGTCGCAGCAGAAGTCGAGGCACCGCCCGTCGTCGCCGCAGACGCCGGAGCGGCAGTCCGAGGCAGCCCCGCAGGCGCTTCCCGCGCGCGTCGTGCCCGGCCAGGCGCGCCCCAGAAGAGCGTCCGCGCGCAGGCACACCCGTCCCCCCGCCCAGCCGTCCGGCTCGGCGCACACGAGACCGACCGCCGGGTCGCCGCAATCCGTCGCCGCGCAGCAGGGCTTCACGCACACGGGCCCCGAGGAGCCGACACCACCGCCAGGCCCCGGTGCAGCGGCACAGTAGCTGCCCGGTAGACAGTCGCCGTCGTCCTCGCAGCCGTAGCCCGGCGGCGCGCCGAGCGCGGTGCAGCTGCCGCCGACGCAGGTCTCCCCCTCGGGACACGCGGGCAGGCCGTGGGCGCCCTCCTCCACGCACATCACGAGGTCGACGCGACCGCTGTACAGGAGCGAGCAGCCCCCGAGCGCCGCGAGCCCGAGCACGGCGAGCGCCCGGGCAGCGCCGCGCCGAGCGCGCGCAAGGCCGGCCGTCACCAGCGCACCTCGGCGCCACCGGCGGCGGCCCCGACGAGCAGGCGCACCGTGGGTCGCGCCCCGTCCGAGGCCCCACCCGCGTCGACTCCTGCCGGCAAGAGATCGGGCAGGAGCACCGCGGCGGCCACGGCGAGCCCGGCCGCGGCCGCCCCGCCAAGGGCGAAGCTCACGTCCGCGGCGACACCGAGCCGGTGCGCGGTCCGGGCGCGGCGGCGCGCCTCGGTGAGCGAGAAGGTCGCGCTCGTCGTCACGGCCTCCCCCGGATCCACCGCCGCGGCGGCGGCTGCGAACACGAGGCCGGTCCCGAGCCCCATCCCCGCGGCTGCCCCGAGCCCGATCAGCCAGTCGCAGCCCAGGCACTCGCGCGGGGGCGCGACCGGAGGCAGCGCGGGCGCGACTCGCAGCGCCGCGGCGCTCTCCGCCGCGACCCGCTTGGAGCGGCGCAAGCGCTCGATCGTGCGCTTGAGGTGGTCGCGGTCGAGCGGCGCGGTCTCGAGCGCCAGCGAGCGCTCGTAGCTCGCGAGCGCCGCATCGGCCTTTCCGACGATCTCGTAGATGAGGCCGAGGTTGTAGTGCAGCTCGCGGCCGCCGGGGTCGAGCCGCACCGCCGCCTCGAGCTTGGCGATCGCCTCGTCGTAGCGGCCCTCGGCGTAGAGCGAGTGCGCCTGCTCGTTCAGCACCTCCGGTGCTTCGGCGGGCGCGGCGGCGGGTTGCGCCGGCTGCGCACGGGCGTGCCGCGGCACGAGCGCCGCGCCGGCGCAAAGGCAGAGCCCAAGCAGCAGCCCGCGCGTCATCACCGGGCAGTGTATCGCGCGCTGCGCGACACCGGTACCACGGCGCTCGCCGCCGAGGCCGGCGCCAGGCCGCTCGTCGCCCGGCGCGCCGCGCGCTCGGCGGGGATCACAGCTGGATGCCGCCCGCCCGCGGTGCCCACTGGTGGCGGCGGTGGCGGTAGGCCCCGCGCACGAAGGGACCGAGCACGGGCGCGATGTTCTCGGCCACGTCGGCGTCCCACTCGCCCCCGTGGATGCCGTCCGACGGGGCGAGGTTGCGGTCGAAGAGGAAGAAGCCGGGATACGCGTCGCGCGGCACCCGCAGCTGATCGAGCTCCTCGCCGAAGACGTCGATGTCGACCCGCACGAGGCGCACGGCGTCGAGCGCCTGCTGCATGCGCGGGTCCGACAGCGCGCCGTCGACTCCGCGACAGGGCGCGCAGCTCGAGCCGGTGACCATCACGAGCAGCTTCTGTCGCGCCTTCTCGGCCTCGGCCTGCTGGTGGCGCAGCGCTTCGGTGAGGGAGCGCTCGGACACGCCGAGATCGACCACGGTGATGCGCCCCGTCTCGCCGATGAAGGTGGCCTGCGGCACGGAGCTCGGGCGCGGGCGCGGGTGCGGCCGCTCCGCGTCGGGGTCCGGCTCGGACAGGTCGGCGGGCGGAGGCAGGCGCGGCGCGTCGTAGACGTGATCGTCGAGCCCCACCGGGTCGTCGACGGCGGGCGCGAGCTCGGCGTCGGGCCCGCGCCCGCTCGCGAGGCGCCACACGAGCACGCCCACCGCGCCGTTGAGCGCGAGCAAGGAGGCGAGCGCGAGCCACAGGCGCCCACGCCGCTGACCGCCGGCGCCTCGCGCGCGCCCGAGCGCCTCGCCGGAGAGGTAGGGGTCGTAGAGCGGAGCCTCGCCACGGTCGTCGCCGTGAAAGCTGCCGGGTCGACTGCGCTCCCTCACGTTGCTCCGATCATTCTACGCACCGAACTCGCGAACGTGCTCGAAAGATTGTGCTTCGCACGCCGAGGATCAAGGGGCGAGCGCGGCGCCGCCGCCGGAGCGTGCCCGGGCGACGGCGGGGTGCGGGCGGCATGGCCGAGCGCGGGCGGCGCCCCGTGCGGGCGGATTTCGGCGGGATTTTGGTTCTTTTCGCTTCACCTGCCGCCAAGGACGTGTATTTTTGCGGCGGATTTGCGGGTGCGACGCCAGCGTCGCCACCGCACACGGGGGCCCGCGCGAGCGCGTCCCCGCGCAAACAGAGAGCCCGGCGCAGCGAACATGCGAGCCGAATCGACGAGGGGGCAGGAGCCACCGCGCCATGCGATTCTGGGCGCAACCGGCGCGCGTCCCGGGCGAGAGGAGTTTCCATGGCAGGCAAGAAGGGCGCAGCCCCGACCAAGCAGATGACCAAGACGCAGCTCATCCAGGCGATCGCGGAGGTCAACACCGAGGTGAATCGCAAGCAGGTGAAGGACGTGCTCGAGGCCCTCGCCTCGATCGGTCACAAGCAGCTGAAGAAGAGCGGGGCGTTCACCCTCCCCGGCTTCGCGAAGTTCCGGGTCATCAAGAAGCCCGCGACCAAGGAGCGCAAGGGCATCCACCCGTTCACCGGGCAGGAGACCGTCTTCAAGGCCAAGCCGGCGCGCAAGGTCGTCAAGGCCCGCCCGGTGAAGTCGGTCAAGGACGCGGTCGCGTGAGCGGCGCGAGCCGTGCCCGGGCACGCGGCTGAGAGCCGGTGACGCGGGTGCGAGCGGGCGGCGGTCGAGCTCCGGCGCGACCGCCGCTTCGCTTTTTGTGGACCCGGGGCACGCCCGAGCCGGGGCGCGGTACGAGGGCTGCGCCCGTCGCCGCAAATCTGTTATGAAGGCGTCCGTTCGGGGCCCGGGCTCAGGCCGGCCTCGAGGAGGTGTGCATGGCTGCTTGGAAGGCGGGGATACTCGGTTGCGCGGCGCTCGCGATGCTCGGCTGCAAGAAGGACCCGGAGGTCCCGCCTCAGCCCACGCCCGACGCGGGGCCGCCGCCCGTCCCGACCGTGGTCGAGCCGCCCGACGCCGGGACGCCCACCGTCGAGTTCGGCCCGTGCGCCCCGGACCTCTCGAACGGCATGCTCCAGCAGATCATGCGGCGCGCGACCACCGAGTCCGCGAACGCGAAGAACGAGCTCGGTTACGTGTGCCAGGTCGTGCGCGAGGGCGAGACCGCGAGCGTGCAGGTCTTCCTCGACGCGGGCGGCTGCTACACCTTCCTCGGCCACGCCTACCCGGACGTCACCGAGGTCGACCTCAC
>JADLAB010000068.1 GCA_020848455.1 Polyangiaceae bacterium
ACGCTCGCGCTTGCGAGCCGTCGTCCGTGGCGCTAGAACCGGCCCCAGAGCGTGCGGGAGTAGCTCAGTTGGTAGAGCATCAGCTTCCCAAGCTGAGGGTCGCGGGTTCGAACCCCGTTTCCCGCTCTGAGGTTCGTCGCCACGCGCCGCGTGGGCGCGTGGCGACACGCCGCTCGGGGTCTCAGTCGCAGCTTCCGCCGCCGAGCAGCTGTACGAGCGCCGCGCAGATGGCGTCGCACTCGGGTACGACCGCGTTGATCTGCACGTCGTCGGCGTTCGCGGCCGCGATCACGCTGTCGAAGGTGTGCGGATCGCCCGCGTAGCGGTGGGGCGGTGCGTCGCCGATGAGCACGATGCGGTGGTGCGAGCCCACGCGCCAGGCGAAGTCGGCGATGGCGGTGTCGAGGCCCTGGTAGACGTGCTCGCAGTAGTCGCCGCCGCCGTCGACGTCGAGCGCCGCGATGCCCGCCTGCACGAGCGGCTCGTCCGGCGTGAGCGGCTGGACGAGCTGTGCGATGAAGGGGTCGCCGATGTCACGGTACTCCGCGACGCCGACCTGCCAGTCGGGGTTCTGTGAGGCGAGATCGCTCACGAGGTCCGAGAGCTTGGCCTTCACGGCGTCGATGTCGTCGCCCATGGACCCCGTGGTGTCGACCACGAAGGCGATGTCGACGGCGGCTCCCGGGACCAGGCCGTCGGTCATGGCCTGGCCGGCGAGCGTCGCCATGTCTCCCGTGCCCGTCGACTGGAAGAGCTTGCCGCCCGTCGCGGCCGTCAGCTCGGTGAAGGCCTCGATCGTCATCGTCTGG
Organism: Polyangiaceae bacterium; assembly: GCA_020848455.1. Classification (GTDB taxonomy): domain Bacteria; phylum Myxococcota_A; class Polyangia; order Polyangiales; family Polyangiaceae; genus JACRDA01. The sequence goes on from JADLAB010000068.1 coordinate 810, forward strand.
CCCTCGAGCGAGAAGTCGATGCTGAGCCCGAGATCGGCCTTGCAGGCCGCGGCGGCTCCGGCGAGCACGACGCCCAGGGCTGCGAGGCGGCGGATGTGTGCGAATTTCATGTAGTCCTCCCAACGAAAGAATGGCGGCGCAAGGCGCCATCGAGATGATACGGCGGAGCGGCGCCGGGCACCCCCCGGAGTCGCGGTTCAGCGGACGAGCTTCGACAGCTTCTTGAAGGCGTCGGTGCCGGCCTGGCCGAGCCAGTCGAAGAGCAGCGTCTCGGCCGTGGTGACGGTCGCGCCGGCCTTCTCGCACAGGCGCAGGCCTGCCGTGCGGTGGTCGTCGCGGCGCGAGGCGACGCCGTCGAGCGGCACCGACACCTCGAGCCCGCGGGCGACGAGGTCGCGCACGGTCTGGAAGACGCACACGTGCGTCTCCATGCCGACCACGACGGCCGCCTCCACGGTGAGCTCGTCGAGGGCGGAGGCGAAGCGCGGCTCGCCGCACGCCGAGAACGCCAGCTTCTCGATGGGGCGCGCGCCGCTCGGCTCGAGCAAGGCGCGAAGAGCGGGGACGGTCGGGCCCAGCCCCTTCGGATACTGCTCGGTGGCGAGCACCGGCGCGCCGAGCTCGGTGGCCGCGCCGAGCAGGATGCGCGTCGCGCGCTCGACGGCGGCCAGCTGCTCCGGCGGCATGGCGACGGCGAGGCGTTCCTGGATGTCGACGACGACGAGCACGGTACGGGACGGCTTGACGCGGGGCAGGGCGGTCATAGGGAAAAGCTCCGGAGGAAGCGACCGAGGTCGTTGCGGATGTCGAAGCGCACGCGCGCGCGGCCGAGCCGCCGACCGGAGGCGTCCCGGAGGTCGCCGTCGAGCTCGGTCATGGTGCGCAGCAGGTGCAGGAGGCGCACTCTCTTTTCACCGAAGAAGCGGCAGGCGACGCCGTCGTTGTTCGGAAAGCCGAAATCGTAGCGGATGATCCCCGGGCGCGGGAACGAGAGCTCGCCGCGGAGCGGGCGGTGATCGGCAAAGCCTGCGGCGTGGAGCTCGCCCGCGAGCTCGAGGCTGCGGCGCCGGACGAGCGCTCCGAGCGTCGGGGCGTGCGCGCTCACGGTGAACGACAGCGGGGCGCCGACGTCGTCGTCGCCGAGGCCGTAGCCGCCGGTCATCGTCTCGCGAAACCCGACCATCCCCCGATCGTGGCCCAAGGCGGGAGGCAGCACAAGACGTGCCACTTTGTTGCGCTTTCGCGCACGGGTGCGCTAACGGGGTGCCATGCCGAGCTCGCACCCGTCCGCCTGGTTTGCGCTGGCGTCGCTCACCGCGCTCTCTGCCTGTGGCAACCGCGAGGTGCAGGCGCCGCCTCCGTCCGCGAGCGTGCCGAGCTTCGTCCGCACCGGGGCCGAGCCCGCGACGGCGGTCGCCCCGCCGCCGGCGCCCACGGTGGCGACGGCGTCCACGGCCGAGCCCGACCCGACGACGCCCGCGGTCGCGACCGCGGGGGGCGACGACGGCGACACCGTGCCGGCCAGCGACGCGACCGAGCCCGACGCGTCGGCCGCGCCCGCCGCGCCGGTGCCGCTCCCCGACGTCGAGGTGAAGAACTTCGGCCTGCACATCGGCGGCGGCCCGAACGACGCCGCTGCGCACGCCCCGATCCGCGAGGCGTTGAAGGCTCACCGCGATGCCTTCCGGGCCTGCTACGCCAAGGCCGACGCGGCGAAGCCCGGCACGACGTTCGGCCTCGATCTGCTCATCCCCGGGGCGGGCGGCGTGGCCGCGCTGTCGAAGCCGCGCTCGGACATCAAGAGCGCGGCGTACCTGGAGTGCATGCTCGCCGCCTTCGCGAAGATCGAGTGGAAGCGGCCCCCGAAGGGTCAGGCGCAGAAGGTGAGCTACTCGCTCCGCTTCGAGAAGAAGAAGTAGCGCCGCCCGGTCAGCGCGACAGGAGCGGCGCGCCCGAGCGGGCCTCGCTCCACGCGTCGACGCGGAGCTCGAGCGCGAAGGGCTCGGCGCCCTCGCGCCACAGCCGCGCGCGTTCCTTGCCGGTGTCGAGCTCGATCTGGGTGCGGAGCGCGGGCGAGCCGCGGTCCTCGTAGCGCAGCGCGTAGCGCGGGCGCGCGTCCGTCTCCGAGACGCGCTCCTCGGCGTCGAAGTCGACGAAGGAGAGCGCATGCGTCGGAGCGGTCGAGTCGTAGACGAGCTCGTCGCCGCAGCGCACGCGCAGGCCCACGCGCGCGAGCGCGCCCTCGTCCGCGCCGAGCGAGGCGTGGAGCTCGCACGCGAGGCCGACCCCGAACGGACGACCCGTGGCGGCGGCGACCGCGGCGCTCCAGCGCGCCTCGACCGAGCGCCCGGGGCTCGTCTCGCCCGCGGCACCCGGCGCTGCGCCGAGCCACAGCGCGAACGCGAGGAACACGACGGCCACGACCGACGCCACCACCAGGCCGACCGAGAGGAGCATCCGCCCGGAGCCGGCGCGGGTCGCCGGCGCGTCGAGCCCGGTGCTCCGCTCCGCACGCGCGGCGCGCTGGCGGCGCACCCGTGCGAGCTCGGGGTCCGGATCGAGCGAGGGCGGGGCCACGACGAGAACGTAGTCGGACGCGGGCCGTCGGGGCCAGCCCCGGCTAGCGCGGGCCGGCGGAGCCGCCCGGGCGGGCGACGATCGCGGCGACGACCCGCTCGGCGAGATCGAGCGCGCGCGGGATCTGCTCGACCTCCAGGTGCTCGGGGGTGTCGCTCGGCAGGTGGTAGTGCCGCGGGGCGCCCGCCCGCCTGTCCACGCAGCCGAGCGTGACGGCCGGGTAGCCCGCGCGCGCGAACGGGATGGCGTCGGTGCCGCCGACCGGGATGTCGAAGGCGCGGACGTCGGCGAGCGCGGCGTCCGCGGCAGAGACGGAGAGGAGCACCTCCTCGAGCCAGGGGGCGAGGGGCACGCGCAGGACCTCGCCCTCGTGGTAGTAGCAGAGGTCGCCGTTGGTGGGGCTGTCGAGCCCCAGCACCACCGTGTCAGCGGGGCTCCAGCGGGCGCGCAGGTCGCGGAGCAGGGCCTGCGCTCCGCCGAGGCCGGCCTCCTCGCAGCCGGTGGCCACGAGCACGAGCTCGACGTCGTCGGGCAGCTCGCTCTGCAGGCGCCGACCGAGCAGGAGCATGGCCGCGACGCCCGACAGATCGTCCGAGGCGCCGGGGACGATCTGGTTGCGCAGCACGACGTCGAGGTTGAGCAGGGTGGCGACGAGCGCCGGGATCGAGAGGACGGCCCGCGCCACCCAGAGGGGCCACGAGCCCCCGAGCGCGAGCTCGAGCACGTCCGTGACGGCGAGGGCGACGAGCGCCGCCGCGGCGACGCGCAGGGACTTGTAGAGCGGGCTGCCCGGCTTGCTGCCGAAGCGCGCGATGAACGCGGGCCGAAACACGACGCCCGTGAAGGCCGCGTCCACGTGGGCGAGCACGACGACGCGGAGGCGCGGCGTGCCGGACGCCGGCCGGACGCCGAGGACGTTCTGCGACGCGGCGAACGGGAACACCCGGCGCAGGAGGAACGCCGCGCGGGTCGACTCGAGCACGAAGGAGACGGCCGCGAGCGCATGGAGCGCGAGCGCGAGCGCCGGCGAGACGAACGCGGCCACCGAGCCGACGACGCCGAGGCCGAAGTGGAGCGCCAGGACGGTGTACGTGCTCCTGTTCCAGCGAAACGCGTGGACCTCGGTGCGGAGGCCGAGCGCGTCCATCTCGGCGCGGACGAGCTCGTGGGCGCGGCGCTCGTCACCGGACGTGGCCATGCGGCGCGGCGCCTCGGCGACGATCCGCGCCACGAGCTCGTGGGCCGTCCGCGCCTCCTCGGCGGCGGAGAGGCGCCTGGCCGTCGGCGCGCGCGGGCTCATGCGCGCTGCCTTAGCACGAACGCCGCGCCGCGCGCCGCGCGCACCGGTCAGCGAGGCGCGGGCTCGGCGACGACGGGCACGAGCTCCGCGACGCCGAAGCGCGCCGCGTAGTCGGCCCGCAGGCCCGGGCAGCGCACCTCGAAGCGGCACCGCCCGCAGGCCTCGGGCTTGATGCCGCCCGCGAGTCGGGACGCTCCGAGGTCGAACACGGCGTCGGGTGTGACCACCCGCACGCGCTCCTCGCCCGGGTGGCGCACGTGCTCGGTATGCCGCGGCACGAAGCAGCGCGGCACGTGCAGGCTCACCACCTCGTAGCCGCCCGCGCGCGCCGCGTCGAAGGCGCGCTCGAGCACGGGGGCGACGTCGCCGAGCCGCGGGAGCTGGGTCACGTTCGCGGCGTTCGCATCGGTGAGCGAGACCAGCCACAGGGCGAAGCGCCGGAGGCCGAGCGCGCGCAGAGCCTCGAGCCAGCGCTCGAGCGCCGGCACGGTCGCGGTCGTCAGGATGAGGTCGGCCACCGGATCGAGGCCCCGGCGGATGAGGTTCCCGAGCGCGGCCGCCCGGAGCGCGGCCGTGCCCTCGCGCTGCACCACGCGCTCGTAGCTCGCGTCGTCGGGCGCGTGGAGCGACACGTGAAAGCGGTCCACGCCGGCCGCGAGCAAGAGGTCGAGGTAGGCGTCGTGGGCGTAGCGCAGGCCGTTCGAGGCGACCTTCACGTGCCGGTAGCCGAGCCGGCGCCCGAGGCGCACGAGCGCGGGCAGATCGTCGCGCATCGTCGGCTCGCCGCCGGTGAAGGCGAGCTCGTCGAAGCCCTCCCGCGCCGCCGCGGCCATGGTGCGCGCCACGAAGTCGGTCGGCATCGGGCGCCGGCGCATCTCGTCCGTGATCGTGCAGTAGGTGCACTTCACGTTGCAGTCGTAGCCGAGCGCGACGTCGAGCAACGCCATGGTACGGCCTCAGTCTGACAGCCACGCGTCGACGCGCACGAAGCCGAGCCCGTTCCGGCGCGCCGTCTCGAGGATGGCGGGCAGGGCGCGCACGCCGGCGGGCTCGTGGGTGCCGCGCTCTGCCCCGTCGTGGAGCAGCACGATGGCGCCGTTCCGGAGGCGGCGCGCGACCCGCGCCGCCACGCGCTCGCTCCGCGCGCCGCGCCAGCCGTCGACGCCCCGCACGGACCAGCCGACGGCGCGCAGATCGAGCTCGCGCGCGATCGCCGCGATGGCCGGGCTCACGTGCCCGATGGGCGGGCGGAACAGGACCGGCCGGACACCGGTGATGCGCTCGAGGCTCGCGACCGCGCGCTCGAGGTCGCGGCGCACCCGCCTGCGCCCACGCAGGGCGAACAGCCGCTCGTGCGCGTAGCCGTGGACGCCGACGACGTGCCCGCCGGCGACGATGGCGCGCACGAGCTCGGGGTGGGCGTCCGCCTTGTGGCCGATGACGAAGAAGGCG
>JADLAB010000069.1 GCA_020848455.1 Polyangiaceae bacterium
GCGGCCGGCGGCGGCAAATGCGTGGTGCTCGCCCACCCCGGCCTCCAGCGCGAACGGGCGTTAACCGCGCGGGGGCGCTGGGGCGAGGATCTGGGCGGGCTATTCCGCACCGCCGGCGACCTCGGCACGACCGCGCGCGACCTCGAGGTGATGGCGGCAGAGACGCCCTACGTGCACCGCGAGCTCGGCGCGCTCGGCGCGGCCGCGGGCCGCGGCCTCGTGCGCTGCGCGGAGGCGTGCGCCGAGGCACTCGGCAAGCCCGGCCTTCGGGGCCTGCGCGTGCTCGTGCAGGGCGCCGGAACGATCGGCAGCGCCGCGGCGCGCGCGTTCCACGCGGCGGGCGCCGAGCTCTGGCTCTCCGACCTCGACGCCGCGCGCGCAGACGCGCTCGCGGCCGAGCTCGGCGCGACGGTCGTGGCCCCCGAGGACGCGCTCCGCGCCGACGTCGACCTCCTGTCGCCCTGTGCCGTGGGCGGCGTCGTCACGGCCGCGGTGGCGCACGAGCTCCGGGCGCGCGCGCTCTGCGGCGGCGCGAACAACCTGCTCGCCAGCGCCGAGGCCGACGCCGTCCTGCTCGCGCGCGGCATCGTGCACGTTCCCGATCTGCTCGCCTCCGCAGGCGCGGTGATCGCGGGCATCGGGCGCACGGTGATGGGCCTGCCCGACCCGATGCCGCTCGTCGACGCGCTCGGCGACACGGCGCAGAAGCTGCTGCGCCGCGTGCGCGCGACCGGCACGCCCGCGCTCACGGTCGCCCACGCGATGGCCCACGAGCGCCTGGGCCACTGAGCGGCGCGGCTCGGGCCTCATGCGCGTCGTCACGCTCAACGCGAACGGCATCCGCGCCGCGGTGCAGAAGGGCCTGTGCGACTGGCTCGCGCGCGCGCGCGCCGACGTCGTGTGCCTGCAGGAGATCCGCGCCGGCCAGCACGAGCTGCCGCCCGAGCTCTTGCGCCTCCGGAGCCACCGGCTGTTCGTCGCCCCCGCCACGAGGCCCGGCTACTCGGGGGTCGCGCTCCTGTGTCGGCGCGAGCCCGACCGGGTGGTCCGCGGCATCGGCTGGCCGGCCTTCGACGCCGAGGGCCGCTACCTCCAGGCGGACTTCGGCGCGCTCAGTGTGGCGTCCGTGTACCTGCCCTCGGGCACGAGCGGCGAGCTCCGTCAGGCCTTCAAGATGCGCGCGCTCGCCCGCTTCCGGCGGCACCTCGGCGCAATCGCCGCGAGCGGTCGCGAGCACCTTCTGTGCGGCGATTTCAACATCGCCCACCAGAAGATCGATCTCGAGAACTGGCGCGGCAACCAGAGCCACTCGGGCTTTCTGCCCGAGGAGCGCGCCTGGCTCGACGCCCTGTTCGGCCGCGCGGGCTGGGTCGACGCGTTCCGCGCCGTGTGCCCCGAGCCGCGCCAGTACACCTGGTGGTCGAACCGCGGCCGAGCGTGGGAAAAGAACGTGGGCTGGCGCATCGACTACCACGTGGCGACGCCCGGGCTCGCGGCGCGCGCACGGGCCGCGAGCATCTACAAGCGCCGGCGCTTCAGCGACCACGCGCCGCTCGTCATGGACTACGAGGGCGAGCTCTGAGGCGGCGTGTCGAAGACGACGCTCCGCGGCGCCCGCCACAGCGGCGCGAGCGCGCGCCGGGCGACCAAGAGCGCCCCGAGCCCCCCGACCGCGGCGAGCCCCCAGCCGGGCAGGCCGCCGACGACTACGCCCGCGACGACCCCGGCACCCGCGAGCACGAGCGCGCCCGCGACACCGCCCCCGACGGCCGCGAGCGCGCGCCGCGACCGTCGCCCGCAGCGCGGACACGGCGCCAGCCGCAAGAGGTGCGTCGCCTCGCCCATGGCGCGCGCGAGCGTGGCCCCACCCGCGAGCGCCGCCAGGCCGTCGCCCTCGAGCATGCGCGCCGCGAGCGCCATGCGCGCCCCGCCGACGCCGGCGTCGATCTCGAAGCCGCAGCGCGCGCAGCGGTAGCGGAATCGGAGCTCGCGGGCGCCGCCGTCGGCCATGGGCACCGGCTTGCGGCGACGGCGAGGTGTCGTCAAGGGCGGACGCGACGACGCGACGACGCGACGACGCGAGCGCGCGCGTGGGGTTCGCCCGGCGCTGAAAGGGCGGAAGCCGTCACGAGACCTGTCCGAAGCGAGAACAAGCGCGTATTGTCGAGGACGTCCAGCATCGCCCTCGCCCCGTCCGCAGCGATGCGAATGTTCCAGGATCATGCTCGGTCCTCGGCAAGCGCGAAGTCGACGTCTAGAGCCCCGCCTCCGCGTCGGCGGGTGCCTGGCTGCCAGGTCTCGGCGGCTGGTACCGGTGGCGGCACACACCTGGGTCGCGCTCCTCGCCGCCTGCAATTCGCAAGGCGACGCTCGAAACTGTCCCCCTGTCACGCCAACGAGCCTCGCGGCGACGGCGCCGGCCTCGACCAGCGCCACCACCGAGAGCACCGCCGCCCCAGCGGCGCCCTTCCCTGCCTCCGGAGCGCCGAGCGCCGGCCGCGCAGCGGTCCCCGTGCCGAGCGCCGCGGGCCCTCGCCGGCTGTGGTCATCGCCGCTGGCCGGCGACGTCGGGCCGGGACGCATCGCGTGCGGTCCGCTCTCGTGCGCGGCGCCGGCGCAGACGTGCTGCGCCGGGTGGAATGGCAGCGAAGACCTCTACGCATGCACCGCCCGCTTCCCGCTGTGGCCCGGAGTCTCGCAGGCCGAGAACAACGCATCCTGCGCGGCAGCCCTGGTCGACTCCCGCCCCGACAGCACGCGCATCGCGCAGTGCGACGACTCGCTCGACTGCGCCACGGACGAGGCCTGGTGCACCGGCATGTTCGACGAAACAGACCGCGTCTGCTTGCGCGGAGCGCGAGACGGGCGCGCCATCTGCCCCGGCGCAGAAGCCTGTCGCGAGAACGCCAGCTGCCGCGCGCACGGCGCGCGCTGCTTCGACGGCAGGTGCCGCCGCGCAGACTCCCGTGTTCGGTGTGGCAACGTCACATGCGGCGACGATGCGTCGGTGTGCTGCCACCCCAGCCGGACCGGCGAGGCGGAGCACTGCAGCGCCGCGGGCACGTGCGCCGGTACCCCCATCGAATGCCGGTCGCATTCCGACTGCCTCGCCGGGCAGTTCTGCTGCGCGAGCATTTATGGCCCGTCCACCTATTGCGCCCGTTACTGCGCCGAGGGCAGCTCCCCGCTCTGCAGCTCGGCGGACATATGTTACGAACCGTGGACCGGCCACCGTTGGTCCCCGGAGACACAATGGTATTGCGTACTCAATCCCCAGGCTGGGATGCCACTCTGCGACGGGTGGCCCCCCGGGCTCAAGCATCCATGAGCGCGAGGCGGCTCGACGCGCGCGCACTCATGTTCTCCGAGGGGAACAGACCACGATCGGACACCCCGACATGAGCACGCCGAATCCCGCCGGGCGGGAGGCGGTCTCCGCCCGGGTTCCCGTACCCATGAGGCGGTGCGGCCCGTGCGGGCTGGGGACGCGGCTGCGCGGGCGACCGCGCATCTTGCGGGTGGCGTTCGGCGGCTGGGCGCTGTGGCTTGGTCACGCCGCGCTCGCGGCGACGGGGTCGGCGTGTACGCCTGGCGGCGGCAGCTGTCCGACCGAGCCTGCGCCGCTCGTGTCGCCTGCGACGCCGGCCCCGCGAGGAACGTCGCGCTCTGGGGGCGGCATGGCACAGGGCGCGGACGCTCAGCGAGCCGACGGAGGCGCCCCCGTCCAGCCGAGCAGAAGCGCGTCGGGACCGCTGGGCTGGGGCGGTGGTGGGGACGATGGTCCTGGACGCATCGGCTGTGGTCCCTTGTCTTGCCTCGCCGGCAAGGAGGTGTGCTGCGGCTCGCCAACGCGCGGCGCATACCAGTGCTATGAGCTGCCGGCGCGAGCCGGGGACGAGACCCATGTCGACTGGTGGCGACGAACGGGCCATCGCATCGACGACGCGTGCCACCAGCACGCCACCGACTACGTGGCATCCTGCGACGACTCGGCTGATTGCAGCCCCGGCGAGGCGTGCTGTGGGGAGGACTTGGTGCTGTCGAGCCGGGAATGTGCTGCCTCAAAAGCGGCTGGCCAGAACGTGTGCGGTGGCATCGAGCTGTGCCGCCGCGACGAGACTTGTGTCGCGAGCGGCGCACGGTGCCTCGACGGAAAGTGTCAGCGTGCATCGGCAGCAGTCGCTTGCGGCCGCGAGAGCTGCGCGCGGGATGCGCCGTACTGCTGCGAAGGAAGCACTCCTGCGGAGAGCCATTGCGGCGCGGCGTGTCCCCACGGTTCACTCTTCGAGTGCCGCAGCGCCGCAGATTGCCTCGCCGGCCAGCTCTGCTGCGCGGTGGGTCTCGGGAGCCGGTGCGGCGGAAGGTGTGACATGGTCTTCTGTGCCAGCGATGAAGAATGCGGGCTCTGGTCGCGGACGTTGGACCCCCCGGAGAAGACGAGGGAGCGGCGCTGTCTGCCCTGGCTCGGGCGGCGCATGTGCAAGCAGATCTGACATGCGAGGTAGCGGCGGCGCTCGGCCGCTCTCGCGCGCGCACCGTATCCCCTCACATGTGGACGCGTCGTGCGCCTCGCCGGCGCCACCGAACACGATGTCCTATTTCGGACAGCCGAGGACGGCGTAGGTCTCGTCGTCGTGCTCGGCCCAGTAGAGGCGTTCCGTGTCGAGGGCCAACGCAACGATGAATGGCCGGCCTTCGACGAGCTTCGTGGGCGCAGAGCCGGACCCGAACGGGAGCTTCAGGATCTCCGTCGCGGGAAGGACATGCGTCGCGGCAGGCGCAGGGGCAGCCCAGTAGAGCGCCTTGCCATCGGTGACGATATTGTCGGCGCCATAGGCCACGGCGAGCACGGTGAGTCCGTCGCCCGCCTTGGTCAGGCGCACGACCTTGGTGGCGTCGCGCGCTTGCACGTCCTCAGCACGCGTCATGATGGCGTAGATATCCTCGCCTTCCAGCACGAGCCTCTGCACCCAGTCGACTTTGGCCGGCAGGCGCGTCGGCGTGCCTCCGGCCTTCGGCATCGAGGCGACGAAAAATTCATGCGGGAGATGAGCGCCGTGCGACGTCCCCGACCAAAAGAGGCGCGTGTCGTCGACGGCGAGTGCGAGCACGACGCTGTCGCCGGTCTGAAAGTCCTCTACGGTGCCCCCCGCCTTGGGCGCGCGATGTAGCACGCTCGGCCCATGCGGGGCGTCGGTCCACCAGTAGGCGTAAGTGTCGTCCGTCACCACGTGGCCGACGGTGCCGTCGGCCGCCGCGAGCACCTTGGACACGCCGCCGGCTTGACCGACCGTGATCACGCCGCGCTTTGCCTCGGCCCAGTAAAGGCCCGTCGCGTCGACGAAGAGCTCCTGCCCGCTGCCGGTGAAGCTCTTGGGGATCGGCGCCAGGTCGACGGGCACACCGCCCGCTATCGGCACCTTGACGATGCGCCCCTGGAGGCCGAGAAAGGCAAACCCTCCCTGGACGACGAGCAAGTCGGCCGTGTGCCCGGCACCCTCGCGCCGCACGACCTGCTCGATCCCCTGGGGAGCGGGTGCGGCGGCAGGCGATGGGCGCGCCGGAGGCGACGGCGCGGCCGACGGAGCCGCCGACGCAGACCCTGCGCGGGCAGCGCTCGCGCTCGCCGAAGTGGCGCGGGCCGACAGCGCCGCCGCGCCCGGCGTGCCGCCGCATGCCGAGCCGACCGTGCCGAGCACCCCGAGCCACAGCCAGACTTCGTGACTACGCATTCGATCCTCCACCACCGAACGGGCGCCACGGACAGCCGCACCGGGGCAGCGGCCGGCGCCAAGGGACCGCGAAGCAGCGGGCGCCGCCGTCGGCCATGGGCACCGGCTTGCGACGACGGCGAGGTGTCGTCAAGGGCGGACGCGACGACGCGACGACGCGACGACGCGACGACGCGAGCGCGCGCGTGGTAGGCTCGCCCGTCGCATGCCGCTCGCCAAGCGCGACATCCCGCAGAAAGAGGACTTCGCGGTCGTGCGCCGTGTCGTCGCCGAGGTCGCGACCGGCGCGACCGAGTCGGACGGCATCGCGCGCGCGACCGCGATCGAGCTCCGGCACGTGGACTACGCCCTGCAGGCGGGGCGCGTGCTCGGCTGGCTCGAGCGCTCGCCCGGCGCCATGCGCGTCACCGAGGCGGGCCGCGCGCTCCTGCTCTCGCGCCGCGAGAGCGCCGAGGAGCGCGGCCTCATCCGCCGCGCCGTCGAGTCGACGGCCGTCGTGCGACAGCTCGTGCCGTGGCTGCTCGGCCCGGTCCGACCGACGCGCGCGGACGTCGAGGCGGCGCTCGTGAGCGGGGCCGCCCTGGCCCCCAGCACGGCGAGACGGCGCGCGCAGACGCTGCTCTCGTGGCGCCGGCAGCTGGTCGCCGACCCACCCGACGAGCCCGAGCCCGCGGCGCGGCCGGGCCAGCTGCAGCTGCCGCTCTTCGCCAACGTGCCGCCGACGCCGACGAAGCGGCGCCGCTGAACGACGCGTCAGGGCGGGACGACCTCGGCCCGACCCGTCGCGGGGTCGACGTCGACGACCGTGGCGGGCAGGCGCCCCTCGGCGGTGGTCGCGTTGACGAACAGGGTGTCGCCCATGCGCCAGGCGCCGCGGTCCTCGTGGATGTGCCCGAAGACGTGCACGAGCGGCGCCACCACCTTCACGCGCGCCAGCAGATCGTCGCAGCCCTCGTGGCGACCGTCCCCCACCCGGTCGCCGATGCCGCGCGGCGGTCCGTGCGTGACGAGCACGTCGATCCCGGCCGGCATGCGGGCCCAGCGCGCCGCGAGCGCCGCGCCGCGCGGCAGGTTGAAGGCCCAGTCGAAGAAGATGGGCTGCCACGGGCTGCCCCAGAAGCGCACGCCCGCGACGGTGGTCCCGGAGTCGTGGAGCGTCGTCACGCGCGCGAGCAGCGGCCAGGCGGCCTCGGGCTCGCGCTCGAGGCAGAGCTCGTGGTTGCCGGCGACGACGAGCTTGTGGCGGTGCGGCAGGCTCGCGAGAAAGTCGGCGGCGAGCGCGAGCTCCGCGAGCGAGCCCGAGCACGTGAGATCGCCGGCGTGGACGAGCACGTCGCCCGGCGGCACGACGAGCCCGTGCCCGAGGTGTGTGTCGGCGCAGAGGACGAGGCGGAGCACCGGCGGCATTGTAGGTTAGGATGGCGCATGGCGAACGTCTCGCGCACGCGACTCCGGCTCCTCGCCCTCGCGCTCGTGCTCGTCGGCTGCAGCGGCACGGAGACGGGCGACGGCACCCCGACGACGGGCAGCGGCGGCTCGGGCGGCACCACCGGCACGGCCGGGGCGGGCGGCGCGAGCGGGGGCTCGGGCGGCTCGGGTGGCCTGCCGGAGTGGATCCCGACCCCGGCCGACGTGGGCTTCACCCCGGTCGCACCGGTCCCGGCGGGCGAGCAGATCCTCTTCAACGACTGGTCCTTCCCGGACGCCCTGAAGTCGATGGCCCCGGACGGCACGGGCGCGATGAAGGTGTTCGACATCTACCGGGTGTGGAGCCTCGCCGTGTCGCGCGCCGGCGACCGGCTCGCCCTGTCGTGTGGCGATCCGGACCAGGAAGCGCACTACGGCCTCACGCTCGGCGACGCCGTCCAGCACAGCTGGGTCTACGACTTCGCGACCGAGTCGCTCGAGCTCGTGGCGCACGGCAACATCAACGACGAGTGTCACCACTTCGGGCCGGGCGACGACGCCATCTACCTGTGCCGGCGCTACGACTTCACGCCCGACTTCACCTGGAAGGGCTACCGCCTCGGGCGCATCTCGCTGCCGGACAAGACCTTCGAGTTCCTCGCGGACGAGGGCGCCCCGAGCCTGCTCACCCTCAGGCCGCAGGTGACGCCGGACGGGCTCGAGCTCTACTTCGAGCGCATCGACATCGCGGGCGGCTCGCAGGATCGGAGCGTGTGGAAGCGCGCGCTGCCGAGCGGCACGCCGAGCCTCGTGCACGCCGAGCAGATGGCCCCGGTGCTCTCGCCCGACGGGCAGCGCTACCTCTTCGCCGACACGCTCCAGCAGAGCGCGATCTACTCGTCGCGTCTCGACGGCAGCGACGTCACCTTGGTGGTCGACCGGGCCGCGAGCTCCACCGTGTACTCACCCGACGGCACGCGCGTCGCGTACCTCCTCTGGGACGACGCCCTCGCCTGCTCCCACGTCGAGGTGGTCGCCGCGGACGGCTCGCAGGCGACCGCGCCCGTGCGCATCCGGGACTGTGGCGTGACCGGAGAGTCGGTGACCGAGCTCGCCTGGTTCGTGCGCCCGTAGGGGCGCCGGCGACGCCCATGGCCAAGCCCCGCACGACACCGTCCTCGCACGGCCCCCGCCGCGGGGGTACGACGCTCGCCGCCTGCACGGCCGCGCTCGCGGCGCTGGCTCCGCTCGAGCTGGCCGAGAGCTGGGACAACGTGGGCCTCTTGTGCGGCGACCTCGCCGCGCGCGTGCGCCGCATCCTGCTCTGCATCGACCTCACCGAGGCCGTCGCCGGCGAGGCGCTCGCGCTTCGGGCCGACCTCGTGGTCGCGTACCACCCGCCGATCTTCCGGCCCATCGCGCGGCTCGTGCGGCCGGGCAGCGGCGTCGAGGCGACCGTCGTCAGGCTCTTCTCGCGCGGGGTCGCGCTCTACGCGACGCACACCGCGCTCGACGGCGCGCCGGGCGGCACGAACGACGTGCTCGCGTCGCTCGCGGGGCTCCTCGACGTCCAGGCCCTGCCGCGCGAAGCGGCTGCGAGCCCGACACCCACCGTGGCCGGCGGAGCGACGCCCCCGGCGGCGACGCCCGGCATCGGTCGCGTCGGGCGCCTGCCGGGCCCGATGGCGCTCGGCGCGTTCGCCCGTCGCCTCGCGCGCCGCACCGACGCGCGCGCGACCACGCTCGTGGGCGAGCCGAGCGCGCCCGTGCGGCGCGCCTTCGTCGTCGCGGGCTCGGGGGCACGCCTCGCCCTCGCCGCGGGGCCCGGCCCCGGAGACGTCGTCGTCACCGGCGAGGTCGGCCACCACGATGCGCTCGCGCTGCTGCGCTCGGGCGCGAGCGCGGTCGCCCTCGCCCATTTCTCGAGCGAGCGCCCGGTGCTCGCCGCCGTCGGCA
>JADLAB010000070.1 GCA_020848455.1 Polyangiaceae bacterium
CCCCCGATCCGCCCGGTGAAGGCCTGCGCGCCCACGGTCTTCACCGGGTTCCTTCACCGGCACGAGATGCGTGTTTCACCGGTGAACTTCACCGAAATCCCGCGGGATCAGAGGATCATCAACAGCGGGCGAGCTCTACGCGCTCGGGCATCGCGGAACGCGTGCGAGTTCCCGCGCAGCGGCGCGGGGCTGCACGCGACGCCGGGAGTTGCGTCGAGCCGTGGCTCGCTCGAGGGAGCCGTGGTTCCGCGCGGCCCGAGCAGCGTCCGGTTGGACTGCACCAAGCGTCACATGGCGCATCACTGAGCGTCGGTATCGCGCGGTTGCGCAGCGGCGAGAGTCGTGGTCTCCGGCACGTGGCGCGCGACGACGACGTTCGCGCTCGCCTGCACAGACGATGGGCCGGCGCGCGGCTGCTCACCACGGAGCGCCGCAAGCGCGGTCGAGTCCGAGATCGCGCACGCGGCAGACGCCCGCGACGCACGCGGCCGCGAGCGAAGGATCGACGCCCTCCGACACGCAGTCCGGGCAATTGCCCCGGCAGGCGACGGGCGTGTCCGCGCGGCCGGCGACGACCTCGCCCTCGGATGCGACCCCGCAATGGCAGCAGTCCTTCGGGTGCAGGGCGCAGTCGGCGTCCGCGCTGCAGCGACCGCCCGCGCCGCCCGGGAGGACGCGGCTCGCGCGCACCCGCGGACAGATCGGAGGCGCCGGCGGATCGCAGATCGTCTCGACGAGCGCGCAGCGCCGCCCGATGCACTCCGCCTGGAGTGTCGTCGAAGGGCCGGACGCGCACGCGGGACAAGCCTGGTTGCAGGAGTGGTCCTCGCTCGCGTGATGCGCCTGCGCGCTCGCGCGCGTGAGCCGGCCACAGGGCGGGCAGCAGCCGGCGTGTCCCACGACGCACTGCGCGTCGTCGCTGCACGCCGTGCCGCTCGTCGGAGCGAAGACCTCGCGGCGGCACGTGCGAGCCGGAGCGGAAGACGGCGGCGCGCTCGGCCCCGCGTCCGCCGACGCCTCGGCGCCCCCATCGCTCGGCGCCGCCTCGGCCCCAGCGTCGTTCGGCGCCGCGCCGACCCCCGCATCGCCCGGCGAAAGCGCTCCCGGCGCCGCCGAGCGCTGCGCCTCCGCCGCGCCCGCCGCGCCGGGCGGGCGTTCGGGTGCGTTCGGCACGCCGCAGCCGACCACGACCGCGACGAAGCCGGCGAGAGCGTTGCGGCTCCGGCTAGAGGCGGCCTCCAACTCCATCACGCGCACGAGCGTACCCCGCCCACGCGCTCCGGTGGGGAGCTTGCCGTTTCGGGGCACGCCGACGTGCCGCCCCGGCCGCCGCAGTCGGCCGCGACGAGCGAGCCGTCGGCGCAGCTCGCGGCGACGTCCTCGGGCGACGCGGCGGCCGGCACGAGATCTTCGGACGCCGTGCCCGCGGGCGCTTCGTGACCGGCGGGGACCGAGCACTGCGCTGGGGCCACGGTCGCGACGGAGCTCGCGCCCGATGCCGGAGCGCGTAGCCAAACCGCCGGCTGAGCCCGCCCGCTCGTGTTAGGACGGGCCATGCCCGACCCCGAGGAGCAGGACTTCACCGCGATGATCCGCGCCGCCGACGCGCGCGGCGGCTGGAACCACGCCATGGGCCTCACCGTGCTCCGCGCCACGCGCGCCGAGGTCGTGGCCGAGGTCGAGGTCGGCGACGTGCACCGCCAGCCGTACGGGCTCGTGCACGGCGGCGTGTACGCGGGCGTCATCGAGGCCGTCGCCTCGATGGGCGCCGCGATCCACGCCATGTCCGCCGGACGCGGCGTCGTGGGCCTCGAGAACCACACCTCGTTCCTGCGCGCCGTGCGCGCCGGCAAGCTCCGCGTCGTCGCGCGGCCGCTCGCGTGCGGCCGGACGAGTCACGTGTGGGAGGGCACGGTGCACGATGCCGAGGGGCGGCTCGCGGCCACCGGTCGCGTGCGCCTGCTCGTGCTCGAGGCAGGGGCCCAGGTTGCGGGCGCGCCCGCCGCGGTCCCGGGCTCCGGCTGAGCGCCGCGCCATGGCGACGACCCGCGCGGCCGCGGCCCTCGGCTACCCTGCGTTTCGGCGGTTCCAGCTCGGGCGACTCGTCGCGACGCTCGGCGTGCAGATGCAGGGCGTGGCGGTCGGCTGGCAGGTGTACGCCATCACCGGCGAGCCCCTGCACCTCGGGTACGTCGGGCTCGCGCAGTTCCTGCCGGCGCTCTTGCTCACCTTGCCGGCCGGCGACCTCGCGGACCGGCTCGATCGGCGGCGCGTGCTCGTCGCGTCCTACCTCGTGCAGGCGGGCTGCTCGGCGGCGCTCTGCGCCATGTCCTTCGGTCGGGCGCCGAGCGTGCTCGCGATCTACGTCGTGCTCGCGGCCATCGGCACGGCGCGTGCGTTCGCGGGACCCGCCGGGCAGGCGCTCGTGCCGAACCTCGTCGCGCCCGAGCACTTCCCGAACGCGGTCGCGTGGGGCTCCTCCATCTGGCACGCCGCGACCGTCGCAGGTCCGGCGCTCGGCGGCGTGGCGTACGCCTGGGCCGGCGGCGCCGCCGAGGTGTACGGCGCGGCGTTCGGGCTCGAGCTCCTGGCGGCGCTCGCGCTCGTGGGAGTGCGGGTCGCTCCGCGCGTCGTGCCGCACGAGGCGGGCTCCTGGCGGCGCCTCGCGGCGGGCCTGCGCTACGTGTGGCGCCGCAAGATCATCCTGGGCGCGCTGGGGCTCGACATGTTCGCCGTGCTGCTCGGGGGCGCCGTCGCGCTCGTGCCCGTGTTCGCGCGCGACATCCTCGAGGCGGGGCCCATCGGGCTCGGCATGCTCCGGAGCGCGCCGGCCGCGGGCGCGACCGTCATGGCGCTGTGGCTCGCGGTGCGCCCCGTCGAGCGGCGGGGCGGGGCGAAGCTCCTCGTCGCGGTCGGCGTGTTCGGCCTCGCGACCGTCGGGTTCGGCCTGTCGCGCTCGCTTCCGCTCTCGCTCGCCCTGCTCGTGCTCGCGGGCGCCGCGGACATGGTGAGCGTGTTCGTGCGTCACGCCGTCGTGCAGCTGGCGACGCCCGACGCCATGCGCGGCCGGGTCAGCGCCGTCAACCTCGTCTTCATCGGCGCCTCCAACGAGCTCGGCGAGTTCGAGTCGGGCGTCACCGCCGCGTGGCTGGGGACCGAGCCCGCGGTGGTCCTGGGAGGCGCGGGCACCTGTCTCGTCGTCGCGCTCTTCGCGTGGCTCTTCCCGGCGCTCCGGCGCGTGGACGCGCTGACCGCGAGGGCGCTCGCCGACCCCGCGGACGCGCCGCCGCCCGCCTAGGCGCGGGCGCCCCGGCTCAGCAGTTGCCGCCGATGCAGAAGCCGAGCTGGCAGCACTTGGAGCCGCTGCAGTCGTTGTTGGGATCGGTGTCGAAGGTGATGAGCGCGCAGGTCCCGTCGGCCGAGCCGGTCTTCGCCTGGGTGCATGCCCAGCACGCCGTGCCGCAAGCGGAGTTGCAGCAGACGCCGTCCACGCACTCGTTGCTCACGCACTCGGCCTTGCCCGCACAGGCCTGGCCGTTGACCTTCTTGCAGGCGCCGCCCTTGCAGCTCTCGCCCTGGTTGGGGCACTCGGTGTCGGGCGTCTGGTCGGTCGGGACGTTCGTGCAGGTCCCGAGCGAGAGCACGTAGTCGCACTGCTTGCACAGCGCCGTGCAGGCGTTGTTGCAGCAGAGCCCGTCGGCGCAGAAGCCGGAGTCGCAGTCGAGGTCCCCGGAGCACGGCCAGGCATCGAGGGTCTTGCACTCGTGGCTCGTGTTGCACAGCTGCCCGAGGTTGCAGCTGGCGACGGTCATGCACTCGACGCAGTTGCCCCCGCCGTCGCACACCTGCCCGCCGTTCTCGCTGCAGGCCGAGCCCGACGGGGCATCCGGGTTGCTCGGCGTTCCGTTCGCGGCGCACTGGTCGAGCGTGCATTGCTGGTTGTCGACCGGCACGTCCTGCTGGTTCACGACGACGGTCGTGCCGCCGCTGCCGTTGCACTGGTTGCTCTTGCAGTCGCCGGCGGCCTGGCAGGCCGCGACCGTGCCGGAGGCCGCGTCGACGCAGGCGTTCGCCGTGCACTGGCTGCAGCCGCAGCCGCTCGGGTCGCACTGGGTGCTGGCGTTGCACTCGACGCAGCTGCCGGCCCCGTCGCAGAAGCGCGTGGTCTCACACGTGGTGTCGAGCGGGGCGTTCGACACCGTCGGCGCGCCGTTCACGCACAGCTCGAGCGTGCAGACGTTGCCGTCGTCCGCCGGCGGGTCGTCGACCACCACCGAGACGACGTCGCCCGCGGCGTCGCAGCGCAGCTCCTGGCAGTCGTGGGCGGTTTGCCCGACGGTGAGCGCGACGCCGACGTTCGTCGGTGCGAAGACGCAGCTCCCCGCCGTGCAGGAGTAGTTGCGGCAGAAGGTGTCGGGCGGGCACTGTGCCTCGGTCGAGCAGCCGCAGACACCGTTCGTGCAGGTGCCGCCGTTCCCGCACGGGCCGCTGCCGTTCGCGGGGTTGCTCGGGACGCCCTGCGCGCTGCAGACGTCCGACGTGCACTCGTTGCCGTCGACGGGCAGGTCCGCCGTGTCGACGTTCTGCTTGGTCCCGCCGGCGCCGTCGCACACGAGCCGCAGGCAGTCGCCGGCGACCTGGAGCGAGAGGGCCGTGTCCACGGTGGTGAAGCTCACGCCGCAGAGGTGGCTCGTGCAGGTGAGGACCCGGCACTCGTCGTCCGGCAGCGGCGACGTGCAGTCGCTCGGCAGGTTGCACTCGCTGCAGGCGGGCGTGACGGGATCGCCGTTGCACACCTGGCCCTGCCCGCACGGCGTGCCGGCGTCCTTCGGCGTTGCGGACGGCGTGCCCTCGTTGCAGGCGACCGTCGTGCACTCGTTCGGTGGGGCAGGGGCGTCGGAGTTGTCGACGACCTGGGTCGCCACGCCGTTCACGCACATCGACAGCTGACAGTCCCCGGCCGCCTGCTGCGGCGCGGCGACGTCGTTCTGGGGCGCGTTGACGCACACGCCCCCGGACAGATCGCAGCTGTCGAGCGTGCAGTCGTTCTGGTCGTCGCAAGCCGCCTGGGCCGTCGCGGCCGTGCACAGGGCCTGGCAGCTCACCCCCGCGGGGTCGCTCGGCGTGACCGTGCACAGGCCGGGGTCGCCCTGCGGATCGGTGCAGGCCTCGTTCGGGCTCCTCGGGGTGTGGACGGGTCCACCCGGTGCGCAGGCGTCGACCGTGCAGTCGTTGCCGTCGTCGTCGAGGTCGAGCGGATCGTCGAGCGCCGCGAGCACGCCGGCGCTGCACTCGAGCCGCTGGCAGTCGGCCGGCACCTGCTCGGCGTCCGGCAGGACGTGGTCCGGCAGGACCGTGCGGTCGCAGGTGCCCGCGGCGTTGCAGCTCTCCTCGGTGCAGGGGCTCGCGTCGTCGCACTCGGCGGTCGTGCGGCACTCCTGGCTCAGGGTGCCCTCGCGCGCGAGCGTGCAGCCGCCGAACGCCACGGTGAGCGCCGCGCCCGCGCCGAGCGCGGCGCCGATCAAGCGGTCGCGAAGCTTGCCCATGCGGACCTCCGAAGCGCGCGAAACGCCTCGATCATCGCACGTTGCCCCCGCGAGCGCGACCCGTGCAGGCTAGCAGGAGGTCGCCGGGGTCGTGGTCGCCTGGCGGGCGCCGCGCGCGAGCGCCCGCCGCTCGACCAGCCTGCGCACGGGCACGGTCACGTAGAAGGCCGCGATGGCGAGCGCGAAGCCCGCCGGCAGATCGATCACGTAGTGCTGCTTGATGAGCACCGTCGAGGCGCAGATGAGCGCCGTGCCGGTCGCGATGAGCGGGTACCAGCGCCGGTGATAGGAGCGGTAGAGTAGGGCCACGAGCGTCGAGTGCCCGACGTGCAGGCTCGGCATCACGTTGAAGCCCGGATCGATCTGGTAGATCTTGCGGACGAGGTCCGTGCCGAGACCGTTCCCGACGACCTCCGGTCGCTGCATGAACGAGGGGAACGCCGCATAGGTCACCATCGCCACGATCTGCACGAGCGAGATGGCCGCGACGGCGTGATAGAACTCGCCGCGCTGCCGCACGGCGGGCACGGAGAGCAGGACCCACAGGTAGTAGAGGTAGTAGGGGTACGCGAAGATCGGGACGAAGGGGATGTACTGGTCGAGCCAGGTCTCGAGCTGCACGTAGGAGCCGCCCGCGGCCGTGTACGCGACGATCCGGTGCTCGACGAGCAGGAAGCCCACGACGCAGGGTGTGGCCACGAGCGTCGTGACGACGAGCTTCTCGAGCTGAAACCAGAGGCGGGCCTTGTCCATGGCGCAGTGGATGGCATGATGCACGAAGCGTGCCGTCTCGACCGGTGCGGAATCGCCCGCAAGCCGGTCGCGGGCGTCGGAATCTCGACTCCAGGTGCGTAGCGGTGTCGTGCCCCATGCGTAGCGGGGGTCGCGGCGGGCGCGGGGCGGGCCGCGCGGGACGGGGCCGTCCGCGGGTCGGTGCTCAGCCGTCCTTCGGCCGCTTGGCGATGGCCTCGCTCGTCGCCTCCGCCTCGCGGGCGCGCTCGTTCGCCTCGCGCTGGTCGGCGGCGTCGGTCAAGCGACCGGCGGCGGCGCGGTAGCGGGCCGCGAGCTCCTTCCAGTAGCTGGCGTCCGCCTGCGCCGGCGCCGCCACGTGGCGCACGATCGCGGCGTCCAGGGCCGCGAGGCCCGCGTAGGGCCCGCCGGCGGCGGCGAGCGCGTCGAGCGCCTCGACGTGCCCGATGCCGAGCTCGTCGACCGGCGCCCGGAGCATCATGTCGCCCGCGTTCCTCGGCCCGCCCCGGAGGGCGAGGCCGATCGCGAGGAGCAGGTTCGCCTCCTCCACCCGCGCCGTGCCGGCGGGCCACTCGGCGAGCAGGCGCACGGCCTCGTCGACGTCCACCGCGCGCCAGTAGTTGAGCCCCAGGCGCAGGCGTCCGGCGGCGTAGAGCAGGCGCGCGGTCGGGTCGAGGCTTGCGCCCGCGAGCGCCGTCCGGGCGCGGCGTGCGATGCCGCGGGAGAGCAGCGTGCGCAGGATGCCCGCGTCGGTGGCGCTCGCGGGCGCGAGCAGCAGCTCGGCGTAGAAGGTCGGGAGCTTGCCCGCGAGACGGCCCTCGAGCGAGCCGTTCGCGGGGGCGGCCGGCAGCGGTGGCAGGCGCAGGGCGTCGAGCGCGTCGACCGGTCGGCCGCCGTACATGCGCGACAGCATGTCGCGCGTGCGCGTGACGCGCGCGTCGGCGATGTAACCGATGGCTGCGAGCGCACCGAGGCCGACCAGAGCGGCGTCGCGACCGCGCACCTTGCGCTGATCGAGCGCCTGCTCGAGCCCGCCGAGGTAGCTCGCCTTGAGGTCCTCGTCCTTCTCGAACTCGTCGGGGATCGGCAGCTCGCGTACGGCGTCGATGAAGCGCAGATCCGCCATACCCGCCTCGACCGCGGCGATGGCGCGCGCGTAGTAGCGCAGCTTCGAGCCCGCCTCGGCGAGCGACTGGATCGCGGCCGCTTGCTCGTTGGTCCACGCCTTGAACGGGCCGTTGTGGAGCGCGAGCACGGCCTCCTTCGTGTGCGGGGGCGGGATGGTGGGCGGCCCCTTGACCGCACGGCTCATCATGCCCGCGAGCCCGAGCGCCGCCAGCGCGTCGTGGACGGCGCCGTCCATGCCGTCGACCTTGCCTTCGAGCACCGGCCGCACGAGCGCGTCGGCGCACTCCACCGGTCCGAGGTCGGCCCGGAGCGCGCGCACCATCCCGGCGGGCAGCTCGGGGCAGGCCTCGAGGGCGGCGAGGGCGAGATCGCGCGCGGCGGGGTCGCCCTGGCCGAGGGCGTCGTCGAGGGCCGCGAGCGTCGCCGGCCGGTCGGTGCACGCGGCCGGCTTCGGCTGCGCCTTCACGAGCGGCTCGCAGCTCGCGGGCGGCTTCGGCAGGCCCTTCGGCAGCGGCGGCAGGCTGGTCTTCACGAGCGGGAGCGACGGCGGGCGGGCCGGGATCTCCTCGCGCGCGAGCTCGCCCGCGATCGCCCACGGGTCGGTCTTGGGGCCCGCGGGTCCTGCCGTGCCGCCGTCGGGCCCTGGCGTCGCGGTCGGGTGCGCGCCCGGGCCAGGGTCGACCGGGGGCTGCGGCGCCGGACAGCCGGCGGTCGCGAGGAGGAGCGTGCTCGTGAGACCGAGAGCGAGGAGCGAGCGCATGCCGCTCGTTAGAACGGGCGCCGTGGGGCGGCAACGGGAGGGCAGCGCTCGGACGCGGCGCGCTCAGCCGGGCAGCGACGCCGGAGCGCGGCGGGCGAGCTCCGCGAGCACGCGCGTGCGCGCCTCCTCGCGCACGCGCGCGCGCTCGGCCGCCGAGCGTGCGGGCAGGAGCGCGATCTCGAAGCGCCCGTGGTCGAACGGCACGCCCGCGGGCGCCTCGGCGAGGGTGAGCTCCTCGCGCAGGCCCTGCCGGTCGTGCTCGAGCGCGCGGTGGTGGCAGTAGGGGTCGTTGCCCGGCCGCGCGAAGAAGGTGTGCGCGGTGAAGATGCAGCCGGCGCGGCACACGTCTGCGTAGTAGCAGCCCGCGCAGTAGCCCCAGAGCTCGACCGCCTCGTCGCGCGCCAGCCGGAGCTCGGGCGCCTGCTCCCAGATCGCGCGGATCGGGCGCTCGCGCACGTTGCCGCCCGCGTACGAGGCGGTCGGCAGGGCCGAGCAGCCCTTGACCGTGCCGTCGGCCTCGAGGCCGAGGGTGTAGCGCCCGCCGGTGCAGCCCGAGAAGTAGCTGCCCGCGACGAGGCGCCCGCGCAGCATGTCCTCGTGGGGGCCGAAGTAGCCCAGGTTGTTGCCCGGCCACAGGCGCACGCCGCGCTCTAGCCCGCGCTCCGCGAGCTCCGCGACCTTGGGGATCACGTCGAGCAGATCGTCGGGCGACAGGAGCCAGCTCGCGTGGTCGGCGGCGCGCCCCATGGGCACCGTCAGCTGCAGCTGCCAGCTGTGAAAGCCGCCGGCCACGAGGAGCTCGAACAGCTCGTCGAGCTGCGGGAAGGTGAGGCGGTTGACCTGCGTGTTGACGGAGATCTCGACACCCGCGGCTGCGAGGTTCCGCGCGGCCGCGAGCCCCGAAGCGAACGCGCCCACGACGCCTCGCTGCGCGTCGTGCGTGCTGCCGACGCCGTCGAGCGACACCGAGACGCTGCGGATCCCGGCGGCCGCAGCCCGCGCGGCGCGCTCGGGCGTCATGCCGCGCCCGGCGGTGACCATCGTGCACGTCATACCCGCGTCGGTGACGGCGCGGGCGATGACGTCCCAGTCCTCGCGCAGGTACGCCTCACCGCCGATGAGGGAGACCTCGCTCGCTCCCATCTCGGCCACCTGCCGCACCACGTCGAGTGCCTCGTCGGTGGTGAGCTCGCGCTCGCGGGAGCGACCGGCGCGCGAGCCACAATGCTGGCACGCGAGGTCGCAGCGCAGCGTGTACTCCCAGACCACGTGGACGAGATTCGTGGGTCGTGGGTGCGGCGTGGGGCTCACGGGCGTAACCACCGGATCTTGCATGCTTCCTCGAGGCGGAGTCGGCGAATGTGTCGAAGTTAGCACGCGCCCCCCGACGACGGAGGTACACTCTTCGGATGAGGGTGGGGCGGTCCAAAGTGGGGACGGGCTCGTGCAGGCGCCGCGGGTGGCGCGCACGCCGTCACTGGCCCGCCCGGTTGGCAGGGCCGCGCCGCGCGGCGGAGGTGGAGTAGCGATGTGTGCAACGGGGGGGAAGAAAATGGCAGCTACGAGCATGGCGGAGGCGGCGGTGCGGGCCGGCCCGCGGCCGCGAAAGCTGGCGGCGCTCCTCACGGTCGACCAGATCCAGCGCTGGCCGGCGCCCTACGCGAGCGCGCTCCTGTCGGTGGCGGCGGCACGCAGGCTCGCCGAGCGCGAGCGGCTCCCCTACCTCGCCGTCATGGCGCAGGGCGAGTGTGTCGGCGTCGTATCGGGCTCGGCGCTCGAGGCGGCAGGGCGAGACGACCTCTTGCTCGACTGCATCGACGTCATGCCCGCATGGATCGACCCGTCCGCCACGGTGGAGCAGGCGCTCGGGGCGATGCGGCGGCTGCACGTGCCGTGCCTTCTGTGCCGGCACGAAGGGCAGCTCGGCCTGCTCAGTCTCGAGGACGTCGGCGCGGTCCCGGAGGGGGCGGGCGCCGGCGACGATCTGCCCTTCCCGGGGCAACCGCCTCGCACGTGAGCACCTGCGCGCGCGCCGTCCGCGTGTCATGCTGACGCCATGACTCGCGGCGCCGTCTCGCTGTGGGCTGCCGGGCTCGCGCTCGCGCTCGCCGGTTGTGGCCCCTACCTGGTGGGAGCCTCGCGCTACCGGATGACGACCTACCCCGCTCCGCCGGCGCCGTCGGCACCGGGGGAGCTCGGGCTCGAGGCGTTCGTCGTCGAGCAGAACGGCCAGGCCGAGCGCGTCTCGCTCGACGCGCCGCTCTACACGGGCGAGCGCGTCTCCTTCGTCGTGTCGGCGAGCGAGTGCCTCTACGTGTACGTCGTCAACCTCGGCCCGGACGGCTCGGCACGGGTCATCTGGCCCCAGGCGCCGACCTGCATCGGCGCGACGCCCGCGCGCATCCCGCAGGGCAGCTGGTTCGAGCTGCTCGCTCCGGCCGGTCACGAGGTCATCGCGCTCGTGGCCACGCGCGACGAGGTGTCGCTCGACGCCGCGGGTGAGCGCGAGCTCGCGGGGCTCGTGGCGGCGGAGAGCGCGCGCCGGGACCTCGCGGCCGTGCAGGGCGAGCGCCCGCCGGGCTTCCTGCACGGGCACGCGTCGGTGGGGTTCCGCGCCGAGGGCCTGCAGCTCGACGGCACGAAGGTGCGCGTCCCGACCCGCGACGGCACGGCCGTGCTCATGGTCGACGTCGACCACCGCCCGCCACCCTGACCTCTCACACGACGGCCGCCCACACGCGCTCGACGAGCCACATGCTCGCGACGCCGCCGACGGCGTACGCCGGCAGCGTGCGCGTGACGAAGCCATGCGTCGGCAAGAGCGGGCGGCCGAGGCGCGCGACGCCGAGGACGGCGAGGACGACCGCGAGCTGCGCGAGCTCGAGCCCGACGT
The DNA here is from genome assembly GCA_020848455.1 of Polyangiaceae bacterium. GTDB lineage: Bacteria > Myxococcota_A > Polyangia > Polyangiales > Polyangiaceae > JACRDA01. The sequence goes on from JADLAB010000070.1 coordinate 11,078, forward strand.
GGAAGCTCGCGAGCGCGAGCGGTGCCTCGGCGGCGGGGATGCCCGCGTCCGCGAGCGCGCCGGCGAAGCCGAGGCCGTGCACGAGGCCGAAGCCGAGCGCCGTCAGCCACGACACGCGCGCCGGCCGTGCTGGACGCGCGTGGCGGATCTCGAGCCCGACGAACACGATGCTCGCGGCGATGGCGATCTCGACCGGCGCGCGGGGCAGCGATGCGCGCAGGAGGAAGGCGAGGCCCAGCGTGACCGCGTGACCGGCGGTGAACGCCGTCAGGACGGCGAGGAGCCGCCGGCGCGCGCTCCGCACGAACAAGAGACCCAGCAGGAACACGAGGTGGTCGGCGCCCCCGAGCAGATGCTCGACGCCGAGGCGGAGGTAGCTCGCGGCGAGCTCGAGTGGATGCGGCTCGGCCGGCACGCGCCAGCGCGGACGGGCTGCCGTGACGAGCGCGCGCTCGACCCGACCGCCGGGCAAGGTGACGCGCACGACGGCGTCGAGTCCCGTCTCGCCGAGGCCGTCGACGCCGAGCTCGGCGCCGGCGAGCCCGAGCGCGCCACAGTCGAAGGTCGTCGTCTCGATGACCGCGTCGTCGGTGGTCTCGGCGCTCGGCGGTCCCGCGGCGCGGCAGGCGTCCGGAAGGCGCGGCGCGAACACGGCCCCGCGCGGCTGCACGAGCGGGCGCTTGAGCCGTACCTGCCAGCCGCCCGGGAGCTCGCTCACCTCGAGGCCGAGGGGCGCGAGCGGGTGGGCGAGGGCCGGGCGCGCGCTGCCGAGGAGCGTGGCCGCGAGCCACAGCGCCGCGAGGACGAGCAGCGCGCGCCGCCTCATGGTCGCGCGAGCTCCACCGCGTAGGCGGCGCGCAGCCGCCGGAGCGCCTGGCGCACGTGCGCCTCGCGGGCGTCGTGGTCGTAGGCCGCGCGCACCTCGCTGCGCACGTCCGCGAGCGCGGGCAGCACCCCCGCCGCGCGCTCGCGCACCCACACGAAGTGCAGGCCGTACGACGAGCGCAGCGGCCCCGCCCAGCGGCCCTCCGGGGCGGCGAGCACCGCCGCGCCGAAGCCGAGGCCGAACAGGGCGTCGATGCGACGCTCCGACGCGAGCGCGACCTCGGCGGGCAGGACCGAGGGGTCCGAGAGGGGGCGGCCCTCGTCCGGCCCGAGCGTTGCGAGACGCGCGCCGAGCGCCGCCGCGTCGTCCGCCAGCGCCACGCCGTGGCGCTCGGCCCCGACGAGCACTTGCAGGAAGCGCACCGCGGCGGGCCGGAGGAACCGGTCGGGGTGCGCCGCGAGGTAGGTGCCGAGCGCGTCGTCGCTCGGCGGCTCGGCCGCGAGGCGCGCCAGCACCTCGCGCCCCAGCCACACGAGCCGCGAGCGCACGACCGGGTCGCTCGCGTCCATCCCGAGCGCCAGCGCGCGCGCGACGCAGCCGTCGTCGTCGATCCCCGCGCCCGCGTCGGGCTCCACGAAGCGCACGTTGCGCACCAGCCGGTCGCGCACGACCGGATCGTGCCGCGCCCAGCCGGCGCGCGCCGCGAAGGCCGCGAGCACGGCGTCGTCGATGGCGCGCTCCACCTCGGCCGCGGAGGCGTCCGGCGCGACGTGCACCACGAGGCGCGCCCGTCCGGGCGGCTCCTCCGCACGCCACGCGCGGCGCGCGCCGAGGAGCACGAGCCCGATGAGGAAGAAGCCGGCGAGCGTGCGCCACATGGAGCGGGGCGCGCTAGGGCGCGAACCACACGGGCGAGCTCCAGGCCCGCTCCTGCTGCGTGGGCGGCTCCGTGCAGCAGCCCTCGAAGCCCTCGGTGACCGTCGCCGGCTGCGCGCAGTCGACGCCACCCAGGTTGCACAGGTACTGCTGCCAGCGGCAGCTCGGGTTCTCGATGACGCGCGCGTAGTAGAAGGCCGGTGCCGTCGGGTCGAAGTCCGGATCCTCCCAGACCTCGCACAGGGCGTCGGCGCCTGCGCCCTGGGGCGCGCAGGTCGCGAGATCGACCGAGGCGCCGTTGCCGGGATCGCCGGCGACCTCGTAGATCTGGTACTGCGCGGCGCCGGCCTCGAGCCAGCCCTTGACGATCTGCACGCGCTGCAAGCCGGTTCCCGGCAGGTCGACGGTGCCGGGGTCCTTCAGCGCCGACACGACGATGCGCGGACCGCCGGCGCCGCCCGGCCGCGGGGGAAGGACTCCGCCCATGGGGACGCCGCCGTCGTAGCCGGATGCCACGAGGTCCGGGCTCGAGCAGAGCGCCCCGTCGTAGCCCCAGCCCGCGAAGAGGCGCAGCACGATGCGGGGTCCGCTCGTGCCGTAGGCCTCGCGCCGTCGCATCGCCGCGAACAGCGCCTCGCGCGAGTTCTCCTCCGCCCAGAGGACGGCGAGCCCGCCCGGGTTGAACCAGGAGCGGTCGGGCAGGCCGGGCGGCAGCGCGTCGCGCACCGTGAGGCCGGCGCCGCCGTGGCCCGGGAAGTCCTTCTCCTCGACCGCGCCCGGCGTGCCGAGGTGGGTGTCGGTGCTCGCGACGATGCCGTACGCGAAGGGGTTCGTGCCGAGCGTGGCGGCGAGCTCGAGCCCGCGCCCGAGCGCACTGCGGATGAAGTCGCTCTCGTAGAGCGTCTGCGGCGGGCCGCCGAGGTTCGCCTGCGCCAGCGTCGTGTACGGCACCTTCTCGAAGTCGCAGAGCTCGTCGCCCGCGAGGCCGCCGGGCAGGCACTCCGAGTCGCCCTTGTGCTGGAACACCTCGACGAGCGGCTCGAGGGCCGCGCGGGTCGCCGCGTAGCTCGCGTCGAAGGGCGTGCCGTCGGCCTTCACCGTCTCGAACATCAGGGTCGAGCTCAGGTTCGAGTTGTGCGGGATGGTGAGCACGTCGCAGCCGTCACCGCGGTCGAGGCAGCCGTCGTGCAGGCGCGCCCACAGACCCTCGGCCTCGTTCTCTTCGAAGTAGCTGACGGGCAGTGCGGGAGCGAGGTGGCTGCGGAAGATCACGTTGCGGTGCAGGTTCAAGGCACCGGGCGAGCCGCTCCACTCGTAGGCGACGAACGAGGTGAAATTGCAGCTCGAGCTGCGGTCGTAGGCCGCCTCGGCCGCCGCCTGCACGTCGGTCCACGCCGCGAGCGTGTCGTCGGGGCAACCGCCCTCGGCCTCGGCGCAGGGGGTCGGCGTCGTGGCGCTGCCCTGGGGCGTGGCCAGCGCGATGTTGAGCTGGAAGAAGGCGTTGTCCGGGTCGTCGCGGTACGCCTGGCAGCGGGAGCTGTCGTAGCCCTTGCTGCCGGGCGTGAGGCACGTGTGGACGATGCCGAGGAACTCGGCGTGGTCGGTGAGGGCGACGAAATCGAGCGGCCGGGCGAGGCGCAGGGTGCGCAGCGGCGTGCCGTCGGGCGCGTGGGGCTGGATGCCGACCTGCTCGCCGCGCGCGAAGCGATAGGCGTCGGTGGGCGCGAGGCGATTGCCCTGCAAGTTGGCGTCGAGCGACAGCATGGTGTGGACGTGGGTGTCGCCGAAGTAGGGCGCGCGCAGCGGCTCGAAGCTCTGGCAGCGCCCGAGCGTCTCGAGGCGCGGATCGGGCCCGGGTGGGGGCTCCGTCTCGGCCGCCCCGCAGCCCGCGCCGAGCCCGGCAGCGAGCGCCGCCGCGTACAGCTGGGTCGTCGGCGTGCGCATCAGGCCGGGCAGATGACGCTGCCCACCTGGCAGCTCGCGCGGTCGTTTCCGGGCTGGCAGTAGCCGCCCGGGCAGTCGGCGTCCGTGCGGCATCCGTCGCTCGGGTACACGCAGTAGAGGCCGCTCACGGTGCCGCAGCACGGCTCCTCGACGGGCGCGCACCGCCCGCCGGGCTCGGCCGCGCAGTCGCCGTCGTCGCGGCACTGCGCGTACATGCACGCGCGCACCTTGCGCCCGAGCATCGGCGCCGGCAGGCAGATGCCGAACCCGCAGCTCGCGTCGCTCTGGCACTCGTCGCCGGCGCAGACGTTGTACTCGGCCGGCTGGATGCCGCCGCAGTAGGGCACGACCGGCGTCGTGAGGCACAGACCCGCGGCGCACTCGGCCGTGGTGCAGCACTCGTCCATCATCGGCATGCCGCAGGTCGTCGCCTCGACGACGACGTCGGTGCACGCCTTCCAGCCCCCGGGCGTGACGGGCAGGCACTCGGTGCCCGGACAGTCGGCGTTGCTCTGGCAGTCGCCGGAGCTCTGGCTGCCGCCGGTGCCCGTGCCGCCCGTGCCGGTGCTGCTGGTGCTCGTCGAGGTGGTGCCCGTGCCGCCCGTGCCGTCGCCGCCCGTCACCTCGCTCTTGCAGCTCGCCCCGGCGATACTGCCCGCCGAAACGATGCCCACCACGATCGCCCACCGCATGAGAACCTCCGAGCCGCGCCCGCGCCCGGCGCCAGTATAGCTGCGCTCAGCGCGGTCGTGGGACCTTCACGATGGCGCCGCGCCGCGCCCAGTAGACGGAGGTCGCGTCGAGCACCACGCTCGTCGCGGTCGCCCCCGGCTCCGACCCGAGCTCGAGCGCAGGCCCGGCGCCGTCGGCGGCGACCCGCAGCACCGGTCCGTGCCCGAGCGCGAGGTAGGCGTGGCTCGCGTCGACGGTGAGACCCCCGAGGCCGTCCGCGGGCGAGCCGGTGAAGAGCACGCGCGCCGCGCCGCCCGTCTTCGGGACCCGCAGCAAGCGCCCGGAGCCGCGGGTCGTGAAGTAGAGGTCGCCGCCCCGCAGCGCGAGGGCGTCGGGCGCGTCCTCGGCCGACTCGAAGACGGTGCGCGTGGGCCCGCCCGCGGTCGGCACCTGAAAGAGGCCCGGGCCGCGCGGGGAGCTGCCGGTGAAGTAGAGGTCGCGGCCCTCCAGCACGAGCTGCGTGCGCTCGCCGCAGCCCTCGGCCAGGCGCCGCGGCGTGCCACCGGCCTTCGGCGCGAGGTAGAGCGCGTGGGCCCCCTCGGCGCAGAAGTACACGTGGGTCGCGTCGACCGCGACCGCGCGCACCGGGCCGTGCGGGCTCTTGGCCACCTGCTCGACCGAGCCGCCCGCCTTCGGCAGGCGCAGCACGCGCGCGTCGCCGGCGGACTCGCCCACGTAGACGTAGGCGTCGTCGACCGCGAGCCCGCTCGGCGCGCCGATGCCCGCGGCGAGGCGCGTCGCCGCGCCGCCCTCGCGCGGGGCGGCGACGATCTCGCCCGCGGCGGCCTCGAGCCAGTAGAGCCTCGGGCCGTCGAGCACGAGCCCGGTCGGCTCCATCGCAGTCGCGAGCACCGCCGGCGGCACGCCCGCGGCCTTTGCCGAGGGCGTCGTGGCGGGGGCGCTCTCGGCTGGCGCGGCGCCCGTCGGCGGCATCGTCGTCGTCGCGCTCTGCGTGCCGGCGCCGGGCGCCGGGCCGTCGCAGGCCCCGAGGCTTGCCACGAGGCAGGCACCGACCAAGCCCGAGCGTCGCATCGTTCCTCCCTGCGCGCGTCGAGCGCGGCTCAGCCGTCGGCGACCTCGAGCAGGCCACCGAGCAAGGCCTGCACGACGGCCGGGGTCGCCGTGGCCGTCGCTTCTGCCAGAGGCTTGTCGCAGAGCTCGGCGAACGCGGCGATGCCGTCGGAGACGCTCTCGGCCTCGTGCACCGCCGTCAGGAGGCCGAGCAGCTCGAGGGTGAGCTCGACCCGCCCGATGAGCGCCTCCGGAGCGAAACGTGCGCACAGCGTGGCCGGCACGTCCGCACCGGGCCCGAGCTGCTCCTGGGCGAGCACGGTGCCGGCCGGCATGCGGAGCTTCGCCGCGCGCAGACGCTCGCGGTGGCCCGCGACGGCGCGCGCCTCGAGGAGCTTGTCGATGCGGCCGGCGTCGAGGCGCACCTCGTCGAAGCCGAGCGAGCGCACGACCGAGGTCCAGCCGGGCGCCTCGCCAGCGCGCTCGACCACGATCACGGTCGGCACGACGGCGCGGATCCCCTGGCGCTCGAAGTGGGAGCAGCGCGCGAGCGCGTCCTCGACGTAGGCCGTGCCGAGGCCCGGGTGCAGCCCGGCCGCGTAGAGCGCGGCCTGGGTGTCGACGCGGTGGTCGGGCGCGCGCACGACGAGCAGGTTCGGCCCCGGCCCGAGCGCGCGGCGCAGGCGCGCCTCGAGCGGCTCGTCGCCGTGCTCCGGCCACTCCACGAACAGGACGGCGCGCCCGCGCGGGGCGAGGTGGGCCTCGACGGCGCCGAGCAGCGCCAGCGACAGCTCGTCGCCGCGTGCGCCGCCGTAGAGGAAGTCCGTCGCGCCCACGCCCTCGGGGCGCGGCACGAAGGGCGGCTGCGACACGATGAGGTCGAAGCGCTCGCCCGCGACCGGCGCGAACAGATCGCCGACCCGCACGTCCACGTCGGCGATGCCGTTGAGGGCGGCGTTGGCGCGGGTCAGGGCGGCCGCGCGCGGGCTGACGTCGGTGGCCACCACCCGTGGCGCGTGCCGCCGCAGGAACAGCGCCGCCGTGCCCGCGCCGCAGCCGAGGTCGAGCACCCGCTCCACCGGCGCGCCACCGAACGCGGCGCGGCACAGCAGCGTCGTGGTCTCGCCGAAGCCCATCACCGCCTCGCGCCCGCTCGAGAGGTCGTCGGAGAGGATGTAGAGATCGTCGAGCACGCCGAGCACGAAGGGCGACACGAGCCCCTCGGGGCGAGCCGTCACGAGGCCGACCTCGAGCAAGGCCGGCAGCCGTGCGCCGAGCGCCGCCTGCGCCTCGTCTAGCGTGACCGGGTCGGCGAACATGAACATGCGCAGGGCCGTGGCGCTCGGGGTGGCGCTGCGGCGCAGGTGGTAGGCCTGGATGGGGCGTCGCAGCGCGGGTGGCAGCTGCGCTGCGGCCTGCACCACGGGGCTGGCCGCCTGGAGCGACACGCCGAGCCCGCGCAGCGCGCGGCCGAGCTCGCGCAGCAGCTCCGGCCGGGCGCCGAGCAGGGTCAGATCGGCCAGCGACATCGTGGCGCTCGGCGCCTCGCTCAGGAGCCGCCGACGAACACGGACGGAAAGCGCGCCAGGACCGCGATCGCGTGGCCGAGCTCGCGCACGTCCACGCACTCGCCGATCTTGTGGGTGTTCTGCTCGATGCCGGGCCCGATGCCGAACATCGCCGGGTGCTTGAAGGCCCCCGAGACGACCCAGCGCTTGGCCTCCGGGACCGCGATCGACGTGTCGCTCGTCGGGACCGGAAAGCCCACGCCGTCCGTCGAGAAGATCCAGCGGTCGACGCGCGGCTCGCGCCGCAGCGTGCCCGCCGTCTCGGCGCCGTTCACGTGCGGCGTCACCACGCGCCGGTAGGTGTCCGCGGCCGCCCGCACGGCCGGGTGGTCCTCGGGCGTGACCCAGCCCATGTAGATCTGCGGGTTGCCGAGCACGAAGCCCTTCCAGGTCGGCTCGTCGTAGGTCGGCACGACGACCTCGACCGTGAGGCCTGCCGCGCGCGCCGTGGCGACGGCGTCGAGTGCCTCCACGTCCTTGACCGCTTGCTCGGGGGTCTCGCCGACCGTGAGCCGGCGGTCGAAGCGGAAGACGAAGCGCTCGGGCACGGCGCAGTCGCTCGGCGTGTCGAGCTGCGCCCAGGAGGCCGTGCGCGTGCCGTGGCCGAGGAAATCGTGGTCGAGGAAGCCGTCGCGCGCGTCGTAGCGGCGGGCCGCCTCGGCGAGGATCGCGCCGCCGAACTCGAGCGGGTTCTTGCCCTCCCAGGGCATCGAGCCGTGGCACGAGCGCCCGGTCACGCGCACCTCGATCTGCATCCGCCCGCGCTGTCCGCGGTAGATGCCGAGCGCCCCCTTCTTGGAGTCGCCCGTGCCTTCGGTGAGAATGACGACGTCGGGCACGAGCTCGGGCGGCGCCCCGGGCAGCACCTTGCGCATCACGAAGGCCGGTCCGCCACCGTCGTTGTCCTCCTCGGCCGCCGTCGCATAGGCGCGCACGACGGCGCCCCGGAGGGCGCCCTCCGGGGCGAGCTCGAGCAGGATCTTCGTCGCCACCACCTCGGCCACGACGCCACCGAGCTGGTCGGCCGAGCCACGCCCGAAGAGCAAATGCTCCCACTCGGAGTCGGGCGGCAGGTGCCCGAGCTCGCGCCGCAAGAAGCTCCGGTCGAGCTTGTCGGCCGCGACGAGGCCGTCGTAGGCGTCGAGGCCGCCCGTCCGCTCGCGCCACGTCGGGCGCAGCGCGCGCACCGTGTCGGAGTGGCCGTCGAAGTAGATGACGCGCTTCGTGCCCGGCGCCACGCCGTCGCTCGGATCGTCCACGGTCCAGACGAGGTTGCCGTAGTCGTCGAACCAGACGTCCTCGGGGCGCCGCACCGCGCCGATCTCGACGATGGTGCGCTTCAGGTACTCGAGCCGCGGGCGCTCGTGGTTCGACAGGCCGCAGCGGGGGTCGCCGCCCGCGTCGACCGGCTTGTCGACGTAGTCGGCCGGGATGCGGACGCACTCCCTGAGAATCGAGGCGGCGAGCGGGCGATAGCGCAGAGCGAGCTCGGCGACGCGAGCGTCGAGTGTCGTCACGAGAGACCTCCAAGATGAAGAGCGAGCGGCGGTGCCGCCGCGCGACCGCGGCCGGGTGCCGGGATGGCCGAGGCCATCAGAGCTGAGCGAGCCGGTCGGCGAGCTTCGGCACCTTGGCGACGGCGAGCATCGCCATCACCACGTACACCTTCCACTGCGCCTCCTTGGCCACGTTGAGCGTGTGGCGCGCCATCACGCCGGGCGAGACCTCGGCGCCGATGTCGGCCGGGAGGCAGTGCAGGTAGAGCGCGTTGCCGCCCGCCGTGAGGCCCATGCGGCGCTCGTCGCAGATCCAGTCCTTGAACTGCGCGTTGCGCTCGAGCGCCCGCTTGTCGATGGCGGCCATGGCCTGCTTGTCGGCGCTCTTGTTGGCGCCCACCCGCTCCAGCATGAGGTCGTAGGGACCCCAGCTCTTCGGGTAGACGGCGTCGGCGCCGACGAAGGCCTCGTCCATCTTGCCCACGGTGCGGAACGAGCCGCCCGACTCCGCGGCGTGCTTGCCCGCCGACGCGAGACAGCCGTCCATCAGCCGATAGCCCTCGGGGTGGGCCAGGGTGACGTGCGCGCCGAAGCGCGTGAGCAGCATGATGAGCCCCTGCGGCACGCTGAGCGGCTTGGCGTAGCTCGGCGAGTAGGCCCACGACACGGCGATCTTCTTGCCGCGGATGTCGCCGCCGAAGTTGTCGCGCAGCCAGAGCAGATCCGCGAGCGTCTGGGTCGGGTGGTCGATGTCGCATTGCAGGTTGACGATCGGCACCTTGCGCCCGTCGTCGGTGCCCGCCAGGTAGGCGTCGATGCCCTGCTTCACGTCGCGCATGAAGCGGTTGCCCTCGCCGAGGATGAGGTCGTGACGCACGCCGAGCGCGTGGGCGTTCATGCCCAGCATCGCGCCCGTCTCGGCGGCGGTCTCGCCGTGCGAGACCTGGGTCGACGACCCGTCGACGATGACGGGCTGCATGCCGAGGCGTGCCGCCGCGCCCGCCCAGGCCGACTTCGTGCGGGTCGAGTTGTCGAAGAACATCGCGTACGCGAGCTCGTTCGGCAATAGAGCGGTCGAGCGCCCGGCGCGATCGGCCGCCTGGAAGCGCCGCGCCACCGCGCAGAGGGCGTCGAGCTCCGCCGGCGACCAGTCGTCCGTGAGGAGCAGGCTCTTGCCGTGCAGGCCGTGCAGCACCTGCGCGTCGAGCGCGGGTAGAGGAGTCGTCGTCATGGCAGTCAACCTTTCCGGATCCGGGTCCCGGCCTGCCCCGACCAGGCCTGGACCAGCGCTTCGGGGCGGCACACTATCACCTCCTCGCCACCGCGTTCGAGGAAGTAGATCGCCGCTTCGACCTTCGGCCCCATGCTGCCGGGCGGGAACTGCCGGTCGGCGTGCAGGCGCGAAAGCTCGCTCACGGTGGTCTCGCGGAGCAGGGTGCGCCGGTCGGTGAGGAAGTCGCGGTAGATGGCGTCGACGCCGGTCGTGATGACCAGGCGCGGGACCCCGAGCGCCACCGCGAGCAAGGCGCTCGTGCGGTCCTTGTCGACCACCGCCTCGAGCCCCCGGAAGTGGCCGTCCGGCCCGCGCACCACGGGGATGCCGCCGCCGCCGCAGGCGATCACCGTGACCCCGCTCTCGACCAGGCGCTTGATGGTGGCGAGCTGCACGATGCTCACGGGCTCGGGCGACGGCACCACGCGGCGGAAGCCGCGCTTCGAGTCCTCGACCATCTGCCAGCCGCGCTCGCGCTTGAAGCGCTCCGCGTCCTCGGCCGAGTAGAACTTGCCGACCGGCTTGGTGGGGGCCGCGAAGGCCGGGTCCGCGGGGTCGGCCAGGACCTCGGTCACGATGCTCGCGACCTCGTTCGGCAGGCCGCGGGCCGCGAGCTCGCCGCGCAGCTCGCGCTGGATCATGTAGCCGAGCGCGCCCTGCGAGTCGGCCACCAGCGAATCGAGCGGCACCTCGTGCAGCTCGCCGCGCGACAGCTCGGAGCGCAGCTGCATGAAGCCCACCTGGGGGCCGTTGCCGTGCGTGAGGACCAGGCGCTCGCCGCGCGCCACGAGCTCCGCGACGGGCGCCATGGCGCGTGCCGTCACCGCGAATTGATTCTCCACCGTGGGTGTCACGGAGGTATCGAGCAGCGAGTTGCCGCCCATCGCCACGACGCTACCTTGCATTGCTGTCTCTCCCGCGTGCGATGCCCGAGGTCGGCCAGGTTACCGCAGGGTAGGCGGCAGGTAAAGCGCGCCTCAGCGGCCCGCGCGCCGGCGCTCGAGGCAGCTCTGCACCGCATCCTCGAGCTCCTCGAGCGTGAATGGCTTCCGCAGGAGCTGCGGCTGCTCGCGCGCCAGGAACGCGGCGGCCGAGGCGGTGAACACGCCGCCGGTCACGAACACGAAACGGTCGCGGCATTGGGGGCGCGCCTCGCACGCGGCGCGCCACAGGTCGATGCCGGTCAGCTCGGGCATCATGAGGTCGCAGAGTATGACGTCGTAATCGCGCGCCCGGATCCGCTCCAATGCCTCGCGGCTGCGCACGCACACCTCGGCGTCGTGTGCGGGCTCGAGCAGCTGACCGATGAGATTGGCGAGGGCCGGCTCGTCGTCGACCACGAGAATGGCGGTGCGGGCGCCGCGGGGGGCGCGCGGGGCGGCGCTCCGCGCGGGCGCCGAGGGGCGTTCCTCCCAGGGGCGGAGGCGCATCTCGGCGATGGCGCCGCCGCCGGCCCGCGGGTGGAGCGCGATGCTGCCGCCGAATGCCTCGAGGATCGAGCGCGTGATCGCCAGCCCGAGCCCGGTGCCGGTGGGCTTGGTGGTGAAGAACGGGTCGAAGACGCGTGCCGCATCCTCCGCGCGGATGCCGCGGCCGTTGTCGGCAATGCGCACGACGACGGCGTTCGCCTCGGACGTCACGGCGATCGCGATCTCGTTGCGCTCGGTGGAGTCGTCCGCGAAGGCCTGCACGGCATTGATGAGCAGGTTGACGAGCGCCTGCACGAGCCGGCCGTGCGAGGCCTGCACGCGCGGCACCCGCGCGCCGTCCGTGCACGCCCGCGCCACGCGCGCGCGGTGACGCAGCGCATGGGCCGCGAGCTTCAGGGCCGCGTCGAGCGCCTCGTCGACGTCCACCGGCTCGACGGCATCGGAGGTGGGACGCGAGAAGGCGAGCAGATCGCTCACGACCAGGCGGATGCGCTCGCAACCGTCGCGTACCTCGGCGAGGGCGTGTGCGGCCGTCGCGCTCGCGGGCGTGGTGCCCCGCGCGAGCTCGCTCGCGAGCCGCTCGAGGTGCAGGAGAGCGTAGCCGAGCGGGTTGTTGATCTCGTGCGCGACGCCCGCCGCGAGCGTGCCGAGCGCGGCCAGCTGCTCGGCGCGCCGCAGCTCGGTCTGCAGGCGCTCGCGTTCGCTCACGTCGCGACCGATCGAGAGCATGGCGGGGGCCCCCTCGTGCTCCACGGCGAGCGACACGAGCTCGAGGCGCACCTTGGTGCCGTCGGGGCGCTCGACCCGGTACTCGTAGGGCCCGAGCTGCTCGCCGGCGAGGATGCGCGCCAGGCGCTCGGCCATGGGCGCGCGGTCCGCCTCTTCCGCCCAATCGAGCAGCGGTCGGGCGGCGAGCTCGGCGAGCGAGCCGACGCCGAGCACGCGGAGCGCCGCCGGGTTCGCGTACACGATGCGCCCGCGCGTCAGCATCGTGATGGGCTCGGACGCGGCGTCGGCGAAGCCGCGGAAGCGGGTCTCGAGGGCGCGCAGGGCGTCGCCGCGACGCGGCCCTTCGCGCCGATCGCCGAGCAGCGCGACGCGGGTGCGCAGAGCCCCCTGCCCGCATGCGACGGACGTGACGGCGACGGGCACCGGGTCGGCCCCGACGCGCTCGACGGCGGCCTCGAAGTGCGCGACCCCGGTCGCGTCCGGGGCGGGCGCGTCGGCCGGGGCCGGGAGCGCGAGCGCGGCGAGCGCGCCGGCGCTCGCCGCGGGCGGGTGCCCCTCGAGACGTGCCGCTGCCTCGTTCACCCAGCATCGCTGGCCGCCGGCTCCGTCCGGCTCCTCCACGACGAGGCCGATGCCGGCGGCCTCGAGCGCTGCCAGCATGGCGCCGAGCAGGCCCCGCTCCTCGGGCGAGCCGCCCCCGGTGCTTCCCACCGGCGCAGTATAGGCGAAGAAGCCCCCGTGCCAAGGCACGTCGAGGCGGCGACTCCGCTTCGACTTCGCCCTTTCGGGCGAGAGTTTCGCGACCTAGAGCCCGAGCGGCGCTCGGCCCGGCGCCGGCATGGGCATGCTGCCGACCCGGCTCATGTACAGCTGGATGGCCGCCACGACCTGCTCCATCGGCAGGTCGAGCACGGCGCGCACGGCGCCGTCCTTGACCCCGAGCGAGAGCGCGAGGCCGTTCTGCGTTGCGGGGATCACGCCGGGGTCGACCGCCCCGCCGCCGAGCGGAGCGAAGGCCTTCAGGAGGTCGAGCACGCGGGCGTACCCGACGAAGAAGGGCCCCGGCGCGGCGTGCTCGAGGGCGCGCGCCACGCCCGGTGCACGGTCGAGGCCGCCCCGCGCCTTCGGTCCGAGCAGGAGCTCGAGCGCCTTCTGCGGCTCCGCGCCCATGGCGTAGTAGGCCGCGTCCTCGCCGAGCCCGGCGGCCTGGTGCATGAGCGCCCCGAGCATGTCCGAGGCGCCCGGGGTCAGCCCACCGAGCTTGTCGCGATCCACCTCCACCTCGGTCGTGTCGAACGACACCCCGCCGAGCTTGAAGGCGTCGGGGTGGCGCTTCGTCTTGGCGCCCGTCGCGGCGGCGGCCTCTTGCCAGCGCGGGTCGTCGCGGATCTTGTCGAGGTCGGCCTTGGCGCGGCGCGCCTCGGCGGCGTCGCGCAGGCCCATGATGCCGCTGAATGCGAGCCCGGGCCCGTCCGGGAGCGCGTGGGCGGCGAAGGCCACCTCGCCGGTCGACGCGTTCCAGTAGCGCATGGCCGCCGAGGCGAACTCCGCGGCGCGCGGGCTCCCGTCGCCCTCCATGTCGGCGACGAGCTCGTAGAGGCGCTTGGTGAGGTCGCCGCCCTTCTGCGGATCGACGGCGACGGACAGGAACAGCGGTGCGTCGGCGGGCAGCTTGGCGAGCAGCTTGTGCGGTCGGCCGGCGAGCGACTTGAAGGTGGTCTCGAGCGCCGTGCCCGGCTTCGGCGCGAGCTCGAGGGTCACGAGCGCGCCGTCGTCGAAGGAGGCCGTGAGCAGCGCGTGGTCCACCTCCTTGGCGGCGCCGGCGAGCCAGGTGAGCGTCTCGGTGGCGAGCGCGGCGCCCTTCGCCGCCGTGCCGGGGGCCGCGCCGCCGAGCGCGGCCTGGGCCGGCAGCTCGCGCTTGAGCGCCTCGAGCGCCATGGCGAGCTCGGGCCCGAGCGAGGCGAACGCGTTCTTGAGCGGTACCGCGACGGCGACCTGCGCGGGCAGGGTCGCGCCCGCGAGCCGGCCGAGGAACTCGCGCAGGCCCGTGAACGTCCCCGGACGGCGCGAGAACACCGCGTAGTCGCCGACGAAGTTGACGTAGGTCGGGCTGCCCTCGCCGTACGCGTAGGCGTTCTGCTGCTCGTTCTCGCGGCGCCCGGCCGGCAGGGTCTGCACGAGCGCGTCGCGGCTCGTGATGCCCACGACGAGGATCGCCTTCTCGCCGCCGCGCGGATCGACCACGGCGAAGCGCAGCGGCCTGGCGAGGTCGAGTCCCGACGGGCTGGTGAGCCCGAGCTTCTTGGCGATGGGCTTGCCGACGAGCGCGCCCGCCATGGCGCCGGCGCCGCTCGGGAGCGGCGGCATGCCGAGGGCCCCTCCGAGTTTCTGGGCGAGCGCCGCCATGGCGTCCACGCCGCCGTAGGCCCACACGTCCTGCGGCGCCACGATGTCGAGCAAGGGGCCGCTGCCGACGGTGACGGTCGGCGGCGCATCGGCGCGCTGCTCCGCGAGCGCGGTCTCGGCGGCCGAGCTCCGGTCGGGCTTGCCTTTGCAGCCGCTCGCGCCGAGCGCGAGCGCCAGGCCGAGCATTGCGATCGTTCCGAGCCTTCGCGCAGGTCGTTGCGGCATGTTCCGGACTCCGGGGCGGTGGTGGAGGCGCCGCCGCGTGCGAGCCGCGACGACGCGTACCGAGGGGAAAGAGGTAGCAGCTCGAACGCGTCGCGTCAGCCTCGGGCGCGCCACCAGGCTGCCCCGCGGACGCACCGCGCTGGTCGCCGCACCCCGTCCGACACCCCGATTCCGCTATGATGTCGCCGTGGCAGGTCCCGCAGTCGGCACCGATCGCAACGCCGAGCTCTGGCACGAGCTGCGCTTGCCCGACGGCGCGCGTGGGCTCGCGCCCCGGGCCACGATCCGCGCGGTGTCGAGCGGCGACGAGGACGCCTCGATCACCGAGCCGAGCGATCGGCCGCCGACGGAGCGGCCGAGCGAGGCGCGACCGGTGCTCGAGGCGCTGCCGCTCCTGCGCATCGCGCGCGCGGGCGAAGACCCCGAGGGCGCGGACCTCGAGCTCGACGGTGAGCTCGGCGCCGGCGGAATGGGGGTCGTGTGGCGCGCGCGCCAGCCGTTGCTCGACCGTGAGGTCGCGGTCAAGATGCTCCACCCGCAGAAGCGCCGGCGCGCGCGCGCGGTCCGGAAGCTGCTCGACGAGGCCCGCATCGCCGCACGCCTCGACCACCCGGGCGTCGTGCCGATCTACGCGCTCGGCGCCGACGGCGAGGGCGACCCCGTGGTCGTCATGAAGCGCGTGGAGGGGGTCGGGTGGCGCGAGCTCATCGAGCGCGCCGACCACCCCCGCTGGGCGCGCGTGCCGGGCGACCGGCTGCAGTGGCACCTCGGCGTCCTGTTGCAGGTGTGCCACGCCATCGAGCTCGCCCACAGCCGCGACGTCATCCACCGCGACCTCAAGCCCGACAACGTCATGATCGGCGACTTCGGCGAGGTGTACGTGCTCGATTGGGGGCTCGCCGTCGAGCTCACCGATGGCGCGGCGCCGCCGAGCACGCGCCAGCCCGATGCCGAGCGCCGCGGCGAGGCCGGGCGTTTCACCGTGGCGGGCACACCGGCCTACATGGCTCCCGAGATGGTCAACCGCGAGCCGGTCACGGTACAGAGCGACGTCTACCTGCTCGGCTCGGTGCTCCACGAGGTCCTCACCGGCGAGCCCCGCCACAAGGGCGACAGCTTCTTCGACCTCGTCTACCAGATCCACGTCTCGGAGCCGGCCGTCTTCGCGCCCTCGGTGCCGGTCGAGCTCGGCGCCATCTGCAACCGCGCCACGGCGCGCCGGCCCGAGGACCGGTACCCATCGGTGGCGGCCTTCCGCGAGGCGCTCGAGCTCGCGCTCGAGCACCGCGCCTCCGAGCGCATGGCCGACCAGGCGCTCGGCCGGCTGCGCGAGCTCGAGAAGCTCCGCGCCCGCCGTCCCGACGCCGAGGCCGAGCAGCGCCGGCTCGCGACCGAGTGTCGCTTCGGCCTGCAGCAGGCGCTCGAGTCCTGGCCCGACAACGCCCGCGCCCGCGCCGGCCTGGTGCGCGCGCTCGGGCGCTTCGTCGAGCTCGAGCTCGAGCGCCGCAACCTCGCCGCGGCCGAGGCGCTCGCCGCGGAGCTCGGCGACGTGCCCCCCGATCTCGCGGCGCGGCTCGAGCGCCTGCGCGCCGAGGAGCGCGCCGAGAAGCTCGGTGTCGAGCGCCTGGCGCGCATCGCCCACGGCCACGACATCAACGTGCTCGGGCGGGCGCGCGGCCTGCAACTGCTCGTGCTCTGCGCGCTGGCGCTCGCGGCCTCGGGCACCGTCGTCGTCGGCATGCGCGTCCTCGGCTGGGAGCTCGGCTACGGGCTCATGTTCCCGCTCGGCGCGGCCTCGCCGCTCGCGATCCTCGGTCTCATGCTCGTCACGCGCGCGCGCGGGGCGCGCAACGTGGTCAATCGCCGTCTCGTCACGGCGTTCCTCTTGATCACGCTCTTCGCCATCCTCGTGCGCTGGCTCGGCTACCGCGTCGAGCTGCCCGTCAAGACCATGCTCCTGTTCGAGCTCGCCGCCTGCGCCTGCGGCGGGACGATGGTCGTCGTGACGCTCGATCCGAGCATGTGGAAGCAGGCCGTGGGCAGCGTCTCGTGCGCGGTCCTGGCGGGCGTGTTCCCGGAGCTCGCGGTCGAGCTCACGGTGCTCGGCACGGTCGGGATGCTCGCCTGGGTCGGACTCGCGTGGCTGCGCCGCGCCGGCGCCTCCGACCCCTCCGATCCCGAGAGCCGCGCGCAGGCGTGAGGGAGAGCCGACTCCGATGCCCCCTCGCGATGCATGCCCCTGCGGCTCGGGCCGCAAGTACGCCGCCTGCTGCGCCCCGCTGCACCGCGGCGAGCGCGAGGCGCCCGATGCCGAGACCCTGATGCGCTCGCGCTACGCCGCCTTCGCCAGAAAGGAGGTCGACTACCTGTGGCGCACCCTCCACCCGGACCACGAGGATCGCGCCGAGGACGAGCGCACGGTGAAGGACGCGCTCCGCGAGGCCTGCGCGCGCCACAAGTACATGGGCCTCCGCATCCTCGATCGGCGCGCGCCCGACGAAGCGGGCGTGGCCCGCGTGCTCTTCCTGGCGCGCGTCTTCGAGCAGGGCCACGAACGCTCCTTCGTCGAGCTGTCGGAGTTCGCGCACGACGGCGCGGGCTGGCGCTACCTCCGCGGACGGCTCGTGCCCGTGGGGGTTGTGGCGGGCGACCCCGAGGCGCTCACCATCGCGACGTTCCCGGGGCGGTGACGGGCCACCGAGAACCGCCGCGGCGGCCTGCTCGCGTGGTACCGTCCGCAGCCATGCGCTCCTGCCTCGTTGCCCTCACGTGCCTGAGCTGCCTCGCCGGGTGCACCACCGCGCGCACCCCCGACGAGCCGTCGCCGACGAGCCCCGCGCTGCCCGCGAGCGCGGCGGCGTCGCCCGCCCACGCGTCGGCGTCGCCCACGAACGCACCGGCGGCCCCGCCGGCCATCGCGAAAGAGCGCTTCACCGAGGAGCTGGCGAGCGTCGTGTGCGCGGAGCTCGAGCCCTGTTGCCGAGCGTCGGGCGTCGGTCTCGACGCGGCGACCTGCCGCGGCAAGGTCGTCGAGCGCACGCGCAAGATGATCGAGGCGCACCCCCACTACGCCGCCGAGCACGCCGAGGCTTGCCTCGGGAGCGCACGCGAACGGGCTCGCGCATGTCACGCTGGCGCCGATCTCCTCGTCGCCACGAGCTGCCAGCGACTCTTCCAGGGCGATCGGGCTCCGTCAGAGCCGTGCGAGGTCGACGACGACTGTCGCGCGCCGGAGGAGGGCTCGGCGTTTTGCTGGAAGGGCGCCCTGGCGAAGGATGCGGGGCGTTGCGCCGTCACGCTGCCCGCGAGGCTCGATGCCCCCTGCATGAACATGACGGGCGAGCCCGATCCGAAGCAGCTCGTGTTCAGCGCGTGCGAGGATAGCCCGGAGCTCTTCTGCGAGCCGAAGTCGCGCACGTGCCGGCCGCGAGCCGGCCGGGGCGCCGCCTGCAGCGACGACTCGGAGTGCAAGGACGCGAGTTGCGTGGCAGGAAGCTGCGCGACGACGCTCGGCCGAGCGTGCGCGACACCGCGAGACTGTGCGCGCGGCCAGGCCTGTGCAGCCAAGAAGTGCGTGGAGGGTGGCAAGGCCGGCGAGCCCTGCGAGCGATTCTCCTGCGCGAAGGGCTTCTTCTGCCACGAGCCCACGGCGCGCTGCATGACGACGGCGGCGATGTCCTATTGCAGCGTGCCCTGACCGAGAGGGGCGTTCCCGGACCGTGCGTGCGCCCGGCCTTCTTCTGCCGCGCCCCCGCACGCCCGGGCACTTTGTCCGCCGCCCGGGCGCACGCTGCGAGATACTTGCGACCATGGCTCGCTTCGCGCCCCAGGTCCGCGCCCCCAGGCTCGCCCACTCGCTCGCTCTCGTCGCCGCGGGCTCGCTCCCGCTCTTCGGCGGCTGCACCGGCGACGAGGCGATCGAGGTGCCCGCCGGCACGCTTTCGGTCTTCGACCTCGAGGTCGACCGCACGGCGACGGAGCATTTCTTCGACGTCCCCTATCCGAGCGATCTGCGCCGCGACGCCGACGGCCACCCGATCCTGACCGGGTTCCCGAACCCGAGGGGCGTGCCGGTCGTCGAGGGCCTGCTCGTGAACGCCACCGAGGCGGTCGGCTTCTCGCAGTTGCCGGTCGCGCACTTCCGCTTCACGGCCGGGCTTGCGCCGCGCGATCCGGCCGACGTCATCGCGGCCGACGCCGCCTCGCCCATGCTGCTCGTCGTCGTCGATCCGGCCTCGCCCCGGCGCGGTGAGCTCGTGCCGACCGTCGCCAAGACGCTGGCGGCGGACCTCTACACGCCGGAGCACCTGCTCAGCGTCGCCGCGCGACCGGGCTTCGTGCTCCAGCCCGACACGACCTACGCCGTGGTGGTGCGCCGCGGGGCGAAGGACGCGGCCGGGAGCGACCTCGCGGTGCCGCCGGCGCTCGCGAACCTCGCCCACCGCGCGCCGCAGACGGCGGCCGAGAGCGCGGCCGACGCGGTGTACGCGCCGCTCTGGGACACGCTCGGCACGCTCGGCGTCCCGGTCGACGACGTGGCGGCCGCGACCGTCTTCACGACGGGCTCGGTCGTCGCCGAGTCGAGCGCGCTCGGCACGGCGGTCGTCGGCGCGTACGACATCACGGTCGACGGCCTCGCCGCGAGCACCGACCCGGCCGACCAGTACCCCCAGTTCTGCTACCTGAAGGGCACCGTCACGTACCCGCAGTTCCAGACGGGGACGCCGCCCTTCGACATCGAGACCGAGGGGCGCTTCGTCTTCGGCAACGACGGCGTGCCCGTGAGGCAGCGCGACGAGGTCGCGCCCGTCACCGTGCTCGTGCCGAAGACGCCGATGCCGGACGCCGGGTACCCCATCATGGTCAACGTGCACGGCTCGTGCGGCTACTCGGTGGCGGCCGTGACGCCGGTCGACGACACCTGCACGCCCGCCGACCCCATCGGCTGCGCGTTCCCGATCACGTCGAAGGGGATCGCGGTCGCGGGCAGCGCCATGCCGCTCAACCCCGAGCGCCTGCCGGGGGCGAGCGAGATCGAGTACATCAACCCGAACAACATCGCCGCGATGCGCGACACCTTCCGGCAGGGGCTCGTCGAGGCGCGGCTCTGGACGGAGGCGCTGTCGAAGCTCACGATCGACCC
Source organism: Polyangiaceae bacterium (assembly GCA_020848455.1). Lineage (GTDB taxonomy): Bacteria > Myxococcota_A > Polyangia > Polyangiales > Polyangiaceae > JACRDA01. Next base: position 30,737 of record JADLAB010000070.1, read on the forward strand.
GGCCGCCCTCGGCAGCTGCACCGGGCCGACCCTGCCCGCCGGCGCGCCCGCCTTCAAGTTCGACGCGAGCAAGGTCCTGCTCACGGGCCAGTCGATGGGCGGCATGTACGCCAACATGATCGGCGCGACCGAGCCGCTCGTGAAGGCCGTGGTCCCGACCGGGGCGGGCGGCTACTGGACGTACTTCTTCTTCCTCACGCCGCTCCAGAACGGCGCCTTCCCGGGCCTCTTGCGCGTCCTTCTGCAGACGCCGCAGTCCGAGCTCGGCTTTCTGCACCCGGTGCTCGCGCTCGGCGAGGCGGCGCTCGAGCGCGCCGATCCCATCGTCTACACGCCCCGCATCGGCCGCGACCCGCTCCCCGGCCACCCCGTCCGGCCGATCTACGAGACCTCGGCCCTCGGCGACTCGTACTTCCCGACCGAGATCTACGACGCGATGGCGCTCGCCTACGGGCACCAGCAGGCCGGCGAGGTCGTGTGGCCGAGCATGCAGGACGCGCTCGCGCTCGACGGGCTCGACGGCCTCTTGTCCTTCCCCGTCGAGGACAACCGCACGAGCGCCAGCGGCACGCCGTACACGGGCGTCATCACGCAGTGGACGGCGGACGGCGACTACGACCCGCACGCCATCTACACGCACCGCGACGACGTGAAGTACCAGTACGCCTGCTTCTGGGACTCGTTCGTCAAGACCGGCCACGCGCGCGTGCCGGTACCGAAGGTGCCCTGGGACCAGGCCTGCGAGTGACCGAACGCCGCGGCGGGCGTCTCCGGGCTTGAGCTTCGGCGCCTTCCGTGAAAGCTTGGTAGCGATGTACCCCGGATCTCCGCCGCAGTCCCCGCCGGGCGGCCCGCCACCTGGTTACGCACCGCCGGGCGCGAGCCCGCAAGGCTACGGTCAGCCGCAGGCCCAGGCCGGCTGGGGGCAGCCCCCCCAGGACGCCGGCCAGTGGGGCCAGCCCCCCTCGGGCGCCGCCCCGAACTACCCGCCACCCGGTGCCGCGCAGCAACCGGGCTACGGCCAGCCGAGTGCCGGCTACCCGCCGCCGAGCGGTGGCGCCGCCTATGGGTCGCCCAGCGGCGGCTACGGCTACCCACAGCAGGACTACGCGCAGGCGGGCTACGGGGTGCAGGTCGGTGGCGGCTACGGCGGCGCCTACCCGATGCCGGCCGGCATTCGCAACAACGGCCTCGCCGTCGCGGCGCTCCGGCTGAGCGGCACCGGGCCCCTCGCGATCATTCTCGGCATCATCGCCATCGGTCAGATCAAGCGCGATCCGAGCTTCAAGAACGAGTGGATGGCCTACGTGGGCATCGGGGTCGGCGTCCTCAGCACGGCCGTGTGGGTCGGGATCGTCATCTGGGTTCTGGCGCACCTGCGCTGACGCTCGCCGACGGCGGGCGCCGGCTCGCGCCGCCCGGCGCCACGCACCCGGCGCTCACAACGTGTCGCCGTTGTAGGTGACCACCACGCGACGGCAGCCACCGTGCTCGAGGCGCAGCAGGTTGCCCGCGTCGTCGTGCACGACGAGCGCCCCCGCACTGAAGCCGGAGACGCCGGGATAGAGCTCGCGGCACTGCCGTCTCCAGCGCAGGGTCGGGTCGGTCTCGCGCCACAGCATCCAGGTCTCGTCGAGCCAGGTCGCCGAGCCGACGGCGTGGTACTCGAGCCAGCCCACGTCCATCGGGTCGCTCGCGGACGCGTCGGTATCGTATTGACCCGCCAGCCAGGTCAGCGACTGGCCGAGGATGCCGGTGTCGTCCTCGTGGCGGAGGGCGAGGATGCTCGAGACGTTGGCCTCGAAGAGCCTCGACTCCACCGACCGCACGGCCACCTTGCCATTGATCACGCGCGCGTGCTCGAGCCGGCGGCTCGCGAGCCCCTCGCCGGCCACGGCCGGAAGGAGCTTGCCGGTGCGGAGCTCGCGAAACACGATGTCGAAGCCGTCGCGTGCCGCGCCCTCCTCGGCATCGCTCGCGTCGCTGATGTCGATGCTCCCCGTCACGGTGATCGTCCTGCCGCCGTCGGCGGCCTGTGCACAGTCGAAGGTGGCCGTGAAGGTCGCCGGGATGCCGTCGGCATCCTCGTCCACGTACGGGGTCATCTCGACGCAGTCGCTCGAGACCATCGACTCCCACGAGCGCAGGAGGTTGACGAGCACGCGCGGAAAGCGCTTCGGGTAGGTGGGGGCGTCGGTCTTCGTCGCGGCGAGCGGCCGATACGCGTCGAGCACGGCGCTCAGGACGAAGCCCTCCTCGCGCGCGACCTTCTGCATGGCGCCGGGTAGGTTGCTCACCGTGGGTGGCGTCGTCGTCGTCGTCGGCTGCTCCTCCGCCGTTTCGTCCGAGCAGGCGCAGACGGCCCCCGCGAGGCACAGGTACGAGAGGATTCGTGTCGTATTCATGATTGACCCTCCCTTTCGCGTTTCACGTAGCAAACCCGAGACCATTCGATGGGCTCCTGCCCAGGCCAATGCTTTCACGATACAAGGCGTAGGGTGGGCTCGCACTGCTGCATACACTGCGTTTCCGATGAAAACGCTGCGGCCGCCCGAGAAAGAGACGACCACGGAGACACGGAAGCACGAAGAGCTGCACGGAGGCGACAGGGCGCTTCGGTCGGGTGTGGTTCTCATCCCGAGCACGAGAAGGCGCGCGACTCTTCGCGGCGCCGTGATGCAACCGACTCCCTCGGTTGCTCGTCCAGCGACGCGATCATCTGCGGGGGCCCCGCCGGGCGACCGGCCGGGCTACCCGACCCCGGGCCAACCCTATTTCACAGCGCGAACTGCGAGTATGGGCAGAGCTCGTGGAGCGCCGCCGTGTCGCAACCGGGGCCGTCGGGGCCCGGCATGCAGTCGAAGTACGCCGGGCACACGAGCATCTGCTCGCAGCCACAGCCGCACTCGTTGGCGAAGGGCAGCGCATTCGACGGGCACAGGTAGTCGATCGCGGCGCACTCCGCCGGCGAGTCGGCCACGTAGTACCGGCCGTGCTCGCGCGTCGGATCGCAGGCGCACGCCATCTCGGTGCACGCGAACCCGGCCTCTGCACAGGTGCAGCTATTGCAGCCGTCGCCGGCCGTGATGGTATCGCCGAGCTCGTAGCTCGGGCCGCCGTGCTCGCAGCCCACGGAGCACGCGGCCGCCTCGCAGCTCACGCTACCGTCGAAGAGGCAGCGGCACGTGCCGCAGCCGTCGGCACGCGGGAAGGTGTCGTCCGGCTGGTAGACGCGCCCGCCGTAGCTGCACGAGACGCAGGCCATCGCCGTGCAGGCGACGTCACCGTCCGACGTGCAGCTGCAGGTGTTGCACCCGTCGGTCGACGCGAACGATTCGCCCGGGAGGTACGTGGTGCCGGCGTAGTGGCAATGGTCCGCGTCCCAGACCCGGAAGTAGCACGCTGCCGGCAGGCCGAGCGTGAGCCCACCCACGACCAGGGAGCCCAGCAACCATCGTTTCATGGCGCCCTCCTCGGGCCGGGCATGCTGCGGCGCTGCCGGTCCTCGTCTCATAGCTTGGGGCTGCGCGCGCCGCGGGCAAGGCCTCGCTGCCGACCAGCCGCGCGTCTCGGGTCATCGCCCGAGTCCGTCCCGCGGCGGACCCCCGACCTCCGTCAGTCCGGCGCGGCAGCCCAGCGCGCCATGCCCTCGATGTTGCCGCGAATGACCTTGCCGGCCGCGACGTCCGCACCCGTCGTGAGCACCTTCCACTTGACGAAGCCGACGTCCTCGCGGCGCGGGGCCGACGACAGCGCGTAGGCGACGACGCCGGGCGCCACGAGCCAGGCGCCGTCGGCGTAGGCGCTGCGCGCGGCGACCTTGGGCGAGAGCGCCTCGGTCTCGCGCGCGAGCAGGTGGAACTCGGCGATCTCGAAGCCCTGCCGCGGCGCGAGCCGGCGCATGGCGACCTCCTGGTGGACGTCGCCGACGAGCGGGATCTTCACGCGCTGGTAGAAGCGCACGGCCGCGGGCGGCGTGTGCGCCGGGTCCGCCACGACGCGCGACTCGACCACGTGCTCGATGTGGCCGAGGTAGTGGCCGACGTCCATCACCCGCCCGAGGAATCGCTCGGCGTCGACGCCCGGCACCGGCAAGACGCCCACGGCCTCGGCCGTGGGCTTGCCCGCCTCCTGCCAGTGGTGGAACGTGTACTCCCGCACGCCGGTCGCGCTCACGCGCCCGAGCACCCGATCGAGGAAGGTCGTTCCGCTCATGGGCCCACGCGCCCGCCGAAGTCGAAGCCCGCCGCCTCGATGGCCTGGCGGACCTCCTGGTCGTCGAACGCGCCCGACACCTTCGCGGTGCGCGCGGAGAGCGACACCTCCGCGTGCAGGCCGAGCTTCTCGAGGGCCTTCGTCACCGATGCGGCGCAACCGCCGCACGTCATTCCTTCGACCTTGAACGTTGCTTCCATGGCTGGCTCCTTCGGGCCTCTGGCCCGCAATGGTCCGTCCGTGCGGCGCGCCGGGTGCGACCGGTGCGGTCGACCGTGCTCGGGCCGGGCGCGGCCTCGCGCGGCCCGCGCTCGAGATCCTCGAGAATGGGGCAGTCGGGGCGACTGTCGCCGTGGCAGCGGTGCACGAGGTCGAGCAGCGTCGCGCGCAGGCCCTCGAGCTCGGTGATCTTGCGCTCGACCGCCGCCACGTGCTCGAGCGCGAGGGCGCGCACCTCGGCGCTGCCGCGGCGCTCGTCGCGCCACAGGGCGAGCAGGCGCGCCACGTCCTCGAGCGCGAAGCCGAGGTCGCGCGCGCGCTTGACGAAGCACAGCTCGTGGACGGCGCGCCCGTCGTAGGAGCGGTAGCCGTTCTCGCCACGCGCGGGGCGCGGCAACAGGCCGATCTGCTCGTAGTAGCGGATCGTCTTCGCCGGCACGCCGGCTCGCTCGGCCACCGCGCCGATGTGCAGTCGCTCGGCCGTGCTCAACGGGTCGCCCTCCAGCGCCGCAGGAGCAGCGCATTGCCGACCACCGACACGCTCGACAGGGCCATGGCTGCGCCGGCCAGCACGGGCGTGAGGAGGCCGAGCGCCGCGAGCGGGATCCCGACCACGTTGTAGCCGAAGGCCCAGAACAGGTTCTGACGGATCTTGCGCAGGGTGGCGCGGCTGACGGAGATGGCGTCCGCGACGAGCGCCGGATCCGCCCGCATGAGCGTCACCGCGGCCGTGTGCATCGCGACGTCGGTGCCCGTCGCGAGCGCGAAGCCGACGTCCGCCGCGGCGAGGGCGGGCGCGTCGTTCACGCCGTCGCCGACCATCGCCACCACCCGACCGGCGCCCCGGAGCGCAGCGACCGTGCGCGCCTTGTCCTCCGGCAGCACCTCGGCGACGACGTTCGCGATGCCGAGCTCCGTGCCGACGGTCGAGGCCGCGCGCGCGTTGTCGCCCGTGAGCAGCACGGTCTCGATGCCCTGGCGCTCGAGGGCACGGACTGCGGCCGCCGCCCCGTCGCGCACCCGGTCGCCGATGGCGAGCGCGCCGCAGAGCACGCCGTCGGCGGCGACCCACACGACCGTGTCGCCGGCGGCCTCGTGGCGCCGAGCGGCCTCCGCGAGTGGGGCGCGGTCGACGCCGAGCTCGTCCATGAAGCGCGGGCTCCCCACCGACAGGTCGCGGTCCGCGACGGTCGCCGTGACGCCGCGACCCGGCAGCGCGCGGAAGCTCGTCGGCGCGGCCACTCTGAGCCCGCGCTCGGCCGCCGCGGAGAGGACGGCGCGCGCGAGCGGGTGCTCGCTGCCGCGCTGCGCCGCCGCTGTCGTCGCGAGCAGCGCGTCGTCGGCACCGGCGCCGGGCTCGCGCGGCAGGAGCGCGCGCAGGGTCGGGCGGCCCTCGGTCAGCGTGCCGGTCTTGTCGAACACGACGACCGATACGGCGTGCGCCCGCTCGAGCGCCTCGGCGTCGCGGATGAGGATGCCCACCCGCGCCGCCGCGCCGGTGCCGACCATGAGCGCCGTCGGGGTCGCGAGCCCGAGGGCACAGGGGCACGCGATGACGAGCACGCTGACGGCCGTGACGAGCGCCCGCTCGACGCCGACCCCGGTCGCGAGCCACGCGACGAACGCCACGATGGCGATGGCGACGACCGTGGGCACGAAGACCGCGCTCACCCGGTCGACCAGGCGCTGCACGGGCGCCTTCTGCGTCTGGGCGTCCTCCACCAGGTGCACGATACGCGCCAGGGCGCTTCCCTCGCCGACCGCCGTGGTGCGCACGCGCAGCAGGCCCTCGCCGTTGATGGCACCCGCGATCACCCGGTCGGTCGGCCCGCGGGGCACGGGCATGCTCTCGCCGGTGAGGAGGCTCTCGTCGACCGAGCTCTGCCCCTGCTCGACCACGCCGTCGACCGGCAGCCGCTCGCCCGGCCGCACGACCACGATCTCGCCCGCGCCGACCGTCTCGGCGGCGACCTCGAGCTCGCGCCCGTCGCGCTCCACGCGCGCGACCGTGGGGCGCAGCGCCGCCAGGGCGCGGAGCGCCTGCGTGGTCGAGCGCTTGGCGCGCGCCTCGAGCCATTTGCCGAGCCGCACGAGCGCGATGACGCTCGCGGCCGCCTCGAAGTAGAGGTGACTCGAGCCGCCGGCGAGCAGCACCACCGACAGGCCAAAGGCTGCGGTCGTGCCGAGCGCCACGAGCACATCCATGTTCGCCGAGCCGCCGCGGAGGGCGCGGAAGGCTCCGCGGTGGAAGTGGGCGCCCGCCACGAGCTGCACCGGCGCCGCGAGCCCGAGCTGCAGCCAGCCCGGCAGCATCACGGGCGCGCCGAAGGGCGCGGCGACCATGGGGGCCACGAGCGGCAGCGCCAGGGCCGCGCTTCCGAGGAGCAGCCCGAGCTCGCGGCCCGCCCGGCGAGCCGCGGCGCGCTCCACCGCCGCGCGCTCCTCGGCGTCGCTCGGCGCCCGCCGCGCTCCGTAGCCCGCGGCCTCGACCGCCGCCACGAGCGCCGCGAGCGAGGAGACGCCCGGGGTGTACGCGACCGCGGCCTGCTCGCTCGCGAGGTTCACGCTGGCCGCGGCGACGCCCGGCTGCCGGCGCAGCACCTTCTCGATGCGGGTGGCACACGCCGCGCACGTCATGCCCGTGAGATGCAGCCGGACGCTCTCGGTCGGCACGCTGAAGCCGGCGCGCTCCACCGCCGCCGCGAGCTCCGCCGGCGCGGCGCGCTCCGGGTCGAAGGTCACGGTGGCCTTCTCCGTCGCGAGGTTCACCTCGGCGCCGGTCACCCCCGCCACGCGCCCGAGCACCTTCTCGATGCGGGTGGCGCACGCCGCGCACGTCATGCCGCCGACGGGCAGCGTGAGCCGGTGCGCGCCGGGGGGTGCGGGTGCGGGGGTCGGAGCGGGGTGCATGCCGGGGCCTCGATCTCCCTTCTAAGGCTTCCAGTCACTGGAAGGTCAAGGGCGTCGCGTCCGATTTCCGCGCCGGCCGCCGCCGCGCCACTCGGGGCCGGACTAGACCGGGGGCGTGCGCGTGGACGGGTCGACGGTCACGTCCGTGTCGACGGTCATCCTGCCCGTGGCGTCGATGGTGACGGGGAAGTGCTCGAGGGGGGTCTCGGCCGGGCCGCCGGTCACCCTGCCGTTCGCGTCGAAGGTGCTGTCGTGGCAGCCGCAGGTGAGCTTCGTGTCGGTCACCGTGCCCGTCTCCCCGATGTCGCAGCACGCGTGGCTGCAGATGAGCGACATCGCGTAGACGCCGTTGGCGTCGCGCCCGATGCACAGGGGCTGCCCCGACACGACGGTGAGCGAGCCGACGGTCAGCACCTTGGAGTTGCCGGCCGGGATCTGACCCGAGATCCCGCACTCGCCGCTCTTCGAGCAGCCCGCGATGGCGCCGGTCGAGGCGATCGCGCCGCCCGCGGCGAGCACGTGCAGGAAATGGCGGCGGGTCGTTTCGGGCGTGTCACTCATGCAAAATCCTCCGGGGCGCGCTGCGCGCTGGCGTTACGCAAGGGCATGATACCGCAGCGGGCGCGCGCGTGCCGGTCACTCTTGCCGCAGGGCCTCGACCGGATCGAGGCGCGACGCGCGGCGCGCCGGTCCCACGCCGAACACGATGCCGATGAGCACGGACACCGTGAGGGCGAGCGCCACCGAGTACACCGGCACCACCGTGGCCCAGCCGCCCAGCTTGGCGATGAGCGAGGCGGCGAGGTAGCCGAGCCCGATGCCGAGCAGGCCGCCCGCGACCGACACGACGACGGCCTCGACCAGGAACTGCAAGAGCACGTCGCGCCGGCGGGCACCGACCGCCATGCGCACGCCGATCTCGCGCGTCCGCTCGCGCACCGACACGAGCATGATGTTCATGATGCCGATGCCGCCCACGAGCAGCGACACGGCCGCGACGCTGCCGAGCAGCATCGTGAAGGTGCCGGTCACGGCGCTCATGGTCTCGAGCATCTGGGCCTGCGAGCGCACGTCGAAGTCGTTGTCCTGGTCGCTGCGCAGCCGGTGACGCAGCCGCAGGAGCTGCTCGATCTGCCCCTGGATCCCGGCGGTCTGCCCCTCGTCCTCGAGCGACAGGCTGAGCGCCGAGAGGTTGTCCTTGCCGGTCAGGACCCCCTGCAGGGTCCCGAGCGGCACGAACAGCTGGTCGTCGGCGGACGTGCCGCCGGTCGTGCCCTTCTCGGCGAGCACGCCGACGACCCGAAAGGCGATGCCGCGGAGCTGGATGCGGGCGCCGAGCCGCCGGCCCTCCGGGAAGAGCTGCTGGGCCACGTTCGCGCCGAGGATCACGACGCGCGCGCGCTGCGTGTCGTCGAGATCGCTCACGCCGAGGCCCTGGGCGATGTCGAGCGCGCGCACCTCGAAGTAGCTCGAGGTCACGCCGACGACCGAGGCGTTCAGGTTGACCGTGAGGTAGCGCACCTGCACGTTCGTGCTCGCCTCCGGGGCGACCGCCCGGATGCCGGCGATCGCGGCGAGCGCGGTCGCGTCCGAGCGCTTCAGCGTCTCGACCCGGCCGCTCGTGCGCACGCCGCCGCTGCGCGCGTCGCCGGGCCGCACCGTGAGCAGGTTCGACCCGAGCGAGCGGATGCGGTCGGTGACGCTCGCCGAGGCGCCCTCGCCGACGGCGAGGACGGCGACGACCGCCGCCACGCCGATGACCATGCCGAGCGCCGTCAGCGCCGTGCGCATGCGGTTGCTCGCAAGCGAGCGCCACGCGCTCCGGGCCGTCTCGCGGACTAGCACGGGCCACCTGCGCCGGTCGCGCCCGCGGCGCTCGGTGCGTCGCCGGACCCGCCCTTGCTCGAGGCGACGACGTCCCCCTCCTCGCCCTGCGTCGCGACGAAGGCGTCGACGATCGCCGCCGAGGGCCCGTCGGCCTTGATGATGCCGTCGCGCATGTGCAGCGCGCGATCGAGCGAGCGGGCGACCGCCAGATCGTGGGTCACCATGATGAGGGTCGTCCCCTCGCGGTTGAGCGCCTGCAAGAGCTCGAGCACCTCGCGTCCGGTGCGGCTGTCGAGCGCGCCGGTGGGCTCGTCGCAGAGCAGGATCGACGGCGCGGTGACGATGGCGCGCGCGATCGCCACGCGCTGCTTCTGACCGCCGGACAGCTCGGTAGGCTTGTGGCCCGCGCGGTCGGCGAGCCCCACCCGCCCGAGGGCCGCGGCGGCGCGCGCGTGCGAGCCCTTGGCGGCGCCGTAGAGCAGCGGCAGCTCGACGTTCTCGAGCGCCGTCATGCGCGGCAGCAGGTTGAAGCTCTGGAACACGAAGCCGATGTGGCGGTTGCGCAGCCGCGCGAGCTCGTCCTCGTCGAGCTCGGCGACGTTGCGCCCCTCGAGCAGGTAGCGACCCTCGGTGGGCCGGTCGAGGCAGCCGAGGATGTTGAGCAGCGACGACTTGCCGCAGCCCGAGGCGCCGATGATCGCCACCGACTGGCCCTTGTCGATGGAGAAGCTGATGCGGTTGACGGCGCGCACGGCGAGCTCCGCGTGCCCGGCGTTGTAGACCTTCGACAGCTCCTCGATGACGACGGGCCGCAGCATGTCAGAGTCTCCCGCCGCCGCGGGGAGCGCCCCCGCCGGGCACCCCCATGGGCATGCCGCCGCCCTGGGTCGTCCGGGCCGGCGAGGCGGTCGGCGCCACGATGAGGACGGTGTCGCCCTCCTCGAGCCCCTCGAGCACGACGATCTGCGTGCCGTCGGTCGCGCCCGTCTTGATCCTGCGCTGCTCGCCGCTCGGCAGGGTCACGAGTCGCGCCGGCCCGCGGCTCTGGATCGCGAGCAGCGGCACCAGCACGACGCCCGTGTGGCGCGCCGTGACGATCTGCACGTCCGCGCTCATGCCCGAGCGGAGCAGGGCCGCGTCCTTGTCGGTGATGACGATCTCGACGTCGAAGGTGACGACGTTCGACACCGTCTTGCCGAGCGGGCTGACGCGCGCCACCTTGCCTTCGAAGCTGCGCTCCGGGTACGCGTCGACACGGATGAACACCTCGAAGCCCACCGAGACGCGGCTGATCTGCGCCTGATCGATCTGGCCGATGACGCGCAGATCGGAGAGATCCGCCACCGTCATGAGGGTCGTGCCGCCGCTCACGTTGGTCAGGGCCGAGGACACCATCGAGCCGACGACCGTCTGGACCGCGAGCACCGTGCCGCTCATGGGCGCGAAGATCGAGGTGTAGGTGAGCTGCCGCTCGGCGTCGGCGACGTTGAGCTTCGCCGACTCGAGCTGGGTCATGAGCGACGCCACCTGAGCGCGCTTCTGGCGCAGGGTGGTGGCCCCGACCGCGGCCGTGAAGTTCGTGTTGCGGTCGGCCTCGGCCGACACGAGCCCGAGCCCGAGCCCGCGGTTGCTCACGGCCTGGTTCGCCTGGGCCTGCTTCAGGTCGAGGTCGGCGGCGCTCACCCCGGCGTAGGCCGCCTCGAGATCGGCCTGCAGCTTGCGGAGCTGGATGCGCGCGACGTCGAGGTCGCGCTGCGCGTCGGCCGGATCGATCTTGGCGAGCAGCTCGCCGGCCTCCACGGTCCGGCCCTCCTCGGTGAGGATCTCGACGACCTGACCGCCGGCGCGCGACTTCACGTCGACCTGCACGTGCGGCTGGATGGTGCCCGACGCCGAGGCCATCTCGACGAGGTCGCCGCGCGAGACGGTCACGGGCTGACCGGTCGCCTGGGCGCTCGTCTTCTTGATCACCTTGGTCCAGAGGAAGTAGCCCCCGACGCCGAGCCCGCCGAGCACGACGACGAGCACGAGCAGCCTGAGCCAGAGCTTCTTCTTCGACTTCATGGCGCGTTCTCGTCCTCGAAGTACGCCTCATAGCGCGCGCGGAGCCGCCCCGTCTGGTGCTCGAGGGCGAGGTTGGCGAGCGCGCGGTCGACCAGGGCGCGCAGCTCCCGCAGCGCCGCCTCGCGCTCGGTCTGCTGCGCCTTGACGAGGTCGTTCGGGGTGTTCTTGCCGAGCGCGTAGCGCTGGCGCTCGGCCTCGGCGAGCGCGCCCGCCACGCGCGCCGTCTCGGCCGCGAGCCCGGCCTGCTCGCGCGCCGAGCTCGACTCCACCTCGCCGGTGGCGATCTCGGCCTCGAGCGCGTCGACGCGCGCGTCGTAGCGCGCCTGGGCGCTCTCGAGCGCCGCGGCGGCGCGCGCGTGGGCCGCCGCCTCCCGGCTGCCGCCGAGCGGCAGCTCGAGCTCGAGGCCGAGCGTGCCGGCGAAGGCGGGCCGGTAGTCCGGCAACTTGAGCCCGGGCAAGGAGTCGTCGTTCCACAGCCCCGACATGGCAAAGGTGGCCGTGAGATCGAGCCGCGGCGCGTCCGAGGCGGCGGCGCTCGCGAGCCCGATGCGCGCCGCCTCGACCTGCGCGGCGAGGGCGGCGAGCTCGCTCGAGCGCGCGCGCGCGTCGTCGAGCAGCCTCGGCAAGGGGGGCGGGTCGGCGGACTCGGGTGGCGGCGTGACGGCGTCGAGCGTGCGCGCCGCCACGGCGCCGAGGGCCAGCTGTCGGCCGAGGGCGATGGCGCGGGCGGCGCGCGTGGCGCGCGCGTTCGACAGGCTCTGGCGCCCGGTGGCGAGCTGCGTCGCGAAGGACAGGACGTCGACCGGCGCCTCGGTCCCGAGCTCCTTCTGGCGCAGCTCGGCCTCGTCGTACTGGCGCTGCGCCACGGCGAGCGCCTGCTCCTCGACGGAGACCGCCTCTTCGGCGTACCAGAGCTCGTAGTAGGCGGTGAGCACGGCGAGCAGGAGCTCGCTCTCGGCCTGCTCGCGCGCGCGCTCCGCCTGCGTGAGCCCCACCTCCGCGTCGCGCAGCGGCGCGAGCACAGCGTCCGTCCCGGCGCCGCGCAGCAGCGGCTGGCGCGCGTTCAGGTAGAGCTGGCCGTCCACCGACGGCCCGACCGAGGTCGCCTCGGCGCCGCTCGGCGTGGTCGTGCTGTTGCGCCACACGACGCCGGTCGCGAGCCCCGCCTCGAGCGCCGTGCCGATGTCGGTCGTGTAGCGGATGCCCGCCTCGCCGTCGGTGCCTTCCTCGGAGCTGCGCGCGACGGCGTCCGAGCCGCCGGAGAGCCTCTCGGTGTAGTGGCCGTTCACGCCGGCAAAGAAGACCGGCCGCCGGGCCCCGAGCTCGCCCTCGAGCGAGGCGCGCGCCCCGGCGAGGTCCGCGCGCGCGCCGCGCAGGGTCGGGTTGCCCCCTGCGGCGCGGCGCACCGCTTCGTCGGCGGTGAGGGGCTGGGCCCGGGCGGCGCGGACCGGCAGGGTGAGGCCGCCGAGCGCGACGAGCGCCGTGAGCGCGGCGCGTGCGGCCAGCGTGCGAGCACGGGACACGCGTGTCTGCTCGACCATGCCCCCGAATGTAGTGACCCGCGTGCCGGCGTGGCCGCGGAATTTCGTAAGGCAATGTGAGACGCGCCGCGCGGCTCCTTACCTTTCTTCACGTTCGCGGCGTCTTGACCAAACTTCACGTCGGCCGGGCCCGCGTGGGCGCTACATTGTCGAGCGAGCCGTGTCCGAGCCGAGCCTCCCCCGCATCCTCGTCGTCGACGACGACACCGAGCTCTGCGATCTCCTGAGCGACTACCTCGGGCAGGAGGGCTACGCCGTCGCGTGCGTGCACAGCGGCCCGGCGGGGCTCGAGCGCGCGCTCGCCGAGCCGTTCGCGCTCGTCGTGCTCGACGTGATGCTGCCGGGCTCGAGCGGCTTCGAGGTGCTGCGCAAGCTGCGCCAGACCTCGCGTGTGCCGGTCGTGATGCTGACGGCGCGCGGCGAGGACGTCGACCGCATCGTGGGGCTCGAGATGGGCGCGGACGACTACCTGCCGAAGCCCTTCAACCCGCGCGAGCTCGTGGCCCGCATCCGCGCCATCCAGCGGCGCACCGAGCGGCGCGACCCCGGGCCGGGCGCCAACGAGACGCTCACCGTCGGCGACGTGGAGCTCGAGCTCGGCGCGCGCCTGGTGCGGCGCGGTGGCGCGGAGCTCACCCTCACGACGGCGGAGTTCACCCTGCTCGGCGCGCTCTTGCGGGCGGCGGGACGGGTCGTCGGCCGCGAGGAGCTCTCCGACACCGTGCTCGGGCGACACTTCTCGGCGTACGACCGCAGCATCGACGTGCACGTCTCGAACCTGCGCAAGAAGCTCGGCCCGGGCCCGCGCGGGCACGACCGCATCAAGACGGTGCGCGGCGTCGGCTACGTCTACGCGCTCGAGTCCTGAGGCCCCGCGTGCGAAGCCTGTTCCTGCGCATCTTCCTGTCCTTCTGGGCGGCCATGACGCTCATCGGCGCCGCCTTCGCGCTCATCTACGCCCTGTCGTTTCCGAGCATCCGCGGCGATCGGCGCCTGCGGCTCGCCACCGATTCGCTGCGCCTGCACGGCGCCGAGCTCGTCCTGTGCCGTGCCGCCGGCGACCTGCCGGCCTGCGACCGCGAGCTCGGCCGCGTCGCCGAGGCTACCGGCCTGCGCGTCCACCTCTTCGCGGGCGCCGAGCCCGTGCTGTCGCAGGGGCCCACCCCGGCCGCGGCCGCCGCCCTCGTCGCGCGGCTCGCCGACGCGCCCGGTCGCGGCGAGGACGGCGAGGCGCGCGCGAGCTCCGACGAGGAGTACTTGCTCGCGGTGGCGCTCGGCGAGCCGGGGCCGGGGCGCATCGTCGCCCTCGCGCAGCTGCCGCGCGCGCGCGTGTGGCTGCGCTACCTCGACCTCGACACGCTGCCGCTGCGCGTGGCCGTCCTGTTCCTCGTCTCGGGCCTCGCCTCGTACCTCATCGCGCGCTACCTCACGCGGCCGCTGCGCACCCTGCGCAGCGCGACCCAGCGCATCGCGGGCGGCGACTTCGCGGTGCGCGTGTCGCCCGAGCTCGGCCGCGGCGATCGCGAGGTGGCCGCCCTGGCGCGCGACTTCGACCGCATGGCCGAGCACGTCGAGGAGCAGCTCGCCGCGCGCCAGCAGCTGCTGCGCGACGTGTCGCACGAGCTGCGCTCGCCGCTCGCGCGCCTGCGCGTGGCCCTCGAGCTCGCGCGCCAGCGCAGCGGCCCGGACGCGGGCCGGGCGCTCGACCGCATCGAGCGCGAGGCCGAGCGGCTCACCGACCTCATCGGGCAGATGCTGGCGGTCACCCGCCTCGAGGCCGAGGTGACGCCCGGCGAGCGCCACGAGGTCGACGTCTCGGCCCTGCTGGCCGAGGTGGTGCGCGACGCCGACTTCGAGGCGCGCTCCACCGGCCGCCGTGTCGAGCTCGGCCGGAACGACCCCGCGACGCTCGCGGGCAACGAGGAGGTGCTGCGGCGCGCCATCGAGAACGTGCTCCGCAACGCCGTGCGCTTCACCGCCGAGCGCACGGCCGTCGAGGTCGCGCTCGTGCGCGCGGACGGCGAGCTCGAGCTCCGGGTGCGCGATCACGGGCCGGGCGTGCCCGCGGCCGAGCTCGAGGAGATCTTCCGGCCCTTCTACCGGGTCGGTGCCGACCGGGACCGGCGCACCGGTGGCGTCGGCATCGGCCTCGCCATCACCGAGCGGGCCGTGACGGTGCACGGCGGCAAGCTCCGCGCCGACAACGCCCCCGGCGGCGGGCTGCTCGTGACCTTCCGGTTCCCGCTGCAGGCCGCGGCCCCCGGCGCGCCCGGGGCCGCGTGAGCGCGGTCGCGCGCGCTCAGCGGCGCAGCGAGCGCACGACGAAGGGTGCGCTCACGCCCATGCTGAAGCGCGCCGCGATCTCGAGCGCGCGCCGGATGCGTCGCGGGGCCGGGCCGCGCCCGAGCGCCGCGAGCGCCCCGAGCGCGAACTCGGCCCCGCTGCCGACGGAGTCGTAGCCGTCCGCCATCTCGCCCACCTGGAAGTCGCTGTCGACCGAGTAGAGGTGGCCGCGGTAGCCGACGAGGAACTGCCCGCCTTGCTCGCTGTTGGACTCGATCTTCGCGAAGCCGCGCTCCTTCAGCAGCAGGCGCGTGGCCTCGATGAAGTGGTTGACCATGAACGCCATGTCGCTCTGCTCGGGCGCCTGCGGAGCCACGGTGAGCTGGTGCTCGAGCAGCTGCCCCATGCGGAAGCTCGTCGTGTAGCCGATGAGGAAGGGGCCGCGCCGGAACACCTTGCCGACGCGGGTCTCGCGCCGGCGCCACCCGGACACCGCAGCGGAGTCGACCCCGACGTACACCGTGCCCCTCTCGACCAATCCGACGACGCAGGTCATGGACTCCCTCTACACCGGCAGTCCTCGGTTATCAGTCATCAGTTGTCAGTCATCAGTTTTCAGCCCAGCACGGCCCTTCGGGCCGATCCCAGCGCGGCGCGTCTCTGGACTGAAAACTGAAAACTGATAACTCCAACCGGATGACTGCTCCGCCCGTCCGCGAGCTCGTTCTCGGCGCGTATCGCGCGGCGCTCGCGGCGCTCGAGCCGCGCGGCCTCGCGACGCGCGCACTCGCCGGGAACGCGGCGCTCGCGCGGGCGCCCGCGCGGAGCGTGCTCTTGCTCGGCGCCGGCAAGGCCGCGGCGACGCTCGCCGCCGGGGCGTGCGACGCTCTCGGCTCCGCCCTCGGCGGTGGCTTCGTGGTGGTCAAGGACGGGCACGCCGGCGCCACGCCGGCGCCGGGCGTCGTCGTCGCCGAGGCGTCGCATCCGGTGCCCGACGCGCGCTCGCTCGCCGCCGGCCGGGAGCTCCTGGCGCGCGCGGCGGCGCCGGGGGCCGGCATCGAGCGCATCGTCGCGCTGTGGTCCGGGGGCGCATCGGCCCTGGCCGTCGCGCCTGCTCCCGGGCTCGGTCTCGCGGACAAGGCCGCCGCGCTCGCCGCGCTCGCCGCCGCCGGCACGCCCATCGGCGACCTCAACCGGGTGCGCAAGCACCTGTCCGCCCTGAAGGGCGGGCGCCTCGGCGTCGCGGCGGCGGTTCCGGTCGAGGCGCTCGTCTTGTCCGACGTCGTCGGGGACGATCTCGCCACCATCGGCAGTGGCCCGTGGAGCCCCGACCCGTCGAGCTTCGCCGACGCGCTCGCCGTGGTCGCGCGTGCCGGCGTTGCCGTCCCGGCCGCCGCGCGACGCGTGCTCGAGCGCGGCGCGCGCGGCGAGCTCGACGAGACCCCGAAGCCCGGCGACCGGCGCCTCGCGCACGTCGCCGTCGAGCTCCTGGCCGGACCGGACGACGCGGGGCGTGCCCTCGCGCGCGCGCTCGAGGCCTCGGGCGTCGCGACCGAGATCGAGCTCCGCGCCTCTCCGGACGTCGCCGACCTCGCGAGCCGGCTCGCCCGCGCCGCGCGCGAGCTCGCGGCGGGCGGCACCGCGCGCGCGCTCGTCGTCTCGGGCGAGCCGACCCTGCGCCTGCCCGCGCGCACCGGACGCGGCGGGCGCGCGCAGCACACGGCGCTCCTCGTCGCGAGCCAGCTCGTGGGGCTCGCCACCGACGGATCCCGCGGGCTCGCCGTCCTCTGCGTCGGCACGGACGGGACCGACGGCCCGACGCCGGACGCGGGCGGGCTCGTCGACGGCGCGACCGCGGCCCGCGCGTGCGCGCGCGGCGTCGACGTCGGTCGGGCGCTCGAGGCGTTCGACGCCGGGCCGGCCCTCGCTGCCGCGGGCGACCTCGTGACGACCGGCCCGACGGGCACGAACCTCGCGGACCTCTACGCCGTCGTGGCGTTGCCGTAGGAGTCGCCGGCCTCAGAAGCCCGCGTTCACGATCACCATGAACGGCAGCTTGTTGCCGTAGGCGACGTTGATGGCGCCGATCTGCAGGCCGGTGAGCTCGCGCGCGACGTTGATGGCGCCGATCTGCAGGCCCTTCACATCCCGAGCGACGTTGATGGCCGACAGCTGCAGGCCCTCGAGGTCCTCGGCGTAGTTGAAGAGCGGCGCGATCTGGATGCCCGACGTGTCGCCGCCCTGGTTCGCGAGCCCGGCGAGCTGCACGCCCTCGACCCGGTGCTGCACCGAGGCGATGGTGGCGGACGTGAGCCAGCCCGCGAAGTTCTGGGCGCGCACCCCGCCTGCCAGGATGACGCCACGCGTGCGCGCGTCGGGGAACTCCGTCCACACCTGGATCTCGCAGTTGTAACCGCACGAGCCGCCGCTCGTCGGGATGGTCTGGTTGTCGAAGACGATGAGCGAGATCTGGAGCCCCGAGAACTCGTGGAGCACGTTGACGGCGAAGGTCGAGATCTGGATGCCGTCGAGGCTCTCGTCGGCGCCCGCCAGAAGGGGCGCGATCTGAACGGCGCTGCCCGACCCCACGAGCGCCACCGGGGCCACCTGCAAGAGGGCGCCCGGCCTCTTCGCGTAGAGCGCGCCGGCGCCGAGCTGCAGGCCGTCGAAGCGGCCGCTCACCTCCTCGTAGATCGCCGCGACGTGCAGGCCGCCGCCGCTGCCGCCGCAGTAGCTGCCGCCGCCCGCGACGACGCCGTAGCAGTCGCCCTCGTTGTAGTTGAGGATGCCGGCGAGCTGGATGCCGCCGGCGGCCTTGCCCGTCCAGTTGGCGATCGCGCTCAGCTGCACGCCGCCCATGTTCTCGGTCTCGTGGTTCAGGATCGCGCCGAGCTCGATGCCGTAGGTCGAGCGCGAGAGCCCATAGAGGATGTTGAGGCCGAGGCCGCCCACCACCATCGGATCGAGCGGGGGCAGCGCCACCGGTGTCACGAGCGCGAGGGAGAGCGGCGTGTAGCTCGCCGACTCCTCGGCCGGTGGCGGGGCGGGCGGAGGCAGGGGCTCGCTCGCGCGTGCCCACGACGGCGTGCCGACCGAGGCAGCGAGCGCAGCGGCGATGACCGTGCATCGCATCATGACCATGCGTACCATGGCGCGACGCGCCCCTCACGCGTTCCGGCGACGCCACGGCGCGCCGCCCCCGGCCCGTTACGTCGCGTCGGATGGGCTCGCGGTGTTCCCCGGACGCGCTACCTTGCGGGCGTGAAGCTCCTGTCCGATCTCCGCAGCGAGCACGCGCTCATCGAGCGGCTCGTGGGCTCGCTCCAGACCTTCGCGGCCGCGCGTGCCTCGGGCGCGGTCGATCCGGCGGCGGGCGCAGCCTACGTGGCCTTCTTTCGGCTATACGCCGGGCGCTACCATCACGCGCGCGAGGAGGGCGTGCTCTTCCCCGCGCTCGTGCGCGAGGCCGAGGTGCCCGCCGACCGCGGCCCGCTCGCGGCGCTCGCGGCCGATCACGCCGCGCTCGAGACGCTGCTCGCGCAGATGGAGCCCGCCCTCACGAGCGCCGAGCCCGGGGTCGGCGCCGGCGAGCTCGTCCTCTTTGCGCGGCGGCACGGGGCCATGCTCCTGCACCACATCGACGCCGAGAACGACGTGCTCTTCGTGGAGAGCGAGGCGCGCCTCGCGCAGGCGTCCGTCGCGGAGCTCCCGACGCGTGAGCCCGACGCCGAGGAGGCCGCGGCCCGCGACGCCGGCGCCGCGCTCGTCGACCGCTACCCGCCGAGCGACATCCCGGAGCTCTGGCGCGGGGCGGGCTGCGTCGCGTGCCCGGCCTACGGCGAGCGCTGCGCCGGCATCGAGCGCGAGTGGTGGAGCGAGCTCGACTGGCAGGACTTCCACGATCGCGCGCACTGACGCGGTGCGAGTGGGCGCACCCGGCGGGCGCGCGCTCCGGTTGCCGCCGCGCGCTCTGCAGCGCAGGCTCCGCCGTCATGCGCCGCGCCTTCTCGGTGTCCATCTTCTGTCGTCACGCGGGTGCCGTGCTCCTCGTGCGCCACCGGCGCCTCGGCACGTGGCTCCCGGTCGGCGGCGAGGTCGAGCCGGGCGAGACGCCCCTCGAGGCGGCGCACCGCGAGACGCTCGAGGAGACGGGGCTCGTGGCGCGTTTCCCGCCCGCGGCGCCGGAGCTCGCGGTCGCCGGCACACCGCCGGGCCTGCTCGGCTACGAGGAGCACGAGGCGGGCCACAAGGGCCTGCACATGAACTTCTGCTTCGTCGCCGACGTCGACGGGCGCGAGCTCGCGCCCTGCGACGAGTACCTCGAGCACCGCTGGGTGACCGAGACCGCCGGGCTCGAGCCCTGCCCCGACAACGTGCGCGCGCTCGTGTCGCGCGCGCTCGCCCTGCCCCCCGCCGCCGCGCGGTGACGCCGCTCAGGGCAGCGTGCCGGGGGTCGGTGGCAGGAACAGGCTCGAGACGAAGTTCGCGCGCGTCGTGACCACGTACTCGGCCACGGGCTCGCCCGTCGCCGCGATCGACGCCGTGATCGTGGGCGACATCGGCCACGCGCCGCGGCCGAAGAAGCAAGCGCGCTCAGCTCCCCGCCGCCCGCCAGCAGCCGCACACCCCGCAATACGCAGGCGGGAAACACGGCTCTTGCGCCGCGCGCGGCTCATGGTCGAGGAGCGCCGTCACGGCCTGGAACACGACCAGGAACTCCCGGATGCCGGGCCGCCAAGCGACGAGGCCGGCACCCGCGGTCTTCAGGACGAGGTGGCTCGTGCCGGTGCCGGTGGCGAAGACCTGGAGGGACCACGCGAGCTTGATCTCCGCCCCGGAGCTGCGCCGCTTCCAGGCGAGGGACCCGACGGCCTCCTTGAGCGCGGGGTCGCGCCGGAGGCGCTTCTCGAGGGCCTTGTCGTCGTTCGTCAGCCAGTCGGTGCCGAGGAAGGTCGGGCGAGTGAGTGCGACGGGCTCACGCAGGCCGCCGCGGAGGGGCGCGTGGAACTCCCCGGGCACGAGGAGGTGCCCGTGGTATCCCTCCGCGTAGGCGAAGCGCAGGCCTGCGACCTCGAGCTCGAAGCGCTGCACCTCGGTGGGCTGCACCTGCCCGCGCCCGGTCATGGCGAGCGAGGCGTGAAGCTTCACGTCCTCGAGGAGATCGCGCGCCTCCAGCTGCACGACCTCGGAGCCGAGCACCTCGACGCCGAGCGCGTCGGCTTCATCGAGCACCGCGCGGCGCTGGTTTCCGACGATGAGCGAGCCGTCCACGGACCTCGGTTAGCCGCGGCGACCGCCGCCGGCAACGCGCCCGAAGAATACATGCAACTCGCCCTCACCACGCACCGACCTCCCACCGTGACCGTCGTGGCGGCGAGCGCCGAAGCTCCAGGGCGAGTGAGATCCAGGAGCGCTCCCGACCGCCCCGGCAACAGCCGGCAACGACCGCCGTTGAAGCCGGCAGCTCCCCAGTACAATGTCCTGCCGATGGCGTCCGTGTCCGCGGCGGGGAAGAGGCAGGCGCTGTCGGTACTGTCGGCCGCCCGCCTGCGAGACCTGGCGGACCGGCTCGAGCTCGAAGTCGCGGACCGTCGCAGCAAGGACGACCTGACGTCCGCGCTGGCCGATGGTCGCAGGATAGACTTCGGCGGCGTGCTCGCGCTCCTCGCCCGCGACGAGCTGAAGGCCATGTGCGGCGAGCTCGGCCTCGACGCCGCAGGGCGCGAGAAGGCGCTGCTGGTCGCGCGGCTGCTCGGACAGCCTCGGTCGTCGAGCCCGCCCGCCACGGTTGCGGCGGCCTCACCGGCGGCGCAGTCGCCGCGGCCAGGAGCCTCACAGGCGGAACCGGACCAGCCGGCTCTGAAGCGCGAGACCGGTGCCACGGCGGGCGCCGTGTCAGCCGTCACGTCGGCGCCGGTCACGATCGTCCGGCAGGGCAGCGTGCAGCGACCGACCGCAGCGTCCGTGTTGCAGGTGCTGCCAAAGGTCCGGCTCCTCGACCTCGCTCGCGACGCGGGGCTGCAGCTCGCGCCTACCTCCACCAAGGAGGCGCAGGTCGAGCAGCTGCTCGCTGCGAACCTCCTCCGGTTCCGCGACCTCCTGCGCGCACTCGGTCGTGACGAGCTCAAGGCCGCGTGCCGTGCCCATGGCCTCGACGAGAGCGGTCGCGCCCGGCACATGCTGGCCGAGCGGCTGCTCAGGGCCCATGGTGCCGCCGAGACGGTACCGCCGCCGCCGCTCTTCCACGCGCAAGAGATCCCTCGCTACGCCCCGCGCACCGGGGACATCGTAGCGGTGCGGCACCGGCAGTGGCTGGTCGAGGAGGTCGTTCCGCCACCGGCCGAGGGCCACGCGACTCGCGTGCGCATGGTCTGCCTGGACGACGACGCGGCCGGGCGCGTGCTCGAGGTGCTCTGGGAGCTCGAGCTCGGGGCCAAGGTGCTGCAGCCCGAGACACACGGCCTTGGCGAGGTGACGCACATCGACCCGCCCCGTCACTTCGGCGCGTACCTGCACGCCCTCAAGTGGAACGCGGTCACCGCGACCGACGCGAAGCTCTTCCAGTCGCCGTTCCGCGCCGGCATCGAGCTTCACGACCACCAGCTCACGCCCTTGAAGAAGGCGCTCGCCTTGCCGCGCGCCAACCTGTTCATCGCGGACGACGTCGGGCTAGGCAAGACCATCGAGGCGGGGCTCGTCTTGCGGGAGTTGCTGCTACGGCAGCGGGTCGAGCTCGCCGTCATCATCTGTCCGGCGTCCGTGTGCCTGCAGTGGCGCGACGAGATGCAGAAGCGCTTCGGCTTGCACTTCGAGGTCATGAGCCGACAGTTCATCGCGCGCAGGCGCCAGGAGCGCGGCTTCGGCGTGAACCCCTGGAGCACCCACAGCCGCTTCATCGTGTCGCATCCCGTCGTGCGCCGGCCCGAGTACCGCGACCCCCTGCTCCAGCACATCGGCGAACGTGCCCGGAAGAGCCTGCTCATCCTCGACGAAGCGCACGTGGCGGCGCCCGCCAGCGCCAGCAAATACGCCATCGACTCGCGCACCACGAAGGTCATCCGCGACATCGCGCCGCGCTTCGAGAACCGCCTGTTCCTGTCGGCCACGCCGCACAACGGCCACTCGAACAGCTTCTCCGCTCTGCTCGAGATCCTCGATCCTCAGCGCTTCACGCGCGGCGTCCCCGTCGCGAGCGCGACCGAGCTCGAGGCCGTGATGGTCCGCAGGCTGAAGGCGGATCTACGCGACATCGGCGTCGGGTCGTTCCCGGTCCGCAAGCTCGTGCAGGTCGGGCTCCGTCACGATGGCGCGCACTGGCACAAGCGCGAGCTCGTATGGGATCCGTCCACGCGGCAGCACAGCGAGGGGCACGCGGCGACGCTCGGCGCCGGCACGGAGTCACCGACCCCGGCCGAGCTCGTGCTGTCACAGAAGCTCGCCGCGTACACGGCGCTCATGCGGCCCGAGAAGGGGCGCGGCAAGCTCGTGTTCATCAACCTGCAGAAGCGCTTGCTGTCGAGCGTGGAGGCGTTCTGCCGCACGCTCGAGCTCCACGCGCGCTCCGTGAAGGAGGGGCGCGCCGCCACACAGCTCGGGCTCGGGTCTGCAATCCGGCCACGTGCCACGAGCGACGAGGACGAGTACGGCGAGGACGACGACGCCCTCGATGCAGCGGACGGTGCCGAGGTCGAGAATGCGTCGCGCCTGCTGGCCTGCCCGGAAGGCACAGCACACGCCTTGCTCGACGACATGCTCAGGCTCGCCAGGCAGTACCGCGGTGCGGCCGATGCCAAGGTGCGTGCGCTCGTCGACTGGATCGCCCGCAACCAGTGCCCGGCCGTGCGGATCGGAGGGGCGACGCCGGGTCGCGGTGCCGACCGCCGCTGGACCGACCGGCGGATCCTCGTCTTCACCGAGTACGGCGACACCAAGCGCTACCTCTTGCAGGCGCTCGGCGCGGCCATCGACGGCACGGATGGGGCCGATGAGCGCATCTTGCAGCTCCACGGCGGAATGAGCGACGAGGAGCGCGAGCGCGTGCAGCGCGCCTTCAACAGCCCGCCCGACGAGCACCCCGTGCGCATCCTGCTCGCGACCGATGCGGCCCGCGAGGGCGTGAACCTTCAGGGCCATTGCGCCGACCTCTTCCACTACGACGTCCCGTGGAACCCGGCCCGCATGGAGCAGCGCAACGGCCGCATCGACCGCGCCTTGCAGAGCTCGCCGGAGATCCGCTGCCACTACTTCGTCTACCCGGACCGCACCGAGGATCTCGTGCTCGACAAGCTCGTGCAGAAGATCGAGACCATCCAGCGCGAGCTCGGCTCCTTGTCCGGCGTCCTCATGGACCGGCTCGCCGGCGTGCTCGAGGATGGCATCGGCGAGGGCACGAAGGCGCGGCTCGACAAGGCCGAGGAGCTCGGCAGCCGGCGCGCCACCACGGTGGCCGAGCTCGAAGGCGCACGCCGCGAGAAGGACAAGCTGCGCCGCGAGGTCGAGGAGTGCGGCGCCATCCTCAACCGCTCTCGCGCGGTGATGGAGTTCGACCCGGCGCTCCTTCGCGACGCCATCGACGTCGGCCTCGAGCTGGCGGGCGCGCGCTCTCTTCAGGCATCGGAAGGCTCGGGCCCCAAGCAGGCGTGGCTCCTGCCCGAGCTGCCCGCGTCATGGGCGCGCACCATCGACTGGCTCCGACCGCCGCGGGCCCGCGACGAGGCGTTCTGGGACTGGCGCAGGCGTCCGCCCCAGCCCGTGCTCTTCGTGCCGCCCCCCAAGATGAACAGCGCGCTCGTGCAGCTCCACCTCGAGCACCCGTTCGTGCAGCGCATCCTCGGGCGCTTCCTCGCGCAGGGCTACAGCGCCCACGACCTCAGCCGCGTGACCGTCGTCCGGAGCCGCCACGACTCGCTCGTCCGCGTCATCGCGTTCGGTCGGCTCTCGCTCTTCGGTCCCGGTGCGGCGCGCCTGCACGACGAGCTCATCTCCGTGGCGGCGCGGTGGTTTGAAGGCTCCGCGCAGGAGCTGCGCCCCTTCGCCGAGGACGCCGACCGGAAGTCCATCGAACGGCTCGAGCAGATTCTGACCGAGTCGCCCACGCTCGAGGCGCTCTCGCCGAACGTCCTCACGCGCGTGACCGAGGCGGCCCCACGCCTCTTCGGCGAGCTCTGGCCGCACATCCGCGCGGAGGCCGATGCCAAGGGGCACGACGCTACGCAGCGCCTCGGCCAGCGAGCGCGCATCGAGGCGGACGCGCTCCGCGGCATCCTCGAGGCCCAGCGCACCGCCATCGAGGGCGAGCTCCGCCGAAGGCTGCAGCTGCCGCTCGACTTCGGCGACTGGGACAAGAACGAGCGCGATCAGTTCGCCGACGACAAGAAGCACATGGAAGGGCGCCTCGGTTCCATCGAGCGCGAGCTCGAGACCGAGCCGCGCGAGATCGAGGCCGGGTACCGCGTGCTGCGCCACCGGCTCGAGCCGGTCGGGCTCGTCGTCTTGTGGCCGGCTACGAGGGCATGACCATGAGCGACCTCGAGCGCAAGTTCCACGAGACCTGGCTCGGCATGGTCCAGCCCATCGAGGGCTTGGTCGTGTCGGTGCCGGTGCTCGTCGAGGCGCAGTGCATCGAGCGGCAGACGCCCGAGGTGCAGCAGAAGCTCTCGGCGCTCTGTCCGGCCGAGGACGACGGGAGCCGCGCCGTCCGCGATCTCGGCGCACTCTTCTCGGAGGTCCTCGGCCTGACGCCTGACCTCTTCGACGTCGGTGAGGCGCTGCCCGACGATCTCTGCCTCTATGTGCCGGAGGGCCGGCAGACGATCCGGCCGACGATGGCGTTGCGGAAGCTCGTCAGCGCACCTGCTGCGGTCGCTGGCGAGCGCTACGTCGCGCTCGTCTGGGATGTCGCTGCCGCGGCCGCGAACGCTCGAAGCGGCAGGGAGCCGACCGCACCGGCACACCCGGGCCCGGACGCCTCCGCCATCGGTCTCGACCTCGACAAGCCCGAGACGCTGACCGGCCCGTGGGAGTACCCGGCTGCGGCCAAGCTCGACCGCCTCTTGCGCCAGTGTCGGGTGCCCATCGGGATCCTCACGAACCGGGAGGTGGTGCGCCTCGTGTACGCGCCGCACGGCGAGTCGAGCGGGCACATCACGTTCCGCATCGACGACATGACCACCGTGGGTGGGCGGCCCATCCTCGACGCCTTCGTGATGCTGCTGTCGGCGACGCGCTTCTTCGGTGTCGCCGAGGAGCACGCGCTCCCGGCGCTCCTGGCCGAGAGCAGGAAGCGGCAGGCGAACGTCACGAACGAGCTCGCCGAGCAGGTGTTCGATGCCCTGCAGATCCTGCTCCACGGCTTCGAGGCGGCGGCCGAGCGCGATGGTCGGGATCTCCTCGACGACGCGCTCGCTCGCGGTGGCGACCACCTCTACAAGGGCCTGCTCACGGTGCTCTTGCGGCTCGTGTTCCTGCTCTACGCCGAGGATCGCGGTCTCCTGCCCATCGAGCAGCCCGTCTACGCCGAGCACATGAGCGTGCTCGGGCTCTTCGACGAGCTGCGCGAGGACGCGGGCGCGCACCCCGACTCGATGTCGCGGCGCTTCGGCGCGTGGGGCGCGCTCGTCGCGCTCTTTCGCGCGATCTACCTCGGCGTCGAGCACGGTGCGCTCCGCATGCCGGCGCGGCGCGGCGCGCTCTTCGACCCGCACACGTACCCCTTCCTCGAGGGCTGGGGACCGGCCGGGGGCGCGCCCATCGTGATGGCCGAGGATCGCGCGGCCGTGCGGGTCCCGACCGTCGACGACGAGACCGTGTTCCGCGCGCTCGAGAAGCTCATCGTATTCGAGGGCCAGCGGCTCTCGTACCGCACGCTCGACGTCGAGCAGATCGGCAGCGTCTACGAGGCGCTCATGGGCTACCACGTGCTCCGTTGCGACGCGCAGGCTGTGTGCATGCGACCGAACGGCATCTGGCTGACCGCGGCCGAGGTCGTGGGCGTGCCTGCGAGCCGCCGGGCGAAGTGGCTCAAGGACGAGCTTGCGTTGAGTGCCGCACAGGCCGACAAGCTCGCGTCCGGGATCGAGGTTGCCAAGGGTGAAGCCGCGGTACTCGACGCGCTCGGTGAGTATGGTAAGGGCCGACGCCGCGCCAAGGAGGAGGCCTTCGGCACGGGCGCGGGCGATGGCACCTGGTCGACTTGGCGCGCCAAGGCGGGGCAGCTCGTGCTCCAGCCCGGCTCGGAGCGGCGGCGAACGAGCTCGCACTACACGCCGCGGAGCCTGTCGGCGCCCATCGTCCGGCGCACGCTCGAGCCGCTCCTCGCCTGCATGGGCCCCGAGCCCGCGTCCGAACGCATCCTGCACCTCAAGGTGTGCGACCCGGCGATGGGCTCGGGCGCGTTCCTCGTCGAGGCGTGCCGGTTCCTCGGCGACGCGCTCCTCGCCGCCTGGACCCGGGAGGGCAAACTCGACGCGATCGCAGGCGCGCACGACGACCCAGTCCTGCACGCGCGGCGCATGGTCGCGCAGCGCTGCCTCTACGGCGTCGACAAGAACGACGCCGCCGTCGAGCTCGCGAAGCTCTCGCTGTGGCTCGTCACGCTCGCCAAGGAGCTGCCGTTCACGTTCCTCGACCATGCGCTCCGTCACGGCGACTCGCTGGTCGGGCTCTCGTTCGACCAGATCAGGGCCTTCCACTGGAAGCCCGAGAAGCAAGTGACCTTCGCCGAGGTGCTGCTCCGCGAGGCCCTCGACGAGGCCATCTCCATCCGGCAACAGATCCTCGAGCTCGCGTCCGAGCCCACCGCCGAGGCCCAGCGCGAGAAGGAGCGCCTGCTCGCCGACGCGGCCGACGCCTGCGACCGGGCGCGCCTCATCGCCGACCTCGTCGTCGGCGCGTTCTTCGGCAAGGCGAAGGACAAGGAGCGCGAAGAGGAGCGGCGCCGCCGGCTCGTGCTCGTCGAGCGCTGGCTCGCGGGCGACGCGGCAGTCGGGGAGGAGCTACGCGCGCTTCAGGCAGAGATCCGGGCGCGGCTACCGATCTTCCATTGGATGCTGGAGTTCCCCGAGGTCTTCTACGCCGAGCGGCCCGACCCGCTCGATGACGCGCGCGTGAATCGGGCGGCGTACATGGATGCGTTCGTGGGGAATCCGCCGTTCCTTGGGGGCATGCAGGTCTCCGGCGAGAGCGGAGCGTCCTACGGTGCCTGGCTGCCCGTGCTCCACGAGGGAGCTTCGGGCAATGCCGACCTCTCCGCCCATTTCTTCCGCCGCGCGCACGCCCTGCTTGGAGCTCACGGGACTATCGGACTAATCGCCACGAATACTATTGCTCAAGGCGATACCCGAGAGACAGCACTGAAGTGGCTCGTTCAACGGGGCGCGCTCATCTTCGACGCAACTCGCACAATGCGCTGGCCAGGATCTGCCGCGGTTGCGGTTGCGGTTGTTCACGTTGCAAGCGGCACCGTCCGAGACCGAGTGGGCGAAGCGGTCCGGCTCGACGGCGCCGCCGTCGG
The DNA here is from genome assembly GCA_020848455.1 of Polyangiaceae bacterium. Lineage (GTDB taxonomy): Bacteria > Myxococcota_A > Polyangia > Polyangiales > Polyangiaceae > JACRDA01. The sequence continues at coordinate 58,307 of JADLAB010000070.1, forward strand.
TGCAATCAACTCGAGGCTTCGGGCGGGCCAGGAGAGAGCCGACCCAGAGCGGCTGCGTGCGAACTTCGGCGTATGCTTCTTCGGCGCCACGCCCCACGGGTCGGGATTCTTCCTCGATAGCGACGAGCGCGCCAGATTGGTCGCCGCACATCCACCGAACGCGCGCCGCATCTTCCCGTATATCGGCGGAGAGGAGATCAACCGAGATTACCACCAGCGGCCTTCTAGGTTCATTATCAACTTCGGCGCGGCAACGCTCGAAGAGGCACAGCAGTGGCCCGACCTTTTGAGTATTGTGGAAGAGAGGGTTCGTCCTTTTCGTGAGCAGCTGCGCGCGGATAGCCCAGCAGGCGCCTTTCGCAGGAAGTACTGGTGGCGCTTCGCAGGCACTGCAGACGACCTGCGCGTTGCGGTGGATGGGCTCTCGCTATGCCTAGTAACCTCTCAGGTCTCCAAGCACCTATGCATGAGCCGCCAGGAACCTGGAAGCGTCTTTAGCAAAGAGCTCTGTGTCTTCGCGCTCGACAGCTCATCCGCCTTCGCTGTGCTGCAGTCGCGTCCGCATGAGGCTTGGGCAAGGCTGCTGTGTTCATCCATGCGCACGGACCTCCGGTACTCCGCGTCCGATGCGTTCGACACCTTCCCATTCCCTCAGCCCGACCCCCGCACTGTCATCCCGCGCCTGGAAGACCTCGGCGAGCGCCTCTACTCGATGCGCGCCAGGTACATGCTCGACACCCAGCAGGGCCTGACGCAGACCTACAACAAGCTGAAGGATCCAGCCTGCCACGACGCGCCCATCGTCGAGCTGCGCCGACTGCACGATGGAATGGATCGCGCCGTCCTCCAAGCCTACGGCTGGGACGACCTCGCCGCCTCGGTGCCGCTGTTCTGCCCACGGACGACCGCCGAGGAGAAGGCGCTCGAGGCCTTCCAGGACGAGGTCATCGACCGGCTGTTCGTGCTGAATGGGAAGCGCGCCGAGGAGGAGCGGCTCGCGGGAGTTGGCGGGGGGAAGAGGGGGAAGCAGGCGGGGCGGGGGAAGAAGGCGGGGACGGGCGGTGGGGCGGGGGATCCGGGTGGGCAGGGATCGCTCGGGTTTGGGTGACCGGCGGGCTGTTCGCTAGGCCGCACGAGGAGCCGGACGCGGGGCAGGGCCTGCACGCCGAGCGCGCCGCGTGGCCGCTACTTGGGGCCGGGGCGCTTCATCTTGAGACCGGCGACGTAGAGGTCGGGCACCGAGTACTTCCCATCCGTCAGACGGAGCACACCGGTGCGCTGGAGTCTTTCGAGGTCTTCCGCAGCGTTGGCGCCCGGCCGCGCAGCGAGGTGTTCGCGGAGCGCCGCGAGCTCGCCTTGGGCGCTGAAGCCGTTCAACCCGTTGAGGACGTCGACGAGCTCGGGCGACTCCTCCCGCACCGCCGAGACCCGCTGCTCCGACGTGGGCAAGAGGGCGGCGGCCAGGGCTTCGCGAGATATCGCGGCTTCGTTGGACGTGCGCCGGTCGCCCCTCAGGCGCTCCGCCTCCCCCTCGAGCGCCCTCCGGACGAGCCAGAGGGTGTCGCGCGGGTAGAGGATCTCACGCGCATCCTTCAAGCGGCGGGTCAGCCAGTTGCGGGAGAGCGCCTTCTTCTTGGTCCAAATGTGGCGTTCGAAGAGCGCTTCGAGGTACGCGACGAGCGTCCGCTCCGCAGCGTCCTCGACCTCGTCCCAGGTCAAAGGTGGCCGGAAACGCCACTCTTCGCACCACTGCGCGAAGCTCGACGAGCGAAGCGCTCGCTTGAGCAACATCTGCCACAGCCGCAGCGGCTCCCACTTGAGCTCGTGGGCGCGCGCGCCGACATGGGACTTCTCGGGAAAGGAGAGCTCGTGCCACAGGTCGGAGCGCAAGAACACCTTCAGCTGGAGCCGGCGCAGTCGCTGAAAGGTCGCACCCCACGCGATGAACAGCCCCTCGATGCCGCGACGGCGGCGTTCCAGACTCCCCTTGAACGGCGTATCGAGGCCGTCGACGAGCAGCAGCAAGTGCTCGCCACGGTTCTCGAGGTCTCTGTCGACGGCCTGCCAGGTGGTGTGAACGGCCGGACCGAGCCCCTCGGCGCCAAGGCTCGTGGAGCCGCGGTCGAAAAAGGTCTCGCCCCGCGCCAACCGAGCGAGGTCGTCGACGGCCCGGCGAGCGTGCTCGGGGGTGTCGATCGGAAGCGCCGGCAGACGGGAGAGGGCATACACCCTCCACACGACGTCCATCTCGAGGCCCGCGTCCACCATCGCGCTCAAGGCGTCCATACCGAGCTGGGCGGCGGCCACGCCGGGCTCCGCGATGCTCGGACCATGGACCGCGATGGCGTCGGTGCGCGCGGCCATGAAGTAGCGGAAGAGAGCGGTCTTGCCAGAACCCTTCCCTCCGTGAATGAGCACGGTCGTGGGGTCGAGGACGGCGCGCACGTGCGCCGCACGAAGGAACGCCTCCGACTCCGTCTCGTGTTCGGCGACCGGCTGGGGGAAGTGGGCGAGCAGATCTGTGAGGACCTGTTCCTTGCGCGCCCGCGTGAGCTCCGGGGGCGGACGTGCCTCCGGGAGCGCTGGCATGGGAACGGCGTCGAGGAGGACGGTGACGAGGTCGCGGTAGAGCAGCATGTCGTCGCTGCCGGGCGCGCGATCGAACCGCAGGGCGTCGAGGTCGGCCAGCGCGGGTTCGTAGGGGACGTGCATGCGTGGTTGCTCGACAGCGTCGCGCTTTTCCGGGTCGTCGAGGGAGGGCCGACCGAGCGCTTCGTACCGCACGCGCTCGAGGTAGTCGAAGGTCCGCTCCACCGCCCTGAGGTGCTCGAACGACAACCGGTGCGCGTGCAGCGTCGAGGCCACGCAGAGCACGTCGGGCCTTCCGTGCTCGGCTTGCTCTGCGGCCAGGAGAGACACGATGCGGCCGACGCCTTCCATCTGCACGCGACTCGGCGTGAAAACGACGACGACCGTGTCGGCGAGGCGTCGCAGGCAGACGTTGGCCGTGTCGTTGAGGCCTGTGGGGGCGTCGATGAGCAGGACATCTGCCACCGGCCCGAGCGCCTCGAGCATGTGATCGAAGAGCGGCTGCGTCGCGAGGCCGAGCTGGCCCGCTGCGTCGATCGTGTGGCGCGGGGTGAGCAGGCGTTGCCAGTCGAGCGACCGGAGCGCTCGCAGATACGCAGCGTCTAATTTTCCTGCGCCGAAGACGCGCAACTCGCCCCGGGCGTCGTCGTCGAGGCTGACCTCGTGGAGGTAGTCCGCGAGGCGCGTGTCGGGGTCGCGCGCGGCCGTCACGAGGTACTCGACGAAGCCGGCCTCGGGCGCGCGATCGGGAAACACCAGGGGCCAGATGCTTGGCGCGGACAGGTCGAGGTCGAGCATCACGACACGGCGACCGTCGCGCGCCAGGGCCCAGGCCACGTGGATCAACGCCGTGGTGCGGCCGGTACCACCCTTGTACGCATAGAACGCGAACACCCTCGGCGGCGGCGCAGCGACGCTCATGCCGCCTCTCGCCCAAAGGCTGGGACCGAGCGGGCGAAATCTGCGAGCGGCGGTACCACCGAGAGCTTGCCAAGCCACGCGTCCAGCCGATCGAGCTCGGCGGCCAGGGAGTCGGCTCCCTGGAAATTCGCTGCGCACTCGCGACCGAACCGCACCAGGTCTCGTGCCTGCTGCGCGCTGCCAGCCTCCGCCCACGCGGTGATCGCAGCGAAGAGGTCGACCCAGCCCTCCTCGTCACGGGCGGCGAGCAGGCATCGCGCTCGGTCCTCGTGCAGCTCGGCCATCGGCTCGAGCCTCGCCACGAGATCTCGGTGGTGCACACCGAGAGCGCGCAGGGTCTCGAGCTCCCAGAACAGGCGCTGGCTCTTGACGACGCGCTCGTCCGTCATGTCGCCTCCGCGGGCACGCCGTCGAGCGACGTGATGCCCGGGTCCGCCAGGCGCGTCGCTGCCACGAAGCCGCCCATCCGAAAAGGGGGGCGCCGATAGAGGCTCTGTCTCAGCTGGTCGAGCTTGGCGCGCCGTAGCGCCGAGTGGTTCCCGCGGTCGGTTCCTCCGACCTCCAAGATCCAGCGCTGGTCGCCGTCTGCGCAGCCGACGAAGTAGTCGACTTTGCCTCCGCGCGCGCAGACTCGGGTCACGCGCTTCTCCTCCCACGCGTGCAGGAGCAGGGCCGCGAGGACGATGGCGCCGAACTCGGTGATCCGGTCGGCCTCGTACGTCGCCTCGGTGCGCGGGTCTGGCGCAGCGAACGAGATGATCGCGGCGCGCGGATCTCCGTTGCGCAGCGCGCGTAGCTCGCGGGGAGAGGCTCCGTGCCGCCCGAGCGCCGCGCGCGCGAAGCGCGCCAGCAGCGGGTCGAGCTGCGGGTGATGCGCGGGGAATGCCTCGACGTCGAGGGCGAGCGTGGTCGTGGGCGTCACGGCACCGCAGTCTACAGCGCAGCAGTTGCTACGTCGATCCGCTCCGTGACCATGTTCTGCCCGCGGACGCCCGCCGAGGAGAAGGCGCTCGCGGCCTTCCAGGGACGAGGTCATCGACCGGCTGGGCCCTGCACCTGGCGGCGCGGAGCGGCGTGTGCAACGCGGATGCGGCGCGGCACGTGGTCGGCGCTCACTTACCCCGAGAAGCACGGGTGGCACGCGCAGGTTGGGAGCGTGCGCGTCCGGGCGTTGGGGTTCGTCCTCGACGGGGATCTCGAGGCGGCGGGGGCGTTCCTCGGGGAGTTGCTTGCCTTCGCGAGGTCGGCATAGCTGCGTGGCCGGCGCGTGCCACACGGCGAGGTGCTCGCGCGCCATGGTCGCGCTCGCTCGCGCGGGCGGCCGCGCGCGCGAGGGCTCCACGGTGCTCGAGGGGCGTGCCGGAGATGGGGAAGCCAACCACGTCGCGCCTGATTCACCAGACGTAGGGCCGGATCTGCAGCAGCGCCTGCGATGGCAGGACGATCTTCTCGAGCAATGCCGGGTTGCAGGAGTAGGGGGCGGCGGGGTTGGGGTTGCCCGGATCGTGCAACACCTCGACCGCAACGACCCGGCGCATCTCCTTCTGGATCGGCACCGTGGCCGGGACGTAGCGGCACGAGATGGCATTGAAGTTCCGTGGCCCGTCGGGGTAGCTGAGGGTCACGGTGAGCATCCCCTCGGGATGAACGGCAAGCTCGTAGCTCACGCCGCCTCCCTGGGTAGTGAGAACTCGTCGGCCACGAGGCTCGATGGTGGCGAGAACTGCGCGGCCGCTGACGCGTCCGTCTGTGCGCCTGTGGTCGGGAACAGGCGCAGGATCTCCACCGTGCCCGCCGGCGTATCGACGGGGCCAGGCCAGGGGCTCAAGCGAATCGCGGGGACCTCTGCACCCGGCCACACCCTGCTCACCCAGGCTTCGAGGGCGGCGATGATGCTGGCCGAGGTTTGCGGGTCACCCAGCGCCTGAAAGGTCGCCGTCTCGAACACGACGTGCGGCGGCATGGACACGAGATGCTCGACGACGGCCATCGGTGCGAGGACACACGCGAACAGGGGTGCGTCGGACACCTCGGGTGCGCGAAGGTAGGCGTGCAGCTCGTGCGGAGGCGTCTCTCCGCGGTAGGTCTCGATCGTGACCGCGCGTTGACTCAGCGCCCGGCGCAGCAGCACGAGGCGTTGGTGATCGTCTTGCTCGACAAACCGCTCGGCGAGCTCCGTCGCGAGCTCGTCCAGGCTCAGCGCGGCGCTGCGATTCGCGGGGAAGAACGCGCGTCCGCGGCGAGCCGAACCAGGCACGGTGAGCTCGACCGCGCCGAGAGCGAGTCGGGGCGCACGACTAGCCATCGTCATCGCCGTCCTCGTGCAGCTTGTGGTTGCCGACGCACATCGGTCGGCCGTGGTAGGCGCGGCCACGCGTAGCGCCACCGCTGCATTCGGCAAACGAGGAGGTCGCGTCGCGCCCGGCATCCCAGCCGATCACGGCGTGCATGTCGCGGACGTACTCGGACTTGCCGGGCGGCGCCGAGAGCACGTGGTCGGGTGCCCGCACGGTCTGCGTCTCCAGGGAGCGGATCGCATCGGACGTCGTTCCCGGAAGGTACCTCGCAGGACCGTGGCGCGTGTGCGCGCGCGTCTGGCCGACGTGCGGGAAGTGCTTCCGGCCATGCTCCTGCCAGGCACAGCCGAGACGGTCGGGACATCGAGCAGGCTGCTGTTCGGGGACGTCCGTCACCCGACAAGGCTAGCCTCGGAGCGCGCCAGGATCGAGCTTAGGTGCGCTCGAGCCTCCGCACGTCTACGTCGTCCTTGAGCCAGCCGTCCGCGCAGGCGATGGTCCATCGGCCGGGGGCTAGACGCGATGACGACATCCGAGCAGATCCGCGAGCGCATCATCCAGGCCCTGGAGGCGGAGCTCGTCGGCCCGTTTCGGGCCTGCGACGACGGCGGTGCCGGGCGCTCGCCAGGCGCAGACGAGCTCCTGCGACTGCCGCCATCGCGCTGGTACCGCACCGGCTTCCTCGCGCCGCTCGGCGACCGCGAGACGCATGACGCCACCGCCGAGGACGAGCTCGGGGCCGGCCCCGACGAAGATGACGAGGACGGTGATCGGCAGGAGCCCGAGCCGAAGCAGCGTAAGCGCTACCCGGCGTCGCTCGGGCTCTCGGTGCTGCTGCCGGCGGCGGGCGCCGCGCCCGAGGTCGTGCACGTCACCCTGCGGTTCGCCGAGTACACGGCCGAGCCGCTCGAGGTCGAGGGGCAGAAGCGCCCCCGGACCGCGTGGCGCCGGCACGAGCGCGGGCCGTATCACGTCGACCTGCCCCTCGACCCGGCGAGCATCGAGAAGGGCGTGCCCGTTCCGGACGCCGCGAGCGTACGCGTCACCGGCAAGCTCGAGGCGGCCGAGGCGCCTGGCCTGCTCGAGGGCACGAGAGCGCTCGCCGTGTTCGTCGTGAACCAGCGGCCCGAGGTCGAGCGCGGACGGCAGGACGAGCAGTTCCTCTTCCAGGTGGAGCTCGAGGTCGCGTACGCACGGGGCTACGTGCCGCGGCCGAACCGGCAGGGCGAGCAGGCGACCGACTGGGACGACAAGGTCACGGATCTGCAGTTCCGCGGCCGCTACGAGTGGGCGGTCGGTCACGGTGTCTCCGTGACCGTGCCCGACGGCGAGCGCGGCGGGGGGGCCGAGAAGGTCACGCGCGTGCGCACCTCGTGGCTGCCGCGGTCCCAGGTGCTCGGCGTGCGCACGCGGGAGCAGCCGGGCGTCGAGACGTGCATGGAGAGCCTCGGCGCGCTCCCGGACGCCGCTGCGGTTCGGGTCGCGCTGCTCCCGATCGTCGATGCCTACGGTGGCTGGCTCGCAGACCAACTCAAGGTCGAGGTCGACAGCAAGGAGCGCCGCGAGACGCTCGACGAGCTCGTCCGGCGAGCCGAGCACGCACGCGGCAGGATCCGGGCGGGCATCGAGGCGCTCGCCACCGAGCCCGAGCTCCTTCAAGCGTTCCGCCTGGCGAACCAGGCCATGGCGTTGTCGGCGCGGCGCCGCTCCCCCGAGCGCTACCCCGAGGGCACCGAGCCGCGCTGGCGCCTGTTCCAGCTGGCATTCTTGCTGCTCAACATCGTCGGTATCGCCGACGAGGCGCACGACGATCGCAACGACGTCGAGCTCATCTTCTTCCCGACGGGCGGCGGCAAGACCGAGGCGTACCTCGGGGTCATCGCGTTCACGCTGTTGCTGCGCCGGATGCGGGGAGCGAGCCGCCCGGACAAGGGGCTCGGGGTCGCCGTCCTGCTGCGCTACACGCTGCGGCTCCTCACGCTCGACCAGCTCGGCCGCGCCGCCACGCTCGTGTGCGCGCTCGAGATGCTGCGACGACAGAACGCTGAGCTCGGCACCGAGCGCTTCGCCGTCGGCCTCTGGGTCGGGCGCACCGCGACGGCCAACACCCTCGAGCAGGTCCGGCGCCTGATCCTCGACTACAAGAACAGCGCCTCGAAGACCGCACCGTCACCGTTCCCGCTCGTCACGTGCCCCTGGTGCAACGAGCCGCTCGGGCGGGAAAGCCTGACGCTCGTGCCGAGCGCGACCAAGGCGGAGGGCGTCACGGTCGGCTGCACGAGCTTTCGCTGCGATTTTTCGGCGCGCAGCAACCGCGACGGATTGCCGGTCCTGTTCGTCGACGAGCAGATCTACCAGGAGCTGCCCTCGTTCCTCGTCGCCACGGTCGACAAGTTCGCGATGCTGCCGTGGCGTGGCGAGACGGGGCTCCTCTTCGGAAGGGCGAGCGCCCGCGAGGGCCAGCGCTTTTACGGGCCGCTCGATGCGGCGCCGCGGACCGCGCTTCCCCTGCCAGACGGGCTGCGCCCGCCCGAGCTCATCGTGCAGGACGAGCTCCACCTCATCTCGGGGCCGCTCGGCACCATGGTCGGGCTCTACGAGACGGTCATCGAGTACCTGTGCAGCCGCTCCACCGCGGGCGCCTCCACGCGCGCCAAGGTCGTGTGCTCGACCGCGACCGTCCGGCGGGCGCGGGAGCAGATCCGCGCACTCTTCGGTCGGCGTGACGTGCGGCTCTTCCCACCGCCCGGCAGCGAGGAGTCCGAGACCTGGTTCGCCGGGGTGGATCGCGAGCGCCCGGGCAGGCTCTACCTCGGGATTGCCGCCCAGGGCCGGTCCATGAAGGACATCCTGCTGCGGACGTACACGACGCTACTCGCCGCCGGGCAGAAGCAGTACGGCGCCGACACCGTGGCCAAGCGCGGCCGCAAGGGCACCGTGCCGACGGTGGCCGCGACCACGGCCGACAACCCGGCCGACACCTACATGACGCTCGTGGGCTACTTCAACAGCCTGCGCGAGCTCGGCGGGATGCGCCGCCTGGTCGAGGACGAGGTGCGGCGCCTCTGCGCTGGGGCGAGCACGCGGGTGCCGCTCGGTGAGAGCGCGCACCTCCTGCTCGCGGACCGCCTGATCCAGATCGAGCCCGTCGAGCTCACCTCGCGCGAGCACACCGGCAAGATCAAGCAGGCCAAGGACCGGCTGAACAAACCGCACGCCGACCCCGAACATGTCGATGTGCTCCTCGCCTCGAACATGATCTCGGTCGGCGTGGACATCGACCGGCTCGGCCTCATGGTCGTGGCCGGGCAGCCGAAGACGACGAGCGAGTACATCCAGGCCACGAGCCGCGTCGGCCGCCAGACGCCCGGCCTCGTGGTGACCTGCTTCAACGTCGCCAAGCCCCGCGATCGGTCTCACTACGAGCGCTTCGCCGCCTACCACGAGAGCTTCTACCGCTTCGTCGAGGCCACGAGCCTCACGCCCTTCTCGGGCCCGGCGCTCGAGCGCGGGCTCGCCGGCACGCTCATCGCCATGGTGCGGCTCGCCGACATGGTCATGACCGCTCCCGGCTCGGCCATGGACGTCGAGGCCCATCGCGAGCTCGGCGAGCGCGCCGTGCGCATCCTCGCGGAGCGAGCCGGCGCTCACGACGACACCATGGACGCCGAGGAATCCGAACGGCTGCGTGAAGAGTTGCGCCGCCGCGGCCAGAGCCTGCTCGACGATTGGGAGAAGATCGTCGGCCGGGCCCGCAACGTGGCGGCCGCCAAGCGCACCTACTCGCGCTTCGACCGCGACAAGGCCGGAGGCAAGCCGCTCCTCTTCATGGTGGTCGACGAGGACAAGCCACCGCCCCACACGGACGAGGCGAAGTTCGCCGCACCGACCTCGATGCGCGACGTCGAGGCGTCGGTCCACCTCTGGGTCGAGCGCCGCGCTCTCGGAGGTAAGGGCTGATGGCGAAGTCGTTCAAGAAGCAGCAGACCATGCAGCCCGACGGCCGCGTGCGGCGCAGTCAGGCCGTCACGACGTACGGACCGGGGGCGATGATGGACCTCCTCGACCAGGCCGTGCTCGTCGGCGGGCTCGACTTCTGGAGCTACGACCGCCACCGCGACATCCCGGAGATCCAGGAGCCGCGCCTGCGCGCTGCGATCGCCGAGTACTTCCGTGCCGTCGAGCTCGAGCTGTCCGAGGAGCAGCCGTTTCTAGGCCCGCCAGAGAGTGACGAGCGCGAGCCCACGCGCTTCGCCGGCATCCAGGTGCTGGAATTCCCCACCTGGTTCGTGTGCCAGAGCCCGGACTGCCGGGCACTCGTGCGCCGCGACGGGCTCGAGGCGAAGGGGCGCCGCTACATCCACAACTGCTCCTCGACCAAGAAGGCGTCGGAGACGGTGCCGGTGCGGTTCGTCGCCGCATGCCGGCGCGGACACCTCGACGACTTCCCGTGGATCTCGTTCGTGCACCTCGCTCGACCCGAGGGCCGATGCGCCGCTCCCAGCTTGAGCCTTCGCGAAGGCGCGACAGGCGACTTCTCCGAGGTGGAGGTCGACTGCGCGTGCGGCGCCTCGAACAAGCTCAGCGCCGCGCTCGCCGGCGTGCCACTCGCTTGCGCGGGACAGCGCCCTTGGCTTGGCCCTCAAGGGCGGGAGGATTGCGCAGAGCAGCTTCGTCTTCTGGTGCGCACCGCCAGCAACTCCTACTTCAGCCAGACCGTGAGCGCGCTCTCCGTCCCCGAGCCGGGCCGCGAGCTGGAAGAGAAGGTGCGCTCGGTCTGGGACGTGCTGAAGAGCGCGACGCCCGAGCTCCTCACTGCGTTCCGGCAGATCCCGAAGGTGCAGCTCGCCGTCCAGGGGTTCACCGACGCCGACGTCATGAAGACGGTGCAGGCCATCACCAAGGGCACGCCGGTCGCCCGCTTGCCCCTGCGCACGGCAGAGTTCCTGCAGTTCACGCAGCAACCGCTCGAGGCTCCGGGTGACCTCGCGCCCGCAGACGTCAACTTCTACGCGCGCGTGTGCAAGCCCAAGAGCGGCATGCCCGAGGGCGTGAAGCGGCTCGTCCTGGCATCGAAGCTCCGAGAGGTCGCCGCCCAGATCGGGTTCACGAGGCTCGAAGCGAGCACTCCGGACCTACAGGGCGAGTTCGACCTCGGCGTGCAGTCGGCGCGGCTGGGGCTCACGACGAGCTGGCTCCCCGCGACCGAGATCCGCGGCGAGGGCGCGTTCATCGAGCTCGACGAGGCAGCGGTGCGTGTCTGGGAGCAGCGCAAGGAGGTCAAGGCGCGCGGCAAGGCGCTCATGGCCGGCTACGACGCCTGGTCGAAGACCGTGACGAATCCGCCGCCATTTCCGGGCGTTCGCTTCTACCTGTTGCACTCCCTGTCCCACCTCCTCATCTCGGCCATCAGCCTCGAATGCGGGTACTCGGCGAGCGCCATCCGGGAGCGGATCTACTGCGGGCCGTCGCCGCGCGACCCCCAGACGCCGATGGCGGCGATCCTGCTCTCGACGGGCACGTCCGGCACGGAGGGCACGCTCGGCGGTCTGGTCGAGGAGGGGCGCCGGCTGCGCGCCCATCTGGCTCGCGCGTACGACCTCGGCAAGCTTTGCTCGAACGACCCCGTGTGTGCCGGCCACTCGCCGCACAACGACCCTGCCGAGCGCTACCTCGAAGGGGCGGCCTGCCATGGGTGCCTCTTCATCGCGGAGTGCAGCTGCGAGCGCTTCAACCGCTACCTCGATCGCACACTCGTCGTGCCGTCGGTCGGCCAGCCGCGCGAGCTCGCCTTCTTTGGACGGCGCCCATGAGCGCCCTGGCGCGCGGGCTCTCGGACGTGGCGACGCCCGATCTCGAGACGCTGCTCCGGGCGGTCGAGCGCGGGACCTTGCAGTGCCCGCCGACGAAGGCTGGGTTCTCGCACTGGGGCTCGGCGAGCGGTCGAGCGTGCTCGGTGCGCTCTTCGGTTCCCTCGACCGGACCGGCGTCGAGGTGGCGCTTCGTCTCGTGCTGGCCGAGCGCGCGCACCGGCCACCGCCGCGTCTCGACCTCGTGTGGACGGGGCCCGAGGTGCAGACGGCGCCGACGCGCGACACCGCGATCGTCGTGCGGCAGCTCTTCGAGCGGGCCGAGCGCACCGTCATCGTCGCGGGCTTCCGTTTCGACCATGGCGAAGAGCTCCTGCGCGCGCTTCACGTCGGGATGCGCGACCGCGGGGTCGAGGCGCGCCTCTTCCTCGACATCGATGGCAAGGCGAGCACGCCCGCGGGCGCCGACGCCTTCGCGACCGAGAAGATCGACGCCTTCTTCTCGGCCAACTGGCCGTTCGGAGCGCCGCGGCCCGACGTCTACTACGACCCGCGCACCGCTACGCCCGGCGTGTGGGCGAGCCTCCACGCCAAGTGCGTGGTCGTCGACGAGCGCGTCACGCTCATCGGCTCGGCGAACTTCACGGCGCGGGCCCAGTCGCGCAACATCGAGGCCGGCGTGCTCATCGAGGACGTCGACTTCGCGCGGCGGCTCGGTGGGCAGTGGCGGAGCTTGATCGAGGCGGGCTTGGTGCGGAGGTACTTGGGATAGCTCTGCGCGCGCGAGCGCCGCCGCCGCCGCGACGTCTACGCGGTGACCTCCCGCCGGGCCTCCGCGTGGCCGAGCTCGGCCGCGCGTCGTAGGTCGGGCGCTGCGAGTGCCAGATCGCCCTGCGCCCGCCGCGCCAGGCCGCGCTGGTAGAAGCCCTCCGCGGCGACGCTGGTGATCCGGCTCGCGACGAGTACGTCGAAGTCCCGCACGGCGCAGCTCAGGGCGTCGCCGCCGCCGAGCAGGCGCTGCGCGATACCCCGAAGCAGATGATGGCGGAGCTGGACGTTGCCACCTACTGGGCTCGCCATCGCGCCGGTCAGATCTGCGATGGCCTGCCGCAGCCAACCATCGCGCGCCGCGCTCACGTCGCGCAGACGTCCGATGTCGAGCACGGCGACGTCCGACCCCAGCGGCCGGGGCCCGAAGTCGCCAGCGGCTGCCGCGGTCGCCTGCTCATACCGAGCGATGAGGTGGTCGGCACGCGTGCCGAGGTACGCGGCCTCGGCCGGGAACAGCCCGATGGCCCGCGTGGCGTCCGCTATGGCCTCGTCGAGCTCGCCCGCTTGACGTTTCGTCCAGGAGGACGCCTGCCAAGCATCAGCCTGCGCTCGCTGCGCGCCCGCCGCATCGGCGTCGAGGATGGGCGGGGGTCCCTGCTCCTGCGCCGGCGCGGGTCTTCCACCCGGCAGCTGCGTGTCGCCTGCCAGGGCTCGCCTCCGGAAGATCTCGACGACCGAGCGCACCGACGACCGGCAGTGGGGTGTCCCGAACGGCTGGAGCGCGACTGCCAGCTTGTCGAGGCTCTGATAGCGGTCGCTGCGGCTGCGCTCGAGGCACCGATGCACGACGTCACGCAAGCCTGGCGGCACTTCCGGTCGCACCGCGCAGAGATCGCGGGGAGCGCCGTGGAGCACCGCTCTGTGCAGCGCGCCCCAGGTGTTGCCACAGTCGAACGGCAAGCACCCCGCGACGAGCTCATACAGGATGACGCCAAGCGCCCAGATGTCGCACCGCGCGTCGATGTCCTCGGCCCCCTGGAGCTGCTCGGGTGACATGTACTGCGCGGTACCCACGACCGCGTGCTTGAGCGTCAGGGAGGAGTACCACGTCGCCGCGTCCCCCTCGCTCTCATCGCTGATGTGCAGCGTCTTCGCGAGGCCGAAATCCAGCACCTTCACGAGCGCGGTGCCATCGGGCCGTTGGGTCAGGAACAGGTTTGCCGGCTTCAAGTCCCGGTGCACGACCGGCGACGGTCGTGCATGTGCAACGGCAAGCCCCTCGCATGCCTGCAGCACGTAGTCGACCGCGGTCGCCACAGGCAGCGGTCCTCCCTGCTCGTGGAGGTGCCGGCGCAGCGCGAGCTCGAGGTCGGCACCGTCGAGGTACTCCATGACCAGATAGACGAGGCCCGTCGGCAGCACGCCAAGGTCGAAGAAGCGCACGACATGTTCGCTCTGCATGGAGGCGACGGCCTGCGCCTCTCGACGCAACCGCTCCATCCCCTGCTGTTCGAGCGTGGCCGTGGGCAACAGGCACTTGATCGCGACCCTGCAACGCAGCTGCATGTGGAACGCCGCCACGACCACGGCCTGGCCGCCATCGGCCAAGACCCCTTCGACCAGGTAGCGCTCGTCGATGACAGCCGGGATGGCGTACGAGGCGAGAACCCGCGATGACGGAGCGCCAGGAGCTGTGTCCATCGTGGCCGCGGATCCTAGCGCGTTTCGAGGCCCGGCGACGCTTCTGGCGGGCGGTGCGCCGGGGGCTTGCTGGCCTACGATTTCCCGACGAGCGGGCTTGGGCGGCCCCGCCCGGTCATCGCGTCGTGCAGGGAGTCCCAGAAAGTGTCGGCGTCCGGGTAGCGTTCGCGTGGGTCGATCGCGAGCGCTTTTTGCAGCACGCCCTCGACCCGATCGCTCGTCTCGATGCCGCGTTGGCGCAGCGTGGGGCGCGCGGCCGGGTCGGCCGCGGCGATGTAGAGCTGAGTCGGGTCGTCGCCGTCGAGCGCGCGCTCGCCGCTCACTACCTCGACGAGGATGAGCGCCAGCGCGAACACGTCGGTCCACGTGCCGGTGGGGCCGCGCCTCTTGTTGAACTGCTCCGGCGCGCCGTAGCTCGGCGTGAAGGCGCTCGGGTGCCCCCACGTGGCGTTCTGCGCCGCAGCGTAGCTCGGGTCGGCCATCGTCTTCGCGTTACCGAAGTCGAGCACCTTGAGCACCGGCCGGCCTCCCACGTGGGTGAGAAACAGGTTGTCCGGCTTCACGGCGCGGTTCGCCACCGCGGGCCTGTGCCGGTGGGCCACCCCGAGCGCGCGTGCAGCGGGCTCGAGCAGCTCCACCGCCTCCGAGAGCCGCATTCGCGGCGCCCCGCGCTCGACCCGGTCTCGCAGGTGGTCACTCAGCGTCTCGCCCTCGAGCCACTCGAGCACCATGTACGGCACCCACAGGCCTCGCGGCGTCGTCATGTCGCCGACGTCGAGCAGCCGCACGATGCCGCTCGTCAGGCCGCTGAGCGCGTGCAAGATGCGCGCCTCGGCCCGCAGGCGCGCGAACAGGCTCTCGCGCTCCTCGGGGTCGAGCTCGCGCGGGCTCTTCAGGCACTTGAGCGCAATCGGCACGCCGAGTTCGGCGTGCACACCGCGGTACGAGATCGATCGGTCGTCGGAGGCGACCATCTCGGTGACCGCATACCTGGCGGCGATGGTGCAGCCGCAGAGCTCCAAGGGGTCTCGAGAGGCGTCGCGATGGCCCATGTGGCTTCGGCGACAACGTATGCCCAGGCGCCAGGGCCGGCAACGCCGATGGGCGCGCAGCATGCATCATGCACCCGTGCGGCCCCGCGCGTGCCGAGCGCGGCGATCTCCGGTGCCGGCAGAAGTACGCCCCCCGCAGCCGCGCGGTGACGCCGCTCAGGGCAGCGTGCCGGGGGTCGGTGGCAGGAACAGGCTCGAGACGAAGTTCGCGCGGGTCGTGACCACGTACTCGGCCACGGGCTCGCCCGTCGCCGCGATCGACGCCGTGATCGTGGCGGGGCCGACCGGCAGGTTGACGAAGATGGCGAAGCCCGAGACGCCGGTCGCGGTCGCCGCGGTGTCGAGCGCACCGCCGAGGTCGTAGCCGAGCACCGTGCTGCCGTCGGCGGTGTCGACCGCGAGCGCGATCTCGTTGCCCGGCTGCCGGTGGCAGTCGAGCACGGTCACCGCGACCTGCGCGCGCGCCGGGTCGCGCGTCAGGCCCGCCTGCGCGAGGTAGGCGTCGTAGGTCGTCAGGTTGATCTCGCCGAAGCTGTGGTCGTTCGCGTCGGCGACGAGCGGGGGCAGGTAGTGGACCAGATCGCCGATCAGGCTGCCGCCCGTCACTTCCAGGTAGCCGTCGAAGCCGACCGCGGCGATGGGCAAGGTGAGCGAGTAGCGGCCGTCGGTCGCCGTCACGGTCTCGTCGAGCGGCGTCGTGCAGACGGCGTCGCCCTTCGGGCAGGCGCGCACGGTGACGCCCGAGAGCGGGGTCGCGCCCGGGACCAGGCTCAGGTTGCCGGCGACCTGCAGCGAGCTCGCGGACGCCGTCGGCCACGCCACCGAGCCCACGCAGCCGAAGGGCGTGGCGTCACCGCCCGAGCCGCCCGTCCCGCCCGAGCTCGAGGTGGTGCTCGAGCTCGTGGTGCCACCCGTGCCGCCGGTGCCGCTGGTCTCGGCGTCGTCGGAGCAGGCGAGGAGCGTGCAGAGCGCGACGCCGAAGAGGATGGTGTTCGACCTCATGCCCCGAGCCTACGAGCGCCCGGCGCGCGGCACAACGTACCGCGCGTCGTCCCGCGCCGTCCGGTCCCCGCGGCCGCTCAGCGTGCGGCCTGCAGGGCCCGCACCCGCGCGGGCACCCGCGCATCCTTGGCCCGGTAGGCACCGACGCTGCCGACGCTCACGATGCCGCGGTCGCGCATGAGCACGAAGGGCCGCTCGTCGAAGGTGAGGTTGCCGTGGCCGTCGTGCTCGATCACCTCGACCTTGCCGAGCCCGTAGCCCATCGGTCCGCGCGCGTAGTAGTGCACCTGCACGAAGTGGCCGCTCGAGCGCTCGGCGCCGAGGATGAACTCCTCGGGCCCGTAGCCGTTCGTGATGTCCGCGCTGAGCGCCCCGCCGGAGGGCAGCGCGCGGCTGCCGTAGTAGGCGTGGCCACCCTCCTGGTCGTAGACGTGTAGATCCACGTCGTTGCTGTCGCTCTCCCACGAGAGCACGAAGCGGAGCGACGCGCCGTCGGCGAGCGGGACGCCCTCCTCCGCGAGCGCCGCCAGCACCTGTTCGCGCCGCTCGGGCTGCGCCCGCAGGTAGGCCGCGGCGACGAGGCCGAGGTCGTTCTTCAGCACCGCGACGGCCTGCCCCACCCGGGCCGGGAAGTCGCGCTTCAGGGCCGTGCGCAGCGTGTCGAAGGCCTCGGCGGTGCGGCCGCGCTTGAGCAGCGCGTAGGCGAGCAGGCGGTGGCTCGTCGGGTGGTCGGGGCGGTCGTCGCGCGCCTTCGTGTAGGTGTCGACGGCCAGATCGAGCGCGTCGCTCGCGGCGAGTCGCTCGAGACGTGCGCCCGCGTAGCGCCGCAGATCCGCGCGCGCGGGGTAGAGATCGACGATGGACCCGTAGGCCCGGGCCGCGAAGCCGAGCTCACCTCGCGCCTCGAGCGCCTCGCCGAGCGCGAGCAGCGCCGCGAGATCGGCGGGCTCGGATGCCTGCCACGCCTGAGCCTTGGCGAGCGCCGCGTCACGCTCGCCCGTGTCGAGCAGGCCCATCACCTCGGCGAGCCGGCCCTCGAGGGCGTTGTCGGCCGGCGGCTCGGCCCGCTCCGGGGTCACGGCGAGTGGCGCATGGCGCGTCGAGGGCACGTCGAGCGGCTGCGGCGCGCGGCTCGCGTCGGCGACCGAGCCGTCCCCGGGCGCGAACTGCAGGGGGTAGGTGACCGTGATGATGCCGCCCTCCGGCACGGGGAAGGTGAGGGCGCGGAAGCCCCCCGCGACGCACGCGCTCATCTCGGAGTCGCCGATCTGGTCCTCGGCCTGCGCGGCGGCCACGCTGCCGTCTCGGCCGATGACGAAGCGCACGACCACGCGGCCGGCGAGCGTGGCGTTGCGCCGCAGCGCCGCCTCGTAGCAGCCGCGGAAGCGCCCGAAGCTCATGCGCACGACGCGCTGCACGACCTCGGGCGGGAGCCGCCCGCTCACCGTCGTGGCGCCCATGCGGACCTGCGGCGGGCGCGAGCGATGCGTGCCAGCGAGCCGGCCGCTGCCCTGGCCGAAGCCCTGCCCGGTGCCCGTGCCGGCGCCGTGGCCGATCGCGCCGACGGTGCCGACGCCCTGGGGCTCACCACGGCCCCCGCCGCCCTCGCCCACGCCGGACAGCCCGAGCCCGCCGGCGCCGAAGGAATCGCCGATGGCGTCGCCCCACATGTTGCCGCGCGCCGAGAGCGGCTCCGGAGCGGCGTCGGTCGGCGGCGGGGCGGCCTGCGAGAGAGCGCCCGTTGCGCCGAAGCTCCGCGGGTCGGCCGGAGCAGGCTTCGCGGGGAAGGGATCCGGCGCCGGCGGCGGCGGGCGGCGGTCCGAGACGACGAGGCGGCCGGCGCGCGGCGTGAGGATGTCGGCGAGCGCCTTCTGATCGAGGCCGTAGCGCTCGTAGTCGGCGTCGGTCTCGAGCACGAGCAGCGAGGTGTAGGGGCTCGCGACGCGCGCGCGGGTCGAGAGCTCCACCATGGTGCGCGCGAGCGCCGGGCTCGCCCCCTCGCGGCGCTCCTGCTCCTCGAGCGCCGACAGGCGGGCCCGGGCCATGGCGCGCGCCACGAGCGGCGCCGCGGCGTCGCCGAGCGGCACCGACACGGCCGGCGCGTCCCCGAGCACGACGCTCGCGGGCTCGCCCGGCGCGAGGCCCGGCAGCTCGGCGTACACGAGCACCGTGTCGCCGGGCTGGGCGTTCGGAAGGCTCTCGGGGAAGTGCCAGCTCGCGCCCGGGACGCGCACCGGCAGGCTGGCCGTGCCGTAGGACAGGCGGCGCCAGGTCATGTCCGGGCCCTCGCCCGCGTCGATGACCGTGCCCGCGCGGGCGAGGCCGGCGGCGACGAGCGAGCCGAGCAGCTCGGGGTCGCGGATCGCGCCGTACACGACGGCGTCGAGCCGCGCGATGCCGCCCTCGGCGAGGCTCCGGGCGGCCGCGACGAGACCCTGCGCGTCCGGGCCCGCGGTGGCGACGCCGTCCGTGAGCACGACCACGCGGTCGAAGCCGCGCGCGAGCACCGCGGCTCCGCCGGGCGCCCCGCTCGCCGCCTGGCGCGTCGCCTCGCGGGCGAGCTCGCGCGCGAAGCCGAGCGCCGCGGCGAGATCCGACGCGCCGAGCGCCCGGCGCCCGAGCAGCCGCTGCCGCTCTGCCGCACCGTAGCCGGAGGCCGGGCCCGCGTAGACGAGCTCCGGCAGCTGGTCGAAGGCGACGACGGCGAGCGGCGCGTCGCTACCGGCGCTCCCCGCGAGTGCGGCCGCGAGCTTGCCGGTGAGCGCGACCTCGTCCTCGAGCTCGTAGGTGCGCGAGGCGCTCGTGTCGACGAGCAAGAGCGCCGAGCGCGGCGCGTCGGCCGGCGCGATGGCGTCGGGCACGACGAGGCGCGCGACGGCGAGCGGCCCGCTGCGTCGCCCGATGGCGGCGGCGGGGACGTCGAGGACGAGATCCTCCTCGGGCAGGTAGGCCGCGCGCGTGAAGCTCTCGGCCGCGGCGCCGTCGAGGTAGAGCGCGCTCTTGAGCTCGCCCACGCGCGGCAGCCCGCGCAGGCGCGCCACCGACTGACGTCCGACGGCGAGCTCCTGCGACCACGAGATGATGATCTCCTTCTGCGAGAGCGGCTCGATGGGGAAGATGCGCGCCGAGAAGCTCCCGCCCTCGCTCTGCTCGAGCAGCGCCGGATCGACCTTCCGGTGCAGGAAATCCTCGTAGATCTGGCGGGCGCGCGTGCGCTCCACCATCTCGGCCTCCATCAGCCTCGAGCCCACCTTCATGGCGAAGCGGCTCACCGCCGCCCGCGGCGGCAGGGCGATGCGGAACTGACCCTCGAGCCGGCGCGCCTCGGGGTTCGAGAAGGTGAGCCTCAACTCCGTGAAGGCGAGCGGGCCCTCGACCACGGTCTCGGCGTCGATGGAGTCGATGGCGAGATCCGTGCCGTCGGCCGTCGTGATGCGTACCGGCGGCGCTGCCTTCTGCCGGTAGCTCGCCGCCGCGAGCTCGATCCCCGCCGGGAGCGGCACGAGCGACACCTGGCCGTCGGTGCTCGCCGGCTCGGGCGCGGGCGCCGCGGGGGGCGCGGGCGTCCTCACGTCGACCCGGGGACCGCTGCACGAGAGCAGCGCCACGACCCCGCCGATCGCCGCGCCTCGCAGCGCCCGCGCGGCGGCGGCTGCGCGCCACGCGCGGCGTCCAATTCCTGCACCTCGGTCGCGGTCGCCCGGAGTCTTCGCTGTGCTCACGCTCCGACGGACACCCGGCCCGGTCGGAAGTTCCCCGCCGGCGCGGCTACAGCTGGCCCGGCGGTCCGCCGTAGAAGCGGTTCGCCTCCGCGAGCAGGTCGGCGCAGCGCTCGAGCGGCAGCGACGTCTTCTCGCTCGGGTCCTCGGACACGTCGTAGCAGCCCCAGTCCGCGTCCCACTCGCGGGCGATGAGCTTGCGGAAGCCCTGCACGACGCCCCAGTTCTCGAGCGCGCAGCCCCACACGCCGGAGCAGTTCGAGACGTGCAGGATCGGCCCCGGCCCGCGCTCGGGCGGATCGGGGCGGACGAGGCTCTTGCCCGGCATCTTGGCCCGGTACGGCGCGATCTCGGGCGCGTCCCAGAGGCCGAGCCAGTCGAGCATCGTGGGTGCGAGGTCGGAGTGGTAGATGGGCTCGGCGTGGCGGCTCGCGAGCACGCGCCGCTCCTCGTCGGTGAGCGTGCCCGCGGGCGCGTCGATCCACGTCGGCACGCGCATCTCCACGTCGAAGAGCGACTGCGTGTGCCCGAGCTGCTCGTGCTCGCGGAACTGCTCGCCGTGGTCCGAGGTGTAGAGGATCACCGTGCGCGGGCCGAAGGGCGCCGCGCGCACGAAGGACACGAGGTCGGCCACCGTCTTGTCCTGGAAGTGGACCGCGTTGCGGTAGAAGTTGTGGTAGGCGTCGTTGTCGTCGGGGGCCTTGCTTTCGAGCGAGGGCTGGAAGGGCGCGTCGCTCGGGTCCGCCCGGTAGGGCACGTGCGTGTTGCCGAACTGCACCACGGCCATGAACGGCTCGCCGAGCTGGGGCAGCTCCTCCTTCACGCGCGCCGTCAAGAGCTCGTCGTAGGCCCCGAGGTCGATGTTGGCCTGCGGATCGAGGTGCGTCGCGCCGCAGTGGAACTTGACCGGCAGATCGCGCACCCACAGCCGCGAGTTCGCGAACAGCATGTGGTGGCTCGTCCAGTAGGCGCTCGGGATGCCCGCCGCCGCCGCGAAGTCGAACAGGACGGGCGCCGCGTGCAGCGCCTCGCGCCCGTCGGTGGGCTCGACGCCGGCCCAGAGGACGGCGAGCTCGATCGCGGTCGTGGTCGAGTTCGCGCGCACTTGCTCGAAGCCGAGTCGCTCGGGCAGGGCGCGGTTGGTGAAGGGCGTGCCCGGGCACTCGGGCACGGGCGAGGAGCACGCCGCGTCCGCGCGCACGCTCTCGGTGAGCACGAAGAGCACGTTGCGCGCCCGCGCCGGCGCCGCGTGGAGCGGCGGGAGCTTCGGCGGGTTGCGCAGGCCGGGCCGCACGCTCGCCTTGTCGAGCCCGTGCGAGAGCTGCTTCACGAGCCCGCCGATCGCGTGGAAGTAGATGACGTCCGGCGTCGAGCCCTGCATCGACGCGTACGAGCACGGGATGAAGAACACGGCCACCGTGGCCGGCAGCGCGAGGGCGAGCGTCACCTGCCGCAGCCGGCGCCGCGGCCGCACGAGCTTGCGCCCCAGCCACACGAGCCCGATGCCGCCGGCCATCACCGGCAAGAGCGACCACAGGAAATTCGCGGCGTCGGCCGAGACCTGGCCGAACACGCTCTCGGTGACCGAGGTGCCGAACAGCGTGGCCTGGAGGTTCAGGTACACCGAGTACTGCCCGTGGAAGTAGATCTGGATGCCGACCGAGAGGGTCGCGAAGAGCACGAACACGGTGGCCGCGATCCAGCGCGGCACGCCGCGCCGCGCCGCCGCCACGCACAGGAGCACGCCCCAGAGCACGCCGCTCTCGACGAGCGACACCACGTAGCTGAAGAAGTACCTGCCCGGGAGCTGCACCAGGCGCGAGCCGCGGAGCGCGAAGTCGACGGCCGCGACGCCGAGCGCGGGCAGGACCAGCGCGAGCCGCCCGAGCGCACGGCGGTGGCGCGCGACGAAGCGCAGCATGCGCCGCCGGAGCGGCGGGCGCGGCCGCGCGGGTGGCGCGGCGGGCTGGCTCTCGGCTCGGTCGACGGCGATCTCGGTCACGCGGCGCTCGGTGTGGCCCGGGAAAACGGGCCGAGAACCTTAGCACGGCTCGCGCGGCGGCCACGAGCACGGGGCGCCCGGCGGGCGTCCGGCGTCCGGCCTTTCACTCGGCCTGGCACGGTGCGAGGAAGTTGCCGCACTGCGAGGCAAGCGTGTCGATGCACGCCTGGCACGTCGGGTCGACCGGCACGTACATGCCGCAGTAGTCGGCGCACTCGGCGGTGCAGTACTGACAGACGCAGGCGGCGGCGTTGGCCCACTTCTCCTGATCCGTGCCCGGGCAGAGCGGGATCTCGGGGCTCGGATCGAGGAAGTGCTCGCCGCACTTGTGGCAGGCGCACGCGAAGTGCGCGGCGCAGTCGGCGCAATCGCAGCCCTCGATGAAGGGGTTGCAGACGCCGTCGCCGTCGCAGCCGTCGGCGCACTGGAGGTCGCCCACGCAGTCCCGACAGATGCAGTCGTCGACGAGGCCGTTCGCCTGGTCGTAGCAGATCCCGTCATGGACGCAGCTCGCGCACAGGCACTGGGCCGGATCCGGCGAGGCGCAGTTGTACATCGGGCTCGTCACGTCCACGCACTGGAACCCCGGGGCGCCGCCCGTCGAGCTGCCTCCGCCTCCGGTCGCCTGCCCCGCGCTGCCGCCCGAGCCGCCGGGGGCGCTGCCGCCGCTGGTGGCGCCGCTGCCGCCGCCTGCGGCACCGACCGCGTAGTCGTTGCCGAGGATCGCGGTGCACGCCCCGGCGAGCAGGGTCGCTGCGAGCGCGGCCGCCACCCCGACCGCGCGCGAGCCGAGGCCCGAGCCCGTCCGTCCCTTCATCGTGTGCCCCGCCGCCACGGCCCCATCCTACGCGCAATCCCGGCGAATGGGCACGGCCGGGCGGTATTACGAAACCATGCGAGCCGGAGTAAGGTGCCCTCGTGCGCGTCCTTCTGGTCCACACCGGCGGCACCCTGATGATGCAGGCGACGGGCACCGGCCCGCTCGCGCCGGGGCGCTACGCGGCGGATCTCCTGGGCGAGCTGCCCGTGCTGCGCAAGATCGCCGACGTCGAGACGCGCATCCTCTACCAGCTCGACTCGAGCGACATCCAGCCCGAGCACTGGGTGGAGGTCGCGCGCACCGTGCACGGCGCGCTCGACGACTACGACGGGGTCGTCGTGGTGCACGGCACCGACACCATGGCCTACACGGCCAGTGCGCTCGCGTTCCTCCTGCCCGAGCTCGACCGCCCGGTCGTCCTCACGGGCTCGCAGCGGCCGCTCGAGGCGGTGCGCTCGGACGCGCGCCAGAACCTCGTCGACGCCTTCGAGCTCGCGACCTCGCGCATCCCGGAGGTCGGCCTGTGCTTCGCGTCCAAGATGCTGCGCGGCTGCCGTGCGACCAAGCTCGACGCCTGGGCGCTCGACGCCTTCGGCTCGCCGAGCTCGCCGCCGCTCGTCAAGCTCGGGCTCGGCATGGAGGTCGCCCCGCACGTGCTTCCGCCGCGCGCCCGCACCTCGCCCTTCGACGGCCGCATCGACCCCCACGTGCTCGAGGTGCGGCTCTTCCCGGGCCTCGACCCGCGCCTCCTGCGCGGCGCGCTCACGGCCGGCGTGCACGGGCTCGTCGTGAGCGCCTTCGGCAGCGGCAACGTGCCCGCGCTCGAGCGTTCCATCATCCCGGTGCTCGACAGCGCGCGCGGCATGGACATCCCGGTCGTCGTCGTGAGCCAGTGCCCGCGCGCGCACGTCGATCTCCTGCGCTACGAGGGCGGCGCGCGCGCGGCCGAGGCGGGCGCCATCGGGGCGGGCGACATGACCGCCGAGGCTGCCCTGACGAAGCTAATGGTGGCGCTCGGGCGCGCGGACGAGGGGGGCCGCGTGCGCTCCGCGCGCCGCGCCTTCGAGCACGCCTGGGTCGGCGAGATGAGCGAGAACGTCCCGAGATTGCCGGCGGCCGGAGCGCGCCTGCCATGAGGCTCGCGCTCACCGGCATCACGAGCGGCGTCGGCCGCAGGCTCTGCGAGGTGGCCCTCGAGCAGGGTCACGAGGTGGCGGGGCTCGTGCGCGAGCCCGGCCGCGCCGACGCGCGCGCGCTCGACGCGGCGGGGGTGCGCCTCGTGCCGGGCGACGTCGCCGACGAGGCCGCGCTCGGCGAGCTCACCGACTCGGCCGAGGCGGTCGTGCACATGGCCGCCGCGGTCGGGGACTGGGGCGACCGCGCGGAGTTCGAGCGCGTGAACGTGGGCGGCACGCGCGCCGTGCTCGAGGCCGCCGCGCGGGCGCGGGTGCGCCGCTTCGTGCAGCTCTCGTCGGTGGCGGTGTACGGCCGGCCCGAGCGCGGACGCGTCACCGAGCAGAGCCCCCTCCGCAAGACCGGCGAGCCCTACGACGACACGAAGCTCGACGCCGAGGTGCTCGCGTTCCGCCGCGGGCGCGAGCTCGGGCTCGAGGTCGCCGCGGTGCGCCCGCCCATCATCTACGGGCCCTACGACCGGAACTTCATGCCGCGCACCGTGGCCCTGCTCCG
This sequence comes from Polyangiaceae bacterium, assembly GCA_020848455.1. Taxonomy (GTDB): domain Bacteria; phylum Myxococcota_A; class Polyangia; order Polyangiales; family Polyangiaceae; genus JACRDA01. The sequence continues at coordinate 82,680 of JADLAB010000070.1, forward strand.
CAAGAAGAGCGCCGTCCTCGTCGACGGCGGGCGCGCGCCCCTCAACCTCGTCTGGGTGGACCACGTCGTCGACGTGCTGCTCCGCTCTGCCGAGCGTCCCGAGGCCGCCGGCGAGGCGTTCAACGTGATGGACACGGTGAGCGCACGTCCGCCCACGGTGCGCGCCGTGCTCGAGGCCATCGCCGACGCCTGCGGTCTCGAGCGACCGCGCCTCTCGCTGCCCCGCCCCCTGGCGATGGCGGCCGCGTTCGCCGTCGACCGGGGCTGGAAGCTGGCGCGCGCCGACAAGCCGCCGCCCTTCACGCCGTTCGTCGTGCGGCTCATGACCTGCGACGTCGTGTACGACGCTGCGAAGGCGGTGGCCGAGCTCGGCTGGCAGCCGCGCCTGAGCCCGCTCGAAGGGGTGCGGCGCTTCGCGCGGGAGCACCTCGACGCGGGGCGCAGCGCGGGCCGGGGGTAGGGCTCAGCTCGGCTTGCGCGCGGTGCGCGGCACGACGTCCATCTGGGTGAGCGCGCCCTGCGGCGCCGCCTGTCGGCGGCGCAGCTCGAAGTGCTCGGCGTGACCGTCCTCGTCCTCGAGGTCGACGAGCAGGCTGTCGCCGTCCTCGACCACCTCGAAGGCCACGCTCACCTCGGCCTCGTCTCCCGCGCAGACGACCGTGGGCGCTTCGCTCGCATCCTGGGAGGGCGCCACCGGCTGGGACGGACTGGCGGCCCCGGCCGCACGCTCGCGGCCGTGGCGCGCGGCGACCCGGGCGAGCTCCGCGCGCATGGCGGTCGCATCGGGGAAGCGATCCTCCTTCTGGAACGACAGCGCGCGGTCGACGAGCGCGGCGGCGTCGACCGGCAGGTCGGGCAAGAACTTCCGGATGGGCTGCGCCGCCTCGCTCATGGCGGAGAGCAGCCGCTCCATCGGGGTCTTGCCGACGTGCACCGTGCGCCCGCTGAGCGCCCGGAACATGACCGCCCCGACGCCGAAGATGTCGGTGCGCGCGTCGATGAGATCGCTGCGCCCGCGCGCCTGCTCGGGCGCGACGTAGCTCGAGGTGCCGAGGATCGTGCCGGCGCCCGTGGTGCTGGAGCCGGCCGCGTCGAGCACGCGCGCCAGGCCGAAGTCGAGCAGCTTCACCTTGCCCTCGGTGGTGATGAAGATGTTCGCGGGCTTGAGGTCGCGGTGGACGATGCCGGCCTTGTGCGCCACCGAGAGCACGTCGAGGGTGTGGTCGGCGACGTGCAGCGCCTCGGACAGGTTGAGCATGCGCTGGTTCAGCAGGATCTGCTCGAGCGACACGCCCTCGAGCAGCTCCATGACGATGAACGGCGTGCCGTCCGCGAGCACGTCGTCGTCGAGCACCGACACGGCGTTGGGGTGCTGGACCTTGTTGGCGACGTAGCCCTCGCGCAAAAAGCGCGTCTTCGAGTCGCCCACGACGCAGAACTGGGGGTGGAGCACCTTGATGGCCACGCGCTTGCCGTTGCGGTGCGTCGCCGCGTAGACGGCCGCCATGCCGCCCACGTCGATGAGCCGATCGAGCGTCCACTTGTGCGCCGTCGTCCCGACGCGGGACTCCGCGAGCTTCCGGTTGTCGTCCGACACGAAATCACCTGCCATGCGCGCTCCCGATGGCGCGCCGAACGCGCGGCGAGCCGCGCTCGACGCAGGGTAGCAGGCCCGGCGCACGTTGGCGCAAGCCAACACGCGCTCCCTTGCCCGCCTCAGCGCCGCGGCGCGTCAGCGCTCACTTGGCGGCCGCCTGCTGCAGGTAGCTCTTGCCCTTGTAGGTCGCGGCGAGGACGGCGAAGATCACCGCCGCGCCGCACATCAGGCCCGTGAACACCCAGAAGAACTCGGAGAGCTCGAGGATCTTCTCCATCGGGGCGAGGAACGCGACGAGCACGTTGCCCAGCGTCACGCACAGCAGCCAGAAGCCCATGATCGTGCTCTTCATGGTGCGCGGCGCCTGCGTGTAGGCGAACTCGAGGCCCGTCACGCTGACCAGCACTTCGGCCGTCGTCATGAGCAGGTACTGACCCAACTGCCACAGGACGTGCACCGTGCCGCGCTCTGCGCCCTCGATGCGCGTCTGCACCAGTGCGGCGACGGCGAAGGCCGCCGCCGCGAGGAACATCCCGATCGTCATCTTGAGCAGCGGCCGGATGGTCACGCCCTGGCGCTCGAGCGGCTTGTACACGAGCACGCTCAGGGTCGGGATGATGATCATGACCATCAGCGGGTTCAACGCGCTGATCTGCTCGGCCTTGAGCGGTTTCTCCAGCCACTCGGGCGAGGCGCTGTCGATGACCCCGCACAGGGCGCCCGCCGCGAGCGCGACGCCGACCACGCCGAGCGACACCTTGCGCGGAATGGGCCGGTTCGAGATCCACAGAAAGAGCCAGGCCCCGCCGAAGAGCGCGAGCGCGAGCGTGCCGTAGACGAGGAAGTGCCAGGTGAAGCGCGGCACGACGAGCGTCAGGTTCATCTGCTGCGCCTGCGTGATCCACGTCGAGGCGTGCTGGTCGAACAGGGCCCAGAACACGCTCACCATCGAGAAGACCACGATGATGCGCAGCACGGCGGGCGGTCCGTCGGCGGCCTCGTCGCCGAACTTGGCGCGCACCGGGGCGAACAGCGATTCGCCCGGCTTGCGCTCGCGCCGGTGGGCGAGGGCGTAGAGGATCATGGCGAGGAAGCCCGTGTCCTGCTGGCGCTTCTGGCGCAGCGCGAAGAGCAGGAAGCCGACCGCGACGAGCCCGGCCGCGATGGCGAAGAAGTACCAGGAGCTGGCGGCGAGGTGCGCGACGTACTGTTTCACGTAGGTCCAGTAGTACTCCGCGCCGCCCATCGCGCCCTTCACCGGGGTCTGGAAGTCGTCGCTCATGACGAACACGGCCGCGATGAGGGCCAGCACGGGCGCGAAGAACAGCGTCGAGGCGAGCGTGTCGAGCAGGCCGAGCGTGCCGCCCGGCTTCGGGGGCACGCGCACGAAGCGCTTGCGCCCGAGCCAGAACACGATGGTCGCCGCCAGCATGAAGATGCCGGGCACGCCGAAGGCGACCGCGGGGCCGAGCGAGTCCTTCAGGATCGGCGTCAGGATGGTCGAGAAGAACGAGCCGAAGTTGATGATGAAGTAGAAGATCTGGAAGACCGTCGTGACGAGGTGCTTCCGCTTCTCGTCGAACTGGTCGCCGACGTTGGCGCTGACGCAGGGCTTGATGCCGCCCGAGCCGATCGCGATGAGCCCGAGGCCCACGTAGAACAGGTACTCGGCCGGGCCCCACTGCCCGCCGTCCGCGAAGGTCCCCGCGATCGCCAGGAGGCCGTTGCCCGACACGTAGACGAGCGACAGCCAGAAGATGACGGGGTACTTGCCGAGCAGCCGGTCGGCCAGGAGCGCGCCGATCATCGGGAAGGCGTAGACCCCCGCCATGAAGAGGTGCGTGACCGCCGTGGCCTTGCCGCTCGCGGCCTTCATGGCCGCCTCGCCCACCTGGTCGGCGGTGAGGAAGTGCACGTAGAGCGCCGCCAGGTAGGTCTTCAGGATGGCGCGCATCCCGTAGTAGCTGAAGCGCTCGGCCCCCTCGTTGCCGACGATGAAGGGGATGCCCCAGGGGAACTTGCTCGCCTCGGGATCGGGCGGGCTCGCGGCCGGCACGTCGATGCTCTCTGCCTTGGTGCTCACGCTCGTCTCCTCGCTCCTGGCCGCCACGCTAGCCACCGGCCGTGGCGGGTACAACCTCGCGTTGTTGCCGCCCCGGGGCGGTCGTGGCACCCCGGTGCGCCATGGGACGGGACGAGTCGGGGACGGCCTGCGTGGTCTTCGAGACCGCCTTCGGGGAGTGCGCGCTCGCGTGGGGCGACGCCGGCCTGCGCGGCGTGGCGCTGCCCCGCGGCACGCGCAAGACGACGCTCGAGGCGCTCGCGCACATGGTCGGGCCCGTGCGCGAGCAGAAGCCGCCCGCCTGGGTGAAGAAGGTCGTGCGCGGCCTCACCGCGCACCTCGCCGGCAAGGCGGCGACCTTCGACGGGGTGCCGCTCGATCTGTCCGGGCTGCCCCCCTTCCGCGCGCGCGTCTACGCGGAGCTGTCCCGGACGACCGCGGGCGAGACCCTCAGCTACGCCGATCTGGCGCGCCTGGCGGGCTCGCCGCGCGCCACCCGGGCCGTCGGGCAGGCCCTGGCGCACAATCCCTTCGCCATCGTGGTCCCGTGTCACCGCGTGCTCGCCACGGGGGGCGGTGCCGGGGGCTTCTCCGCCGAGGGGGGCACCACCACCAAGGCGCGCCTGCTCGCCGCCGAGGGCGTGGAGCTCGATCCCGAGCGCGACGCGTGGCACGCCGTGGGCGAGATCCCCCCGCCGCGCCGCAGCGAGCGACGCCAGACCCGCGCCACGAAGCGCTAGACCGCGCGCGACCGTCGACGCGCCACCGTCTCCGTATCAGACTCGGTCATGGCCCCGCGACGCGTCCCCCTCGGCCTCGCGGCGCCGCTCGCAGCCGCGGCGGCGCTCGCTCCCGCGCTCGCGGCCGAGGGCTGCGCGCAGAACCACGACCGGCTCGCCTCCGAGCCCGACGCCGGCACCACGACCCCGAGCGGCGGCGCGGGCGGCACGACGAGCTCGAGCACGACGAGCGGGCAGGGCGGGGCGGGCGGCGAGATCGTCGAGCCCACCGGGCCGACCGAGCTCACCGTGGTCGCCGGCGTCGTCGACTCGGCGGCCGTGCGGCTGTGCTTTCTGCCCTACCCGAGCGTGGCCTCGAGCGCCACGCCCTGGCCGGCCGACCCGGCCGGGCTCGCGTACGCGCACGGCGCCGTGGTCGCGCCGCTCGCCGACGTGGTGCCGGCGAGCGGCGACGTCGCCCTGTGGGTGCTCGGCGGCGATCTCGGCGCCGTCGGCGGCGCCGACTGCGACGCGCTCGTCGCGGCGGGCTCGGTCGGCGGGCTGCGCGTCGGGCTCGTGGGCGTCCTGCCCGCGAGCGTGTTCGCGAGCGGCAAGAGCCTGCTGTTCGTGCCGTCCGGCTGCCTCGGCGGGGCCGATCACACCGACGCCTTCGAGACCTACGTGTGCGGCCCGAGCTACACGCCCGCCTACGGGAGCCTCAACCTGCTCGGCGCCTCCATGTCGCGCCTCACCGACCCCGACAAGGTCTCGCTCCAGGTCGCCCACGCGAGCCTCGGCACGGTGACCCCCTCGCTCGAGGTGCGCCTCACGCCCGGCGTCGCCAACGCGGGGCCGATGACCATCGCGACGCAGTGGACCTTCGGCGCCGTCGACCCGTACCCGCCGTTCGCCAAGCTCGCCAAGGCCGGGCTCGGCACGGTCACCGAGGCGAAGCTCGCCCTGCAGCAACAGGGCCAGCCGACCCCGCTCGCGGAGCGCACCTTCGCCGACGCGCTCGCCCTCGGCGACGTGCCGCTCGCGGCGATCGAGGACGGCGCCGGGCTCGTGTTCGTGGCGGTGGGCCCCGCCCCGAACGTCGGCGCCGGACCGTGGTGGCAGGGCTTCGAGCTCACGCTCGTGCGCGCCGAGCCGACGCCCTGACCCCCGCCCTAGTGCTTGACCGACAGGTCCGCGAGCGCCATGCGGGCGTCGTTGATGAACGCGCTCTGCGGGTAGCGACGGATGAAGCTCCGCAGGGCCGTCTTGGCGTCGTTCCAGGCCTGGACCTCGATGAGGCACTCGGCGAGCAGGAAGAGCGCGTCGTCGAGGATCTCGGGGTCCGCCGAGGCCTCGGACAGCTTCGTCAGGATCGGGATCGCGTCCTTCTGCCGGTTCAGCTTGCGGTAGCCCTCGGCGAGGCGCAGGCGCGCGGCGGGTGAGTGGGCGGCCGCGCCGTCGTAGCGCAACGACTCGAGGAACGCCTGCACGCCGTCGGCCCAGTGCGCCGTGTTCATGGCCTCGAGGCCCTGGTGGTAGGACGCGAGCGACAGGCGGCTCTTCGCCTCGTTCACCGCGTCGCGGAAGTAGGCCTGCTCGCTGCGCGTGAGGTTGTCCTTGCCGAGCGACTCGTAGGCCTCGATGAGGTCCTTGTCCTTGCCGCTCCTCACGATCTCGTAGAACGCCGCCGCGACCTCCTCGGCCTTGGCCCGCTCGGCCTCGGCGTTCTGGCGGGCCTCGAGGTCCTTCTTCAGCTCCCCGACCCGCGCGCTCGCCGCTGCGCTCGCCTTCTCGACCGACTCGACCCGAGCGTCCCAGGCGAACTTCACGACCAGGATCACCGCGACGACGAAGAGCGCGTTGGCGACGGCGCTGTTGAGGAACGCGCGCCGCTCCGCGCTGGTCTGCCGCTTGGCGATGCTCTTGAGGTCGCCGGCGAGCGCGTTCGTGAGGTTGTTCGTCTTGATGATGAGCCCGCGCGACTCGATGATCTCGCGCTTGAGCTCCCGTACCTCCTCGCCGAAGTCGTCCATGCGGCCCGTGTGGGAAGAGGTAATCCTGCACCCCGGCACCGGGCAAGTAAGGCGGGGCGGGCGGAACCGTGCCCCGCGCGGCCCCGCGCGCGCAGCCGTCGCCAAGCCGCCGCGACCGTGATAAAGGGTCCGCCCCTCGGGATTCCGGCCCCCGCGAGCGCGCGACGGCCCGGAGTCCCCCGAACGCGCGCCGCCGAGAAGTCACCATGGATACGAGCGACATCCGCAAGGGCTTGAAGATGATGTTGGACGGCCAGCCGTACGCGGTCGTCGACTTCCAGTTCGTGAAGCCGGGCAAGGGCCAGGCCTTCACGCGCGTGAAGCTGCGCAACATGATGAGCGCAGCGGTCATCGAGCGGACCTTCAAGAGCGGCGAGAAGCTCGAGCCGGCCGAGGTCGAGCAGCGCTCGCTGCAGTACATCTACCCCGAGGGCGAGAACTTCGTGTTCATGGACCTCGCGTCGGGCGAGCAGCTCACCGTCGCCGGCGAGCGCATGCGCGACGAGTCGAAGTGGCTGGCCGACGGCATGACCGTGCAGGTCACGCTGCTGAAGGACCAGCCGATCGGCATCGAGCTGCCGCCCCACGTCATCCTGCAGATCGTCAAGAGCGAGCCGGGCGTGAAGGGCGACACCGCGAGCGGCGCCACGAAGCCGGCCACCGTGTCGACCGGCGCCATCGTGAACGTGCCGCTCTTCGTCGACGAGGGCGAGTGGATCCGCATCGACACGCGCTCCGGCACCTACCTCGAGCGCAGCGCCCCGCCCCGCTGAGCGTCCGGCCCGGGCGCCCCGACGGCGCCGCCGGGCGGCTGCGCTATGCTTGGCGCGAGCCTTGAGCGCCCCGAAGCCACCGAAGCCCGTGCCCGGCGTCGACTTCTACATGGAAGGCGACCGGCTGGTCTTCACCAGCGTCTACCTGTTGAAGCGCGGCTACTGCTGCAACTCGGGCTGCCGCCACTGCCCGTACCGCGGCCAGGCGCTCGGCGTGACGCCGCTCGTGGTCCGCGGCCTGGAGCGGCCCGGCGACGATGACGAGTCGCGCTGACGGGCGCTTCAGCGCCCGGTGAACACGGCCGGGCTCCGCGCGAGGAAGGCGCGCATCCCGAGCTTCTGGTCCTCGCTGCCGAAGAGCGTGGCGAAGGCCTGCGCCTCGAGCTCGCACGCGACCCCGAGCGGCACGTCCTCGGCGCGCGTCATCACGCGCTTGGCGGCGGCGACGGCGAGCGGGCCCTTGTCGGCGATGGTCCGGGCGGTCTTGTGCGCCTCCTCGAGCAGGCTCTCGGGCGGCAGCACCTTGTTGACGAGCCCCATCGCGGCGGCCTCGGCGGCCGTGAGCTGCTGGCCGGTGTAGACGAGCTCCCGCGCGCGGGCGGCGCCGACCCGGCGCATCAGGCGCTGCGTGCCGCCGAAGCCCGGAATGACGCCGAGGTTCACCTCGGGCTGGCCGAGCTTCGCGTTCGCGGACGCGTAGATGAAGTCGCACGCGAGCGCGAGCTCGAGCCCGCCGCCGAGCGCGAAGCCGTTGACGGCCGCGATGACGGGGAAGGGCGCCGCCTCGAGCATGGCGAGCAGCCGGTGCCCCATGTCCGAGAAGCGCTTGGCCTCGGCCACGCTGAGCTCGCTCATCGCCGCGATGTCGGCCCCCGCGACGAAGGCCTTGCCCGCGCCCGTGAGGACGGCCGCGCGCACCGGCTCGCTCGCCTCGAGCAGGCCGTGGAAGGTGCGCGACAGCTCGCGCAGCACCTCGACGTTCAGGGCGTTGAGCTTGTCGGGTCGGTTGACGGTGAGGGTCGCGACGGCCCCGGTGCGTTCGACGAGGACGGTGTCAGCCATGCGGCCCGCGTACGCCCGCCGGGCGCGTGGCACAACCTCGCTCCGCGAGCGTCGCTGTCCATGAGGGCGCCCGCGCGGCACCGAGGGGCGGGTGCGGGTGCGGGAGCGTGGGCGTGAGCGGGCGCGTGGGCGTGAGCGGGTGCGTGGGCGTGAGCGGGTGCGTGGGCGTGAGCGGGTGCGTGGGCGGGAGCGGGCGCGTGGGCGTGAGGGGGGA
>JADLAB010000071.1 GCA_020848455.1 Polyangiaceae bacterium
CCGATGGGCTCGTGCTCTAGGTCTACCGCCGCACGGGCGCATTTCCGGTCGAGGAGCGGTACGGGCTACAAGCGCAAATACGGCGCGCCGCTGTCTCGATTCGCTCCCACGAGTCTCGTGCCTGAAGGCTGGAGCCTGATCCCTGTAGCCGCGAGACTCACGCCCGAAAGGGCGAAAGTCGAGTCCAAGCCCGAAGCCGGAAGCGTGAAGCCACGTCGCGCTGGAGCCGAGCTTCCTCTTAGTATCCGGCGGGGGCGTCGGCGGGCTGCTTGCCGGCCATCTGGTGCGACGCCGGGTCGTACTTCGAGGTGCACTTCGCCATGATGGTCGTGGCGAGGAACGTCCCGGTCTTCTCGATCTCGCCCTCGACGGTGACCTGCACGCCGCCGCCCGGCATGTCGCGGAAGGTGTCGGGGATCACGCACTGCGGGAAGCGCACCGGCATCTGGGTCTCCTTGCCGCGGAGCTCGAAGCGGTACTCGCAGGGATCTTCCTGCTTTTTCAAGGAGTTGGGCACGAGCTCCCCGTCGACGCGCACCTTGCGTCCGAGCATCTTCTCGGCCTGGCCCAGGTACTCGTCGATGGGCTGCGCGTAGATGGCGGCGTCCTTGAAGCCCACGAGGAAGAGCGCCACGAGGCCACCGGCGAGGGCGAGCAGCGTGACGAGCAGCCCGAGGCTGCGCTTGCGGGGCTCGGCCGTCACCGCGGGCGCGGCGTGCTTCGGCACCGCCATGCCGTCGCCCTCGGCCGGCTGGGTGGGCGCCTTGCCGTCGATGCCCGCCGCCTCGGCCAGCTCCTTGTCCAGATCCTTGCTCATGGTTGGCTCCCGCGAGCTTAGCTCGCACGTCGATGCCGGTCGAGGCCCGGCTCCGGGCGACCGCGCAGCACCCGTCTAGCGCCTAGATAAGCACCCGTGTCGCAACGGCACCCTCCCGGGCGCAGGAATCGTCCCGTCGGGCGCGGGCGCGCTTGCCGCCCGACGCCCCTGTGTCACAGCCTACCCCGGATGCACCGGCCCGCGCCCGCCCGCACCGCCCTCGCCGCGCTTGCGCTTGCGCTCGCGGGCGCCTGCGCCGGGCCCGGCGCCGAGCTCGGCGGTCCGCGGCCGACCGCCCCCTCACCGCAGCCCGCCGCGACCCGGTCGTCGTCGCTCGAGCTGCCGGCCGATCCGCCGGGTGTGCGGCGCGTGCCCTTCGGCGCGCCGAGCGTCGAGACGCTCGCCTTCTCGCTCCGTCCGACGCCAGGTCGTAGGGCGGTGCTCGCCATCGCCGACGAGGGCGACCGGACGCTCGTGCGGCGCCTGACGGCCGAGGCGACGCCCCCGCCGAGCGCCGAGCTGCGGGTGGTCGAGGGCCGCTGGGTCGGCGGGGGCTTCGACACGAGCGCGGGCCCCGTGCTCGCCACCGTCGACCGCGCCGCGCCCTCCGCGGTGTGCATCGAGCCCTGGCAGGGCGCCGGCGCGACCGGGGCGCGCCGCTGCGTCACGACGCGCGTCGCGGCGCTCGTCGAGCTCGGGGGTGACGTCGTCGCGCTCGAGGAGCACGTGCTCGAGCCGGAGCCGGCGCCGAAGCCGCGCACCGAGCCGGCGCCGGCGCGGCCGAAGCCCGACGCGACGCCTCCGAAGAGGCCGAAGCCCCCCGCCCCGCCGGCTGCAAAGAAGCCGAAGAAGCCCGGCGCCGGCAAGCCCGGCCTCGGGAGCGGCGGACCGAAGAAGAAGCCCCCGCGCCGGGGCCCGCAGGCCGAGCCGACGCCGCCGCCGCGACCGCAGCGCGTCGAGCTATGGCTGCGCCGCTTCGACGGAGCCGGGCCCGAGCCGACGGGGCTCGCGTTCGAGCGCCCGCTCGCGGGGATGAGCCTCGTCGACGCCGTGCCGATCGACGGCGGCGTCGCGGTCGCGTGGTTCGAGCACGTCCGCGGCGCGGGGCCCGACAAGCAGGCGCGCCTGCGCGCGGGCAAGCTCGACGCGCGCGGCAAGCTCGAGCCCGGTACCACGGTGACCGTGTTCGAGGGGCCGCGCGCCTGGGGCTACGTCGAGGGGCACCGGGACCCGCGCCTCGTGGCGAGCGGCGGACGCGCGTTCTTCCTCGGCCGGCGCGTCGACAAGAAGCAGAGCGGCTTCGAGGCGGCCGCGCTGTTCCCGCTCGGCGCGCTCGCGGTGCCGGCGGCGCTCGCGGCGGTCGATCCGTTCCGGCTCGCGGGTGGGCCGCTCACGGCCGCCGAGGCGAGCGCCCTCGAGCGCATCGCCGCGGAGCGGCCGGTGCTCGCGCCGGGAGGCCCCGCGACCGAGGCGGCACGCGTCGCGTGGGCCGGAGACCGCGGCTACTTCCTGCGCGACGCCACGCTCGCCGTCGCGGCGCGCGACGGCAGCGCGACGGCCCTGCCCCACCCGTTCGCGGTCGAGCGCACGCGCCTGCTCGGGGCGGCGCTCGATCCGAGCGGCGCGAGCCTCGGGCTGGTCGGCGGCGAGGGACTCGTGGCGCTCGCCGCCGACGGCGCCACCGCCACGACGGCGGCAGCTCCCGGGCTCGCCTCCGAGCTCGAAGCGGCGCGCGTGGGCGAGGCCTGGTGGCTGCTCGTGCCCGACGCGACCGGCTACGCCCTGCGGCGCGTCGGCGACGGGTCGGGGCCCGCCACGCCGGGCGGCACCGCGACGCTCGCCGACCTTCACCCCGACGCGGTCGCGCTCGCGGGCGGCGCCGCGCGCGGCCTCGTGCTCGCGTGGCGGAGCGGGAGCGCGCCCGAGCTCGCGCGCCACGCGCTCGAGGCGGGCGGCGTCGGCCCCGAGCTCGCCCGCGGCGCGGCGCCGTTCGGGCCGGGCTTCGTCGCGACCGCGCGGCATGCCGGCGGCGCGCTCGCGGTCGGCACGACGGCAGGCGGCGAGACCGTGGTGGCGACCTTCGACGATCGCGGCGCACTCGTCGGCGCGCACACCGTGCCGGACGCCCCCGCCCCGTTCGCCCTCGTGGCGCTGCCCGGCGGAGGCGCGTGGCTCGTGCCAGCGTTCGCGCGGCGCGGAGACGCGCAGGTCGTGTGGCTCGACGACGGCGGGGACGTCGTCGGCCGCGCCCCGTGGCCCGCGGCCGACAGCGGCGCACGCTGCGTCGACGGCACGCAGCTCCGCCGCACCCTGCCCGCCGAGGCGCCCGGTCGCTTCGTCGACGCGAGCGCCTTGGCCGGGCCGCAGGCGTGCATGGTGGGGCTGCCGAGCTGGGGCCGCGACGGAAGCCTGCGCTGGCTCGGGACGAGCTCGGACGGGCTCGGGAGCCGCGCGGAGCTCGTCGTCGTGCCGCGGGCCGTGTTCGTCGGCCTCGACGCGGCCCCGGGTGCCGCGGCGCCGCCGGGCGTCACCCCCGCACCCGACCCGCCGCCGGCCCCCGCGGCGCGAGCGAGCTGTCCCCCGGAGATGGTCGACATCGCCGGCGCGTACTGCATCGACCGGCACGAGGCCGTGCTCGTGGCCGACGCCTCGGGCCTCGAGCTACCCTTCGGCTACCCCCCCGATGCCGCCGCCGCCGCGCTCGCGCTCGGTCAATGGGCGACGCAGCGCTGGCGGGTGGGCGACGTCGCAGCCCGCGCCATGCCGTTGCCCCCCCTGCCGCCCTGGCCCCCTGGCACCGCGCGCGTGCGCGCCGTGAGCCGCGGCGGCGTGCTCCCGCACGGCTACACGAACGGCCTCCAGGCGGCGGAGGCCTGTCGCCACGCCGGCAAGCGCCTGTGTACGCTCGACGAGTTCACGACCGCGTGCCGCGGCGAGGAGGACCGGCAGTTCCCGTACGGCGACAGCTACGAGGAGGGCGCGTGCAACGTGTTCCGCGAGGCGCACCCCGCGGCCCTGCTCCACGACAACGCCTCGCTCGGCCACCTCGACCCCCGCCTCGATCTCGTCGCGAGCGCCGCGGGGCCGCTCCTGCGCCCGACCGGGGCCACGGGGCGCTGCCGCAGTCGCTGGGGCGACGACGCAGCGTACGATCTCGTCGGCAACCTCGACGAGTGGGTGGACGAGGACGGCGGCGCCTTCGCGGGCGGCTTCTTCGCGCGCTCGACCCGCGCCGGGTGCGAGGCCGTCATCACGGCCCACCCGCGGCCCTACTACGATTACTCGACCGGCGTCCGCTGCTGTCGCGACGCGCGCTGAGCGGCGGACCGTAGGACCCGTCGGGGCCGGTCGGGCATCCGTCGTCGGGCCGAGCTTTCACCGGCCGGTGGCGGAGCGCGTCACGGGCTCTCGGACAGGCTCGTCACGGTGCGGCGCACGAGGGCGCGCGTCTCGGCGAGGATGGGCTTCTTCACGCGCGCGCGGCCGACCAGGATGAGGGGCAGCCCGAGCACGAGGTCGCCGGCGGCGACGAGCAGGAAGGCCTGCATGGGCGTGCACGGGAGCGCGGTCGCCAGGTAGTCCGACAGCGCCAGGTGCCCGAACAGGACGGCGACGAGCGCGAGTACGACGCCGACGAGGATGAGGAGCGCGCCTCCGAGGATGCGCCCGAGATCGTTGACCGCCTCGCGCTGCGCGTACTGCAGGTGCAGGCCGAGCATCGTGCCGAGCGCGCGCACGAGCCCGGCGCCGAGCCCGCCCCCGCCCTTGCCGCGCTCGTCGCTCACGCGTCGCCCCCGGCGCGACGACCGCGACCGAAGCCCCGCAACAGGAAGCCGAGCACGAGGCCGAGCCCGAGCGCCATGAGGAGGGCCGTGAGCGGGTTGTCGGCGACCTTCTTCTTCGCGTCCGCGAGCATCTTCTGCTGCACGTAGTCGGAGATCTCGTGGCTCTTCGCCTGCAGGCGGTCGACCATCTTGCGCAGGCGCCCGAGCTCGCCGGCCGTGGCCGGCTCCTCGTGCGAGACCGAATGCAGCTCGGTGAGCTGCTTGCGGACGAGCGTCTTCGTGTGCTCGGTCTTCTTCGCCACCAGCGTCACGACCTGCTCGAAGTCGCCGCCCGTCTTGTCGAGCGCCTCGGCCTCGACCTCCGGCCACTCGTTGCGGATGAGGGGGACGAGCTTGTCGAAGCTCTTCGCGAAGTCGATGGTGGTGTCCGAATTGCCGCTCGCCATGACGCACCTCCGTGGTGGGACGGGCCGATCCTAGGCCCCGCCCGCGCCACCGCAAGCCCGACGCGCAGGACGCGCATCCCTGATCCCGCGCAAGCGCGGCGGCTTCAGGCTGCAGGCTTCCGGCTACGGGCGGGAAATCCGTCCCGAGCCGACCTCTGTTGCCCACCCAGCGTGTGCGGGTTTCCCCTTGGGTGCGGGCTCTCCAGCCCTGGAGTCTGAAGCCGGGAGCCTGTAGCCCCGGAGCTGGGCAAAAACCTTGCCGCCGGATCAGGGGCGCATGCCGAGGGGTTGACGGCCGCCCGCGGGCGCACCAGCATCCGGCCCGCGGCAGGCCCTCGGCTCCGGGCTTCCCCTGCCGTCCCCGAGCGCTGCGTGCCATGAGCGACGCCCTGTTCGCACTGCAGAACCCCACCGAAGAGCACCACCTGCTCCGCCAGATGGTGCGTGGCTTCGTCACCGAGGCCGTCGAGCCCCAGGCCGACGAGCACGACAAGACGGGCGAGCTCAACCGCGGGCTGCTCAAGCGCTGCGCGGAGCTCGGCCTCTGCGGCGTGACGGTGCCGAGCGAGTGGGGAGGCGCCGGGCTCGACGTGTGCGCGTCGGTGCTGGTGCACCACGAGCTCGCCAAGAGCGACCCGGGCTTCACGCTCGCGTACCTCACGCACGCGGTGCTCTTCACCAACAACTTCTTCCACGCGGCGAACGACGAGCAGCGGCGGCGCCTGCTCGCGCCCGTGCTCGCCGGCGAGCGCATCGGCGCCATGGGCATGACCGAGCCCGGGGTCGGTACCGACGTGCTCGGCATGAAGACGACGGCACGACGCGTCGGCGACGAGTACGTGCTCGACGGGCAGAAGGCGCTCATCACGAACGCGCCCGACGCCGACATCTTCCTCGTCTACGCGCGCATGGCCGACGGCTCGCGCGCCGGTCGCATCACGACCTTCGTCGTCGAGCGCGGGGCGCCCGGCCTGTCGACCCCGCCGAAGACCCGCAAGATGGGCATGCGCGCGAGCACGCTCGGCGAGATCGTGATGGACGGCTGCCGCATCCCGCGCGCGAACCTCGTCGGCGAGGAAGGCAACGGGCTCGTGCACATGATGCGCAACCTCGAGATCGAGCGGCTCACGCTGGCCGCCATCAGCCTCGGCATCGCCGACCGCTGCATGGACATCATGGTGCGCTACGCCTCCGAGCGGCAGGCCTTCGGCAAGCCGATCTCGGAGTTCGGGCAGATCCAGCGCTACATCGCGGAGAGCTACGCCAAGACCGAGGCCGCGCGCGCGCTCGTCTACACGGTGGCGCGGGACTGCGGGCCGGAGCGTCGCAACCGCATCGGCACCGACGCGGCCAAGCTCTTCGCCGCCCCGGTCGCCAAGGAGGTCGCCGACAACGCCATGCAGGTGCTCGGGGGCTGGGGCTACTGCGAGGAGTTCAAGGTCGAGCGCTTCCTGCGCGACGCGAAGCTCATCGAGCTCGGCGGCGGCACGCTCGAGGCCCACCAGAAGAACCTCACGAAGGATCTCGTGCGCGCCGCCGGCTCGGCCGGCTGAGCGCGCCGGCTCCGGCGCGGTCCCACGCCCCGAAACTTGGCAGCCCGAGAGCCGCCCAGCATATTGGCGCTATGCTTCCCGGGATGAGGCTCCCCATCGCGCTCGCCGCGGCGCTCGGGCTCGGCGCCTGCTCGACGCCGCCCACCCCCACCGCCCCGACGCCGACGGCGGTCCCGACCGCCGAGCCGGCTCCGGCCGGAGTCATCCCGCGCCCCGCGCTCGACGAGCTGCTCGCCAAGGGCCCGGGCGAGCTCATGGACATCGTGCCCGTCGAGGACGTGCTCGAGGGCCAGACCTTCGTGGGCTGGCGCGTGCAGGGCTTGCCGCGCGACTGGCAGGGCGCCGGGATCGAGCCCGGGGACGTCATCACGTCCGTGAACGGCATGCCCGTGAGCCGGCCCGAGGAGCTCTGGAGCGTGTGGACGATGCTCGGCGTGGCGAGCGAGATCAAGCTCGCCTACCTGCGCGGCAAGGAGCGCGGCGAGGTGAGCCTGCCCATCTGGGGCAGTCCCGACCCCGGCGCCGCCGCGAAGGTGAGCGTGGCCGGGCCGCCGAGCAGCGCCGGCTCGGCCGGCCCCTCCGCCTCGGCCCCCTCCGTCGAACCGCCCCCGCCGCCCCCGTCCGCGACCGGCAAGGTGCGCAAGCCGACGATCGTCATCAAGGGCGAGGACAAGCCGCTCAGCGAGACCGACAGCAGCTGGCGCGACTGAGACCGCAAGTCGTCAGTTTTCAGTTGTCAGCCCCAGAACGGCCCGAGGACCGGCTGCGGCGCTGCCTCGGCGATCGTCCGCGTAGGTGGCGCACGCATCGGCCGTGCTCACCGACTGAGAACTGAAAACTGACGACTGACAACTGACGCTCAGAAATCGATCGCCAGGCCGACGATGCCGGTCGAGGTGCCGACCTCCATCACGGGTGTCGAGCCGATGCCGTCGAGGACGTCGCGCATCCACTCGCCGTAGAGGAACGCGTTGGCGATGCCGACCTGCTCCTGCAGCGCGGTCGCGCTGCTCGCGTCGAAGGCGTTCAACGCGATGGCGGCGCCGAGCGCAAAGTGCAGGCCCGGGCTCAGCCCCTCGCCCTTCACGCCGTCGACCTCGCTCGTGCCGGTGGCACCGGAGGTCGTCCAGTAGCCGAGCCCGACCCCGAGCTTCACGTACGGCACGACGGGGATGGTGTACTCGCGCAGCGGTCCGTCGAAGAACAGCGCGCCCGAGAAGTTCATCGGCATGATCGTGAGGCCGGTGTCGGCCCCGGAGTCCTGATCGGTGCCCGAGATCTTCGCCGTCGCGGAGGTGTGGGTCCACCCCCAGCCGGCGGCGATCCCGATCGACCCGAGGTACGGCACCCGAAAGGGTAGCCAGTCGAGCTCGAGCCCGAAGTAGAACAGGCCCTTCTTGCCGAACACGTCCGCGTAGGGCGTCGCCGCGCCACCGAACTCGTCGTCGATCTCCGGGTAGTAGGGCCCGAAGCGCAGCGCGAACAGGAAGTGCGTGGGCGCGAACCACTTCGGCAGGCTCTGTTTCTTGTCGCTGCTGCGGCGGCGCCAGGAGTGCTCGTCGAGCGAGCGCGTCGGCCCGCCCCGCGGTGCGTCGGACGACGCCTGGGAGCTCGTCCCCGGCGCGGCCTCTGCCGGCGGATCGTCCGCTCGAGCGACGCCGGCGGCGCCACCGAGCCCGAGCCACACGCAGCACCCGGCCACCAGAGGCCCGCGCCTCGCGAGGAGCTCGGTCACGCGCGCCTCCGCGCCCGGCGCAGCCCGAGCGCGAGCCCAGCGAGGCCCGCGAGCGCGCCGAGGCCGGTGAGGCCCCCTGCCGGGTCGGCGAGGCGACACCCCCCTGCCTGACCGCCCGCGTCGCGGTAGAGCTTGAAGAACTCGTCGACGGGCTGCGGCGTCGCGCAGCGGAGCTCGGTGAGCTTGCCCTCGTTCGACACGAGGTCGTGCCCGCTCACGCCGAAGGCGTAGAGCACCCCGGTCTCGAGCCCCTCCACCGTGCCGGTGCCCGTGTTGGCCGCGACCGAGCTGCCGCAAGCGAACGCCGCGGACGGCACCTCGCCCGGGGTCAGGTTGGGCGCGCTGCACCCGGCGGCGCCCCCCGTGCCGGTGCCGGAGCCGCCCGAGCCCCCGACGGCGCCACCACCGCCGCCACCACCACCGCCGCCGCCGCTCGCGAGCGCCGGCCCCGCCTTCTCGCAGTACACCTGGTAGCCCTGGACGTCGGAGAGGTCGGTCGGCACCGCCCAGGCGACGACGACGCTCGACTCGCCGGCCGGCTGGGCGTCCTCGATGGCGAGGGAGGTGGGATTCGGGCCCAGCAGATCCACGTTGGTCGTGTACACGTCGAAGTCGACGACCGGATCTACCGTGCTCGCCCCCACCATGAAGTAGAGCTTCGCGACCCGCGGGTCGGTGTTGGCGCCGCTGTCGACGCACGCGGTCACCCCGGACATCGCGCCCGCGATCGCGGCGGCGCCGAGCCCGAGCGTGATGCTCGTCTGATTCACGGCGCTCTCGGCGTAGATCTGGACGCAGTTGCCAAGATCGCGCTGCTGCAGGCTCGTGCAGTCGCTCCCCGACCCGGTCGCCCACACGCTGAGGTTGTCGCCGATGACGAGGTTGCTGAGGACGAACTCGAAGTCGTTGTTGCCGACGCAGTCGGCGTAGCTGATGTCGTAGGGTCCGTGGCCCGTGTCGCGCGTCGTGCCGGTGCGAGTGACCTGCGTCGACTCGACGGTGACGGCCGCCGCCTCGCGCGCCGAGAGGGTGGCAGAGAGGGCCACGCAGGCGCCGAGCGCCGGGGCGAGGCGACCGCGCCGCTTTGGTATCCACCTGGCCGACATCGCCCTGCACTCTAGCAGGTCGCGCGCCTCGACCCACGCGCGTGCGCCACCGGACGCAGCTCTGCCCGTGGCCCGTGGCTGCGACTCGGTCGTGCGTCGTTCGGGGGTGCGAGCCATGCGCGCGCTGAGTAGGCACGATGCGTGCCACGGCGCAATGATCGCCTCCCGCCTCGCGCGCGGCACCCCCGGGGCCGGCAGGATCGCGCAGCCGGGGCGCGCGGCGCACCTCGCGCCCGCGCGGGCGGCAGACCACGAGTCGGCGCCGCCGTGACAGAGTTGCAGCACCGCGGGGTGTGGCTCGGCGCGCCGTGTCATTTCGTCAGTGGCGGCGCGCGGCCGGTCGGGGTCCCGGGACGACCGCAGCCGCTTGCGCCGCGCGGCGTGCCAGGGCATGGCAGAGTCGCGCGCGGTCAGCCGCGCGCGGACCCTTCGCAGCATGACCCACGACGACCGCGACAAGCAGATGGCCGAGCTGGCGCGCCGCCATCTCGTCAAGGGCGATCCGACCGGGTGGTTCGAGGAGCTCTACCGCGCAGCCGACGGCGACGCCGCCCGCGTGCCGTGGGCCGACCTCGCGCCGCATCCCGCGCTCGCCGACTTCCTCGCGCGCCACGGGGTCTCCGGACGGCGCGCGCTCGTCATCGGCTGCGGGCTGGGCGACGACGCCGAGGCGCTCTCGGCCGCGGGCGCCGACGTCACGGCCTTCGACATCTCCGCGACCTGCATCGCGTGGTGCCGGCGCCGCTTCCCCGACACGCGGGTGCACTACGAAGCGCTCGACCTCATCCTGGCGGCGGACTCGTGGCCCGAGGGCTTTGCCACCGTCGTCGAGATCTACACCGTGCAGTCGTTGCCGCTCGCGCTGCGCGAGACCGCCTTCGAGGCGGTGGCGGCGCTCGTGGCGCCCGGCGGCCGGCTGCTCGTCGCCTGCCGCGGGCGCGACGACGACCCACCGACGAGCGGCGACGACCCGACCTTTCGCCTGCCCGGGCCACCCTGGGCCGTGTCGCACGACGAGCTCGGCGGGCTCGAGCGCCACGGGCTCACCGAGATGCGCTTCGCAGACTACGAGGACGACGCGGGGGTGCGCCGCTTCGTCGCCGAGTACGCGCGCCCCTGAGCCCGGACCTCGTCAGCGCGGCGGTGCGGCCGGTTGCCACGCGAGCACGCGCCGCGCGTTGCCGCTGAAGATCTTGCGCACGTCGGCGCGGCTCAGGCCCGCCGCGAGGAGCGCCTGCGCGAGGTCGGGCAGCTTCGAGGCGTCACCGAGCCCCTTCGGGGGGTTGCCGCCGTCGAAATCGCTGCCGATGGCGACGTGCTCGATGCCGGCCACTTCGATCATGTGCTTGGCGTGGACGACGACGTCGGCGAGCTTCGCCTTGCCGGCCGTGCGCAGGTACGGTCCGTGGAAGTTGAGGCCCGCGACGCCGCCCGAGGCGGCGATGGCGCGGAGCTGCTCATCGGTGAGGTTGCGCTTGTGCTTGGCGACGGCGCGCGCGTTCGAGTGCGTCGCGACGATCGGCGCCCCGGCGGCCTTGGCGAGCGGCACCACGTCGGCGAAGGACGCGTCCGACATGTGGGACACGTCGACGAGCGCCCCGGCGGCGTAGACGCGCCGGCCGAGCTCCTTGCCTTGGTCCGAGAGGCCGCGCTTTCTGTCCTTGCCGGTGGCGGAGGTCGCGAGCGGGCTGTCGTGCGCGTGCACGAGCCCGACCAGGCGCACGCCGCGCGCGATGAACCGGTCGATCGCCGTGACGTCCTCGGCGAACGCGCCGCCCCCCTCGATCGAGAGGTACGCCGTCACGGGGGCGGCGCTGCCGGCGCCCTCGCGGTGGAGCAGATCGGGATGCGCCGCGAGGATGCGGTCGATGGTCCCGAGCAGCGCCTCGGCGTCGGCGACCCGCGGGTGGTCGTGGTTCATGTAGTCGGCGATGTAGAGCGGATAGACGATGCCGACGTAGTGGCCCGCGCGCAGGGCGTCCGGCGTCGCGTGCCCCTCGGGCAGGCTCACCGGGCGGTTCTTCATGTGGACCTCGTAGGGCGTGTCCACGTGCAGATCGATGACCTCGAAAGGCGCGTCCGGGTCCTCAGGAGCCTGGGTGGCGCTCGCCTGCGCCGCGACCGAGGCGGCGCTCGAGGCCGTCGCGGACCCGTCTGCCGCCGACGAGCCGCTCGGTGCGCCCGCGCTCGACGGCGCCCCGTGCGCCGCGTCGCCCCCGCCGCAGCCGAGGGCGGTGACGAACAGCCACACGAGGGCCGAGCTCTGGGTCGCGCGCTTCGTCATGATCCCGGCACGCGTCAGCGCGCGCCGCGGAGCACGTAGCCGATGAGCACGCCCAGAGCAAGGCAGCCCAGGCCTACGAGCAGCGCGACCCACCACGCCACGCGGGGCGTCGCGTCCGACGCGCTCACCACCTGGACCTGCGGCGTCGACGAGGAGTAGACGGGCGCGCCGTCGGGCCGCTCGCCCGACACCTGCGTCACGCCCGGGCGCGCGCTGCCCGCGACGGGCGCGAACGACGACCCATGCCCGCCATGCGGGAGCGGGACCGGCGAGAAGCGCGCGCCCACGTCGGCCGCCGGCAGGTCGCTCGGGCGCTCCCACCCCACGGCCGGCACCGCCGGGCCGGCTGCCGGGGCGCCGAGCGGCAGCGGCTGCGCCCCGGAGGTGGGGCCCGCCGCCGCCCCCCCGTGCGCGAGCGCCGCCGGGGTCTGCGCGCTCGGCGCGGGCGTGATGCTCACGGCCCGGGGCACCGGACCGGGGAGCTGAGGCGCGGCCGCGGCAGCGACGCGCGCGCCCACGGCAGGCTCCGCCGCGGGGACGACGGCGGGGGTGCCACCCGCGGGCGACACGATGCGCTCCGGCACGAGCTCGAAGGCCTCGGTGCGCGGCACCACGCGGCGCGTGCCGGGCGGCAGGATGCTCGGGCGCTCGAAGGCGCGGAGCGCGGCGTCCATCTCGTCGGCGGACTGGAAGCGCTGCGCCGGGTCCCGCGCGAGACCGCGGTCGAAGAAGGGCTGCAGCGGCGCGTGCTCGGGGGCGACCTCGGCGATGGGCCTCGGCTTGTCCTTCAGCACCGCGACCATGCGCGCCAGGTGGTCGGCCGAGCCGAACGGGTGCTGGCAGGTCAGCAGCTCGTAGAAGACGACGGCCGCCGACCAGAGATCGGTGCGCGCGTCGACGGCCTTGCTGTCGCGCACCTGCTCCGGGCTCATGTACCCCGGCGTGCCGAGCAGGGCGCCGGTGCGCGTCTTGCTGCCCATGCCGCCGGCCAGGTCGATGACCTTCGCGATGCCGAAGTCGAGCACCTTGGCGAACGGCGGCTCGTCGGGGCCGCGCTGCACGAGAAAGAGGTTCGCCGGCTTGAGGTCGCGGTGCACGATGTTGTGCGCGTGGGCCGCGCCGAGCGCGGACAGAACGCCGCGCATCGCGGTGATCGCCTGGGGCAGCGGCATGGGCTGGTGCCGGGCGAGGAACTCCTCGACGCTCATGCCGCGCAAGAGCTCCATCACGATGTAGGGGCTGCCGTCCTCGGCGTACGCGTAGGCCTCGACGCCGGCGATGTGCGGGTGGCGCAGGGCGTAGACCGCTTTGGCCTCGTTGTAGAAGCGGTCGACGACGGCCGGCGACGACTGGAACTGCAGGTGCAGGAGCTTGATGGCGCGCAGGCCCTGACCCTGCAGGCCCTCGGCCTCGTACACGGCGGCGAGCCCCCCCTCGCCGATGAGCGAGCGGAGTCGCCAGGTGCCGTTCAGCACGGCGCCGACCGCATCGCCCGAGCCTGCCGACATCGGCGCGACTCTAACAGGGCCGCGCCCGAGCCGGGAGTCCGTTGGACCCCTGGGTCAGCCGATCCGCCGGCGGGGCCGCCGGGCCGTCACCGCCACGTCCACATCCTGCTCCGCTCCGGCTGCCAGGCGGTCGCGGGTGGTATGCTCGCGGCCATGCGAGCCCACCTTTCGCACACTTCGCTCCGCACCCGCCTCCCGGAGCCGACCGCCCACAGGCTCGCGCGAGCCCTCGTGCTCCTCGCGGCGCTGCTCGTCGGGCTCGGTCGCGCGACCGAGGCGCGCGCCGACGACCTCGGCCCGGTGCCCGTCGGCGCCGCCGATCCGAGCACCGGCAGCGCCACGGCGCCGGTCACGATCGTGTACTTCGGCGACTACCAGTGCCCGTTCTGCGGCAAGGCCATGGCGACCCTCGCCGAGCTCCGCAAGCTCTACGGCGAGCCGAAGCTGCGCATCGTGTACAAGCACTTCCCGCTCGCGATGCACAAGGACGCCGGGCCCGCGGCGGAGCTCGGGGTGGCCGTGCACCAAGCAGGTGGCAACCGCGCCTTCGCGATCTTCCACGAGGGCGCGTTCGAGGCCCTGCGCACGGGCAGCTACGACGAGCTCCTGGGGCGCGCCGGCGTCACGCGCGCGGCGGTCGACCGGGTCCTCAAGACCGGCGCGCCGGCCCAGAAGGTCGCCGCCGACCTCGCCCTCGCGGCGCAGCTCGGCCTGACCGGAACGCCGTCGTTCCTCGTCAACGGGCGCGTGTTCACGGGCGCGCAGCCGACCGCGAAGTTCGCCGAGCTCATCGACGCCGAGCTCGCAGCCGGCGCCGAGCTCTTGCGGGCGGGCGTGGCCCCGGGCCGGCTCTACGTCGAGCTCGCGAAGAAGAACTTCGTGCCGCCGGCCGCGCGCGCCGCCGCCGCCCCCGCGAAGCCAGCCGCCGCGCCGGCCGCGAGCACCGTGCAGCTCGTGCCGATCGGGAGCTCGCCGACGAAGGGCAGCCCGGCCGCGCCGGTCACGATCGTGATCTTCTCGGACTTCCAGTGTCCCTACTGCAGCAAGGTGGTGCCCACCTTGGCAGCGCTCGAGAAGAAGTACGGCGCGAGCCTCCGCTTCGTGTTCAAGCACAACCCGCTGCCGTTCCACGCGCGCGCCGAGCCGGCGGCCGAGCTCGCGCTCGAGGTGCGGGCCCGCAAGGGCGACGCGGCGTTCTGGACCGCGCACGACCGGCTCTTCGCGCAGCAGAACGCGCTCGAGGACACCGACCTCGAGCAGCTCGCCCGCGACCTCGGGCTCGACCCGAAGACCGCCATGGCGGCGGTGACGGCGCGCAAGCACGCGGCCGCGATCGAGGCCGATCAGGATCTCGCGGACGACGCCGGCGCGACCGGGACGCCGAGCTTCTTCGTCAACGGGCGCAAGATCGCGGGTGCGCAGCGCCTCGAGGCCTTCGAGGCGCTCGTCGACGAGGAGCTCGCCCACGCCGCCGCGCTCCAGAAGAAGGGCGTCCCGGCGACGCAGATCTACGCCGAGATCATGAAGGGCGCGCAGGCGCCCGCGGGCGCCACCAAGGTGAGCGTGCCGCCACCGCGCGCCGACAGCCCGGTGCGCGGCGCCAAGACCGCGCCCGTCACGGTGCAGATGTTCGGCGACTTCCAGTGCCCGTTCTGCGCCAAGGTGCAGGCGACCCTGACCGAGCTCGAGAAGGCGTATCCCGGCCAGCTGCGCATCGTGTGGCGCAACTTCCCGCTCGCCTTCCACCACGCGGCGCGCCCCGCGGCCGCGGCCGCGCTCGAGGCGCGCCGGCAGAAGGGCGACGCCGCGTTCTGGCAGATGCACGACCTGCTCTACGCCCACCAGGACGCCCTCGACCGCGCCTCGCTCCTCGACCTCGGCAAGCAGCTCGGCCTGAACGAGACCGAGCTCGCCGCCGCGCTCGACGGCACGCGCTTCGATGCCACCATCGAGGCGGACCTCACCGACGGAAAAGCGGCCGGCGTGGCGGGCACACCGGCCGCGTTCGTCAACGGCTACCCCGTGCGCGGTGCCCAGCCGCTCGCCACCTTCAAGCGCGCCGTGCGCCGCGCGCTCGCCGACCTGAAGAGGGGCAAGCCGTAGGCCTGTTTCGGCCAAAAACGGCCCGGCCGAGCCCGAGCCCGTGCCCGTGTCTCGTGTCCGTGTGCGTGCCCGGTCCGAGACGCGGGGGCGGGTCAGACCACGGGCGCGAGCCCGCGCAGCAGCCGCGGCAGGTCACGCGCTTCGCGGGCTACGGTGCCGCAGCGTACTCGAGCTCGTAGACGTACTCCGCGGGCGTTGCTGCGGTCTTGATGCCGAAAAGGTTGGAATTCAGGAAGGCTGGATGAACCTGCTGCCGCGGCGTCTCGCGCGCCCAGATGGCGGCGCGGAAGTCGTAGTTCGTGCAGTGCACCTCGAATCCCATCCGAGTGCCGAAGAGCGCGGCCGTCAATGGCGGAAGCCAAGAACGGACCGCCGCCCACGATGGGCAGTGGGTTTCCGCCGATGGCATCCACTTCACCAAGTTCGGCAGGGCACGCGCCATGCGGCGCCCAGTGGCCTGACCTCCCGTTCGAGCTTCGCGAGCCACCGACACTGAGCAGGTCAAGGGCTGCTCGAGTCAGTCAGGCCGCCCGTGCCTCCGTGGTGAGGGTCCGTGCATGCTGCAGCCTCCGGCGTGCTGGCGGACGGCTGGAGGGGGCGGTAACCTCCTGGACAGCAATACCGGACTGCCATGGCCCGCTGGTGCGTTCTCTTCCTTGCGCTCGTCGTCTGCGGCTGCACGTCGTCAAGCATCGACTTTGCGGGCGGAGGCGCCTCGGCAACGACCTCTTCCGGCGGAGGCGGCGGACTCGGCGGCTCCGCGGGCCAGCCGGGCGGCGCCGGTGGGGCCGCCGGGGGCGGAGTCGCCGCGGGTGGGACTGGCGGTAGCGAAGCGGGCGCCGGCGGTGTCGGAGGCGCCGGGGCCGCGTGCGGGAACGGGAGCATCGACCCCGGGGAGGAATGCGACGGCACGAATTTCGGTGCGCAGAGCTGCGCGAGCTACGGGTACGCGGACCCGGTGGGCCTGACTTGCGTCGCGTGCCATGTCGAGACAGCCGGCTGCCACGCTGTCTGCGGCAACACCGTCGTCGAACCCGGAGAGACCTGCGATGACGGCAACGCGAACCCGAGCGACGGCTGCGATGCGTGCACGATCGCGTGCGCGGGCACCGCCGTCAGCCTGAGTCCCGGCCTCTACTTCGACTCGCAGTCGACGGTCGGTGCGGCCCTGCACTGGTCCCAGCAGTGCGCCGGCACCACGACCGCCACGGACAGGCTGTACAGGGTCACTCCCACCGCAGACGGCTTTCTCAGCGCGTGGATCGCCGACATCGGGGCAACCTTCGACTCGACCATCTACGCCCTAGGCAACTGCGGGGATCCGGCGAGCGGCATCCTCTGTGCCGACAACCCCGGCACCAACGGCCGCGAAACGATCTCGTTCCCCGCGAGCGCCGGCACGACGTACGATGTCGTCGTCGACAGCGCGAGCGCCGCGACCGGTTCCTATCAGATGGTCATGAGCCTCGGCACCGGCGCGGACTGCAGCACGGCCGTGACGTTCCCCGTCTGGCAGGGCGCACCGATGACCGCACTCGGCACCACTTTCGGCAAGAGCGACGGCGATTCCGCTGCGTGCGGGGGCCTCGGCGGGCCGGACGTCGTGTACTTCGTCAACGTCCAGTTCGCCGGCCAGCTCCAAATCACGCTGCAGGCGGGCTTCGACGGCGTCCTGTACGTGCGCAACGGCTGTCCTGGCAACCCCCTGCTCGGCTGCGCGCGAAACCCCGCCGGCGACGAGACCTTGACGATCCCCGCCTCCGTCGGATTCATCGCGGACGTCACCGTCGACATGGCCGGTGGGACGCCCGGGCCCTACACGCTGACGTTCACCCCACTGTGAGGAACTGCCGCGCGCTCGCCGACCTGAAGAAGGGCAAGCCGTAGGCCCTCCGCCTCGCCAGCGGCCGCCGCGCCGGCGCCGCGTTCGTGCTTCGAGCCGTCCCACCCGCGCGAGCCCCTGGTGGATCCTCGCCCCGATCGATATGGTGGGAACATAATTTTGCAGCCTGGCTGTCGACTGGTCGCGCGGCTGCCCTTGTCTACACGCGCCGTTCGGAACGGCGAGGAGGCACACGGCGATGGGCAGGTGGCGCGCGATCTCGGGGCTCGTGGTGGGTGCGTGGCTCTTCGGCGCGGCGGGGTGCGACGCCACGCCCCCCGCGAGGGAGCCCGTCGTCGCGGTGCAGGCACCCGTCGACCCGTGCGGCGCGCCGGTCGATCCGGCTGCGCTGTGGGCGCGCCACGAGCGACAGGGCTGGACCGAGGCTCGCTGCGCGGAGGCCGCGACGGCGTGGCGGTCGCAGTCGTGCCGGCACGAGCAGAAGCGGGGGCGTCCCGACTGGAGCGCGCTCTACAACGCGGCCCTGGCGCTCGAGCGCTGTGGGAGTAGCGAGGCCGAGGGCGCCTTTGCCGAGCTGCTCCAGCGCCAGCCGCAGCACCACCGCGCGCGCGTGAAGGTCGCGCTCCACCGCTTCGCGCGCACGGGCGAGCGCGACCTCGACGGCACCACCGCCGAGCTCGAGCGCGCCGTCCGCGACGCCGACTTCCAGAACGAGGAGGCGCTCGTCGCGCTGGCGAGCCTCGAGCTGCGACGCGCGGCCGACGGCGCGGAGGCCGACCGGTCCGACGCGCTCGCGCGCGCCGAGCTCAACCTGAAGCGCGCGCTCGCCGTCGACGACCGCCACATGCCCGCCTACAACCAGCTCGCGCTCCTGCACCTCGCGCGGGCGCGCGCCGCCGCCGGCGCCAACGCCGACGCGACGAGTGCGCGGCCGAACGCACAGATGCTCGACCTCGCAGCGCTCGTGGTGGCGCAGGCGCTGCGCATCGACCCGCGCCACGCGCCGCTCCACAACACCGAGGGCCTCGTCGCGCGTGCGCAGGGCGATCTCTCGCGCGCCGCCGCCGCCTTCCAGCGCGCGCGCACGCTCGACCCCAGGCTCTTCGAGGCCCACGCGAACTACGCGAGCGTGAACCTCGAGTTCCGCGGCTTCGTCGCCGCGGAGGCCGCGTACCGGGACGCCCTCGCGCTCCGTCCGCGCGACTACGAGGCCCACCTCGGCCTCGCCCTCTGCCTGCGCGGGCGCCTGAGCGAGCCCGGCATCGACTACCCGGGCACGATCGCCCTCGTCGAGCGCGAGCTCGAGACCGCCAAGGCGCTCGCGCCCGAGCGCCCCGAGACCTACTACAACCAGGCGATCCTCGCCGAGGAGTTCAAGGCGCGCGACGCCGGCGACGACCACGGGCGCGAGCTGCGCCGCGCCCACGCCCTGCTGCGGGAGTTCGTCGCGAAGGCGAGCGGCAAGCCCGACTACGCGGCCGCGAGCGCGCGCGCGACCGAGCGCGTGGACGACATCGAGCGCATCCTGAAGTTCACCGGGCGCTGAGCCCGTCGGGCTCCACTCAGCCCGCGTCGTCGTCCGCGGCCGCGGCGGCGCTCGCCGTGGCGGCGCCGGGGGACGCCTTCGTCGGCACGGCGAGCAGGCTCTCGCCGAGGCCGGCGCCGTAGAGGAACGAGTAGGCGGCGAGGCTCCCGATGACGCGCTTCGTGTAGTTGCGCGTCTCTTCGTAGGGCATGCGCTCGACGAACAGATCGAAATCGGCGGCGGGGCTCGCGTCGAGCCAGCGCTTCGGTGCGCCGGGACCGGCGTTGTAGCTCGGGATGGCGAGCAGCCGGTCGTCGGGCCACCTGCGCATGAGGCTCGCGAGCAGGTGGGAGCCGAGCGCGATGTTCACCTCCGGGCGGGCGAGCGCCTCGTCGCTCCACGGCAGGCGCAGCGGGCGGGCGACCGATTTCGCCGTGGCGCTCATGAGCTGCATCAGCCCGCGCGCCCCGGCGCTCGACACCGCGCGGGGCTGGAAGGCGCTCTCCTCGCGCATGATGGCGTAGATGAGCGCCTCGGGCGTGCCCGAGCGCGCGGACTCCGCGCTGACGATGCCGCGGAAGGGGCGCGGGTACGCGAGCTCCCAGACGGGGCGCCAGACGCCGGCCGGGTAGTGCTCGGTCCAGAGCTTGTCCGTGCCGCGGAGCACGCCGTGGGCCTCGGCCGGTGCCTCGATGCGGGCGAGCAGGAACGCCGACGCCCAGAGCAGCGAGGGGGGCGCCGACTTGTCGCGCACCCCGAGCGCGGTGAGCTCGGCGAGGGCGGCCTCGCCCTCGCCCTGCCGCACGAGCTCGACGGCGCGCTCGAAGGCAGGCGTGTGCAGGGACGGGTCGTCGGGGATCACGAAGGCGCCCGTCGGCTCGGCGGCCATCGCCTCGGTGAGGAGCCGCTCGGCGCGGGCCGCGTCGCGCTCCACCAGGCGCGCCCAGGCGAGCACCATGTAGTAGCTCACCGGGAAGCTCTTCACGACCTGCTCGAGCGCGGCGAGGCCCTCGCTCTCTTGCCCGAGCGCGAGCTTCGCGCGGGCGAGGAAGTACTGCGGGCGACCCT
The DNA here is from genome assembly GCA_020848455.1 of Polyangiaceae bacterium. Taxonomy (GTDB): domain Bacteria; phylum Myxococcota_A; class Polyangia; order Polyangiales; family Polyangiaceae; genus JACRDA01. Next base: position 19,774 of record JADLAB010000071.1, read on the forward strand.
CGGCGTGGTAGGGACGGCCGCGCGCCTTCCTCTTCGTCGCGGTCTCGAGCGGCGCGACGGCGCCCGCCCAGTCGCCGCGCTCCGCGAGCTCGAGGGCGAGCGCGAACAGCCCCTGATCGACCATGTCGCCGTCCGGGTAGTCGTCCGCGAGGGGCCCGAGCATGCGCACGAAGGCCGCCTCGTCGCCGAGCTTGAGTGCCGCCCCGGCGCCCTCCACGCGCGCGTCGTCGGCGAGCGCGTGGCCGGGGAAGAGCTGCTCGACGGCCGCGAAGCGCCGCCGCGCCTCGGCCGGCTGACCGCCACGCGCCGCGGAGCGGCCCGCGAGGAAGGTCGCCTGGGCCTCGCGCGCCCCACCGCGGCAGGCGTCGACCGCGAGCGCGAAGGCCTCGAGCGCCTCGCCGTGGCGCTTGAGCGCGCCGAGGGCCTTGCCTTTGGCGACGAGCGCGTCGCAGCGCAGGCGGAGCGCGGTGTCGCCCTCGGACGCCGCGAGCGCGGCGAGCGCCTGCTCGGCGAGCTTCAAGGCGGCGCGCCCCTGCCCCGCCTCGGCGAGCCCGAGGGCCGCGAGCGCGAGCTCGGCGGGCGCCTCGAGCGCGTCGCGGCGCGCCAGCGGCAAGGTGGCGAGGGCCTTCTCCTCGAGGGCGCGCGCCTCGGCCGCGGCGCGCCCGCCGTCGGCGACCACGCGCGTTGCGACGCGCACCGCCTCCTCGGCGTGCGCGGCGCTCGGGTGGTTGAGCAGCGCCGCGGCGAAGCCGAGCGCGACGTCCTGCCAGCCCTTGCGGCGCGGGCTGCGACCGAGGTAGTCGCGCCACAGCGCGGCGGCGGGCTCGATGGCGTGCTCGGCGGCGAGCGCGCGCGCGCGCAGGATCGTCACGCGGTCGTCGAGCGCCGAGCCGACGGCCACCGCTTCGAGGCGCAACCGCGCGTCGGCGGGCTGCCCCACGGCGAGGTAGAGCTCGGCCGCCGCGAGGCGCGCGTGGTCCGCGAGCGGCCACGCGCGCGCCGCCGACGCGTCGAAGGCGCGCGCGGCCGCGAGCGGCTCGCCGGCCTCGCGCCGCAAGAGGCCGAGGCGGTAGCTCCAGGCCAGGCGCTCGGGGGCCTGCGCGCTGAGCCCGGCGAGGGCCGCCTCGAGCGCGTCGGCAGCCCCCTTGGTGGCCTCGCGCGCGAGCGCGGCCTTCGCGGCTGCGAGCCGCGGATCGTCGAGCACGACGACGATCGAGGCCGGGTCGAACACCGACGTGCCCGGGTCCGCGGTCGCCGCGGGGATCGGCTGGGCCGGGGCCGCGGGCGACGCCGCGGCCGCGGGAACGGGCGCGCTCGGCCCGATCGGCGTCGCCAGCCAGGGCGGCACGGGGCCCACCGGACCCGAGTGCGTCGCGGCGGGAAAGCAACCCCCCTCTGCGGCGAGCACGACCAGCCCGAGGACCAGGCCCCCGGCGCCGAGGCGGCACACCCGCCGCAGGCGGCCCAGGGGTCGCTCGTTGCCGCTGCCGCTCCGATCCACGCCCCGACCCTAGCGCAACGCGCGGGCGCGCGCCGCATTCCAGCACGGCCCGGCCGCCCGACCGCCCACGCAACTCGCGGCGGGCTCGGCCGACCTCATGGACATGCACACCCGTCACCTCGCCCCGGGCCAACCGGGCTACCCGTGCGAGCTCGAAGAGCTCGTGCGCGCGGGCGACGACGCCGAGGTCAAGGGCCCCCCGGCGCTGTTCCTGCGCGGCGAGCTTCCCACTCGGCCGGGCGTGGCCATCGTCGGGAGCCGCGAGCCGCCGGCCGACGCGCTCGGCTTCGCGACGCGGCTCGCGCGCGAGCTCGGGGAGCGAGGCGTCGCGCTCTGGTCGGGGGGTGCCCGCGGCATCGACGCCGCGGTGCACGAGGCCGCGCTCGCCGTCGGCGCGCCGACCGCGGTCGTGCTGCCGAGCGGCCCGGGCACGCCCTACCCGCCGAAGCACGAGGAGCTCTTCGAGCGCGTCGTCGAGCGAGGCGGGGCGGTCCTCTCGCTCTGGCCGGACGGCTCGCCCCTGCTGCCGGGGCGGTTCCTGCAGCGCAACCGGGTCCTGGCCGTCCTGACGCGGGCGACCATCGTCGCGTGCGCCAAGGTGCGCTCGGGGGCACGGGGCGCGGCGGCGGCGGCGCGCCGGCTCGGCCGGCCCGTCGGAGCGGTCCCGTACGCGCCCTTCGGCCCCTATCCGGGCGCCGCCGAGGAGCTCGCGCTCGGCGCCTTCGCGGTGACGCGGGTCGAGCACGTGCTGCGCGTTCTCGGGCCGGACGCCCCCGGATCAGGCCCAGGACCGCGGGAATCGTCCGAGGGGCGCGTTCGGGACCGAGCGGCCCGCCCCGGCGCCCGTGCGGCGGCGGGGGTGCGGCCGGAGGATCCGATGCAACTCGAGCTAATTCAACAACTTGGCGAGCTCGAGCGCGCCCTCTTGGCGCTGCTCCGGGGCCCGGCGCGCCACCTCGACGAGCTCTGCGAGGCGACCGGACGGGGCTTTCCCGAGGTGTCCCGGGCCGTCTTGACCTTGACCCTTGCCGCCATAGTAGTAGAGGGACCGCCCGGCTTCTTCCGCACGCCGACGGCGCCGGGAGGGGTCCCCGGTCGGTAAGACGACCGGCATCGCC
>JADLAB010000072.1 GCA_020848455.1 Polyangiaceae bacterium
GAGATGCGGCCGAACGCGCGGCGATTCATGCTCTTCTGGCACGCCGGGCAGCGCAGGTAGACGACCCGCTCCTCGCGCGCGGCAGCGCGCTTCGGCAGGGCCATCCGGAGGCCGGTCGGGGTGTCGCGCGTCGCCACGAGGCGGTCCATGGTCGCGGGCGTCAGCATCAGGCCGCCGCAGCCGTCGCACTCGTCGACGTCGAGCTCCGCGTAGCGACGCGCGGCCAGGCCGTGACCGCAGCGGGGACAGGGGTCGCCGGTGCGCACGCACGGCCCGTCGGGCGCCTCGGCGAGGCCGCGCCCGCACTGCTGGCAGTGGACGGCGTCGGACAGGGTCCACGCGGAGCAGTGGGCGCAGCGCCGCGTCGCCGCCGTCGAGCCGCAGAACGGGCACGCCCGGACGCCGACCGCGAGCGAGCCGCCGCAGCCGCGACACACGACCGTCGGAGCCTCGCGCGCGGGCGGCACGCAGCTGCACGCCGCCTCGCCCGCGGGGATCCCCGCGCCCTCGGTCACCACGCCGCCGCAACCGAGGCAGATGACCGCTTCGCTCATGGTCCCTCGAACATGCACCGCGCGCGAGGCGTGCGGCAAGCCGTGGCAGGATGGCGGCGCCCATGACCCCGACGCCGTTCTCGCACCCCTTCACCCGGGCCATCGTCGCCCTGCCCGGCCCCTCCTTCGCCCACGGCCTCACGACGCGCGCGCTCGGTGCGCCCGCGCTCGACGTCGCAGTGGCGCAGCACGCGCGCTACTGCGAGGCCCTCGGCCGGGCGGGCCTCGAGGTCACGGTGCTCCCCGCCGATCCCGAGCATCCCGACGCCACCTTCGTGGAGGACACGGCGGTCGTCGCCGCGGGGCTCGCGGTCCTGTGCCGCCCCGGCGCCGCGAGCCGACGGGGCGAGGTCGCGCGCATGCGGGAGGTGCTCGCGGCCCGGTTCCCCGGGCTCGCGAGCATCGAGCCTCCCGGCACCCTCGACGGCGGCGACGTGTGCCAGGTGGGCCGGCACTTCTTCATCGGGCTCTCGGCGCGGACGGACGCGGCGGGTGCGCGTGAGCTCGCCCGTGCGCTCGAGCGCGCGGGCTACACCGCGAGCACGATCGACGTGCGCGGCTGGCCGGACGCCCTGCACCTGAAGAGCGCCGTCGCGTGGCTCGGCGGCACGCGCCTGCTCGTGCGCGAGGCGCAGGCAGAAGAGCCCGCGTTCGCGCCCTTCGAGCGCGTGATCGTGCCGACCCGCGAGGCCTACGCCGCGAACTGCCTGTGGCTCGGGCGCACCGTGCTCGTGGCGGCGGAGCACCCGGTGACCGAAGCGAAGCTCCGGGCCCTCGGCTACGCCGTCGAGCCGCTCGCCATGACCGAGATGGAGAAGATGGATGGCGGCCTGAGCTGCCTGTCGCTCCGCTATTGAGGAAGTCGACGGTCGAAGGTCACGCGGGCACGTCCGGCAGCTGCCCCGAGCCCGTGTCCTTGACGGGGCGGAGGTACCAGGGGCGGCTCCGGCGGCGCGCACCGGCGTAGATCGAGTAGAACGCGAGGCCGAGCGGCAGGACGAGGGCGAAGCGCACGCCGTGCACGGTGCCTCCGGTGCCGAGCTCGGCGAGCGAGGGCACGGCCTGGACGTGGCGCACGGCGACGGGGCTGCCCTCGGCGGCGAGCGCGTAGTCCCCCTCCGACACCTCCTCGGTGAAGCGCAGGCTCGGTGCATCCGGCAGCGCCACGAGCACGTCGACCTCGTAGTCGGTGTACGGATCGCCCTCGCTGTCCGTCCGCTCGATGGCGCGCCGCGCCTCGACGGTCCCGGGCACCGTCCGGCCGCCGAAGGCGAGCGCGTGGAACGAGAAGAAGGAGGCCTGCACGGCGCACAGGCAGACGAGCGCCGCGACGGCCCAGCGGCGATAGGTGCGCTGGCGCTTGCGGAAGCGCGCGCCGAGCGGCTCGCTCGAGACGAGCATGCGATGGCCCGGCGTCGCGCGGAGCACGAGCGCGCGCCCGCTGCGGTAGCGCTCGCCCTCGGGATCGGCGCCGCGCCCGAGGGTGCCGCGCACGAACACCTGCTCGCCCGGCGAGAGCTCGGCCGTCCGGATGCGCTCGGTGCGGTTCACGAGCACCATGCCGTCGAGCGCGTCGACGAGCAGGGCGTCGTCCGCGGGCTCGACCCGCACCCGCTCGCCGCTCGCGAGCCGGAGGTAGAACGGGTGCACGCGCACGCGCCGCGCGCGCTCGGTCCAGCTGTGGCTCCACGAGCCCGAGCTCTCGCTCTCGGTGCCGCTCTGCACCACCTCGACCCGCACCGCGAGCTCCGCCCCCTCGGCGTACTCGACCCGGCCCGTCACGACGACGTCGCCCGCGACCAGCATGGCCTCGGGGTCGAAGCTCCGCTCCTCGCTCCGCGCCGTGCGCCCGTGCCGGCGCGCGCGCCGGAGCGCGCCGACGAGCGCGCCGAGGTAGGGCAACGCGCAGAGGAGGACCGCCGCCGCGGACCACGCGGGCGGAAGGTGCAGGTGGGGCAGGAGCTCGGTGTTCATCGGCGCAGCCGCGCAGAGCATCGCGCACGGCGGGCGTGCCGTCGAGGGCGCGCCACCCGCTCCGCCCTCACTCCCACTCGATGGTGCCGGGCGGCTTCGTCGTCACGTCGAGGGCGACGCCGGAGACGCCCGGGAGCGCGGCGAGGGCCTGGCTGAGCTCGGTGACGAGCGCCGCCGGCAGCATCGCCGGGCGGCAGGTCATCGCGCGCTCGGAGAGCACGGGCCGCACGACGCCGAGCTCGCGGCCCTGGCCGTCGAGCTCGAGCGGCACGAGCACCGTGGGGCACTGCCAGATCTCCGCGTAGACGCCGTGGCGGCGCAGGCCGTCCATCACGAGGTGGTCGGCCTCGCGCAGCAGCTCGAGGCGCGCACGGGTGACGGTCGCCGCGAGCGCGCGGGCGTGCTTCACCCCGCGGCACGTGAGGTCGACGATGCAGCGGTTGGTGCCGGGCACGTCCTGGTAGATGCGCGTGGCGAAGGCCTCCGCGCGCGCGAGCGGCAGCTCGCCCCACAGCATCACCGGCTGCTCGTAGCTGCGCAGATCGGCCTTCACGCCGACCGAGTGGACGGGCAGGAGCGCGCCGTGGACGCCGTTCTGGCAGTGACGGGCGAGCGCCTCCGCGGCGCCGGGCTCCGGCTCGACGGGCGTGCCGTCGGAGCAGAGCAGCCGGATGCCGAGGCCCGGGCCGGGGAAGGGATGGCGCCACACGAGCTCGTGCGCGAGCCCGAGCGACTCGCCGAGCTCGCGCACCTCGGGCTTGTAGAGATCGGCGATCGGCTCGACGACGCGCCCGGCGGCGATCATCTCCTCGACGGCGGGCACGCGGTTGTGATGCGTCTTGATGGTGTCGGCGCGCTTGCTGCCGCCGGTCTCGATGCGGTCGGGGTAGATGGTGCCCTGCGCGAGCAGGCAGTCCTTCAGCTCGAGCCGGGCGGCCTCGGCCGCGAACACCCGGAGGAAGGTGTCGCCGATGATGCGGCGCTTCTTCTCGGGCTCGACGACCCCCGCGAGCGCCGTGAGAAAGGTCTCGGTCGCGTCGACGGCGTGCAGGTTGCGGCCGAGCCCGCGCTTCCGGAGCTCGGCGACCACCTCGGCGCTCTCGCCCTTGCGCATGAGCCCGGTGTCGACGTGCAAGAGGTGCACGCGCTCGGGGCCGAGCGCCTGGCCGAGCAGCACGGCGCACACGGTCGAGTCGACCCCGCCCGAGGCGAGCAGGAACACGTGCCGGTCGCCGACCTCGGCGCGCAGGCGCGCGGCCTCCTCGGCGCCGAAGTGCTGCATCGTCCAGTCGGGGCGGCAGCCGCAGATGTCGACCACGAAGTTCCGCAGCATCTGCTCGCCGTGGACCGTGTCGTCGACCTCGGGGTGGAACTGGAAGCCGTAGCGCGCGAGCCCGTCGTGGGCGATGGCGGCGTTGCGATGGGGCGGGCCGCCGGCAGCGCGCGAGATCCCGATCTCCTCGAAGCCCGGGGGCAGCACGGTCACCGTGTCGCCGTGGCTCATGAACACCGTCTCCTCGGCGGCGAGGCCGGCGAAGATCGGGCTCGTGCCGCGCACGTCGAGGATCGCCGGGCCGTACTCGCGCTGAGTGTGCTCGACCGCGCCGCCGTAGTGCTTGGCGATCTCCTGGTGGCCGAAGCAGAAGCCGAGGATCGGGACCGGTAGATCGTAGATGCGCCGGTCGTAGGAGCTGCCCTCGCCATGCGAGGCGAGCGCGGGGCTGCCGGAGAAGATCACGCCCTTGTAGCCGGCGAACCGCTCGGCGGGGTCCTCGGGCTCGCGGATCTCGGCGAGCACGTGGAGGCGGCGCACCTTGGCGGCGATGAGGTGGGCGTACTGTCCGCCGAAGTCGACGACGGCGATCTTGTCGTGGGCCATGGGGCCGGCATTCTACCCGGGCGTGAGCGTCCGGGCGGCACGGACTTCAAGGCACGGAGTAGAGGATCTGCAGCACCGGCGGCGAGGACCCGGTCCGCGCGCTCACCCAGGTGCTGAGCGGGGCGCCCGCTTCGCTGCGCGCCTTGACGAGCCAGCCGAAATTGGCGCTCGGCGCCGCGAACATCGCGCGCGCGTCGGCCGTGAGATCGGCGTAGTACGGCGCCATCCGGTCGTGCTCGAGGAGCACGTGGGCGCTCTCGGCTCCGTACGCGTCGGCCTGCGTCCCCCAGGTCACGAGCGCCTCGACCCAGGGTGTGGTCACGGGGTGGTAGCCGACTTCGAGTGGGCCGCTCACCGGCATCACGGGCGTCAGCTCGAGCGTGGCGCGGCAGATGATGCTGGCGGTCGGCAAGCCGCCGAGGTCGAACCGGAGCAAGGCACGTTGCAGCAGATCCCCGCTCCGGACCTTCAGCTCGAGCTCGTCGCCGTGGGGCGTGGCGAGGTCGTTCTCGTCGAGGGTGGCGTCGGCGACCGGCTCGAGCAGCAGGGGAGCCTCGGCGCCGGGGCAGGCGTCGCTGCCGCCTTGCCCGCCCGCGCCACCGGGGCCGGCCCCGCCGACGAGGTCGGCGCTCGGCAGGGCGCACGCGGCGAGCCCGAGACCGAGCAGAACGCGTAGCGTCGCGCCGAGCACCTTCGAGCCGAGCCGTCCGAGCATGCTGCCAGCAAGGTAACACGGGCGCCGACGGCGGGCCGCTCCGCACGGCGCGCGCTCCCGACCCCCGGCGGCCCCACCTCCGATGGAGTACGCTCTCGGCATGCACCGTTCCCTCCTGCTGTGCGCGTCCCTGCTCGCGGCGAGCTGCAACTGGCCGGCGGGCACGAGCTCGACCGGATCCGGCGGCGGCGACGCGGGGGTGCAGTGTCCCGAGACGGAGGGCTGCTCGGCGTGCGTGCAGTGCGCGCTCGCGAGCCCGTGCCAGGCGCTCTACCAGATCTGCCTGGCGAGCCTCGCCTGCAAGGCCATCGACGAGTGCTTCGCGGGTTGCGGGGTCGACAAGGCGTGCCAGCAGGCGTGCTACGCGGCTCAGCCGTCGGGCGCACAGGCCTACGACGCCCTGCTCACCTGCGTCGAGTGCGACGAGTGTCCGAGCGCGTGCCCGGGGCTCTGCACGTCGCCGTGACGGGTCGGGGGGGCGGAGCGCGCGGACTCGGGGTCGAGGCCGCGGTCGGGGTCGCGGGGCTCGCGCTCGGCTGCGCCTCGAGCCTCGGGCTCGGGCCGGACGCGACGGGCACGACCGGCGCGCCCTCGGCGGAGGCGACCCCGCTCGCGGTCTTTGCCGAGGGCCTGTGTCCGAAGCTCTCGGTGTACGCGGCGGGCGACCGCGCGTTCTTCGTCTACGGCACCTACGGGCTCGACGCGACGGCGTACGCGCTCGGGGCGGCGCGCGACGCGGAGGTGACGGCCGCGCAGTCGTTCGCGCCACTCGAGGCGGACGGGCCGGTGCGTGACGCCACGCTCTTCGCGGGCCTGCCCGTCACGGCGGACGGCTGGGTGCCCGGCGATCTCGAGCTCGGCGGCCTCGGGAGCAGCCGCTTTCTGACGCGCGTCGAGACGGGGCGCGGGAGCGCCGGCCAGGGCGTGCTCTACGAGCGGCGGCGCCTCTACTACGGCTGGCACGACGCGGCGTGGGCGCTCGACGCGCGGGCGGTCGACGCCGCGACGCAGGGGATGCTCGCGCCCGAGCTCCCCGAGGCCTCCCTGTGCGGCGAGCGCGGCGCGGAACGGCGCTTCGCGAGCCACGCGACGGCGCGCCTGCCATCGGGCGACGTGCTCGTGGCGGGTCGCTGCGAGGACGCCGAGCACCGCGCAGAGGGCGGCGTGCTCGTCGCGAGCTTCACGGCCGGCGAGCGCGCCTGGCGCGTGCTCGAGGCGCCCGCCTCGCCGCTCTTGCGCACCATCGTGAACCTCGAGCTCGTGTTTCGCGGGCGGCGCGACGCGTACCTCTACGGCTACCCGCCCTACGAGACCGACGACGCGCCCGTGTACCTCGTGCACCACGACGGCTCGCGCTGGAGCGAGGTCGAGGTGCCCTTCGAGGGGCCGCTCGTGTCGATGACCGCCACGGACGACGGCTCGCTCTGGGCGGTGGCGCGCTGGCGCGAGCTCTGGCGGCGGGCCGAGGGGGCCTGGCAACGCGTGGCGGTCCCGCCGCCCGCCTTCGTGACGCCGGCGCCCGAGCACCTGCGCCTCGTCGAGGTACACGCCGCGGCGGGCGCGCTGTGGCTCCACGCCGCCTACCCGGTCGAGCTCGAGGCCGACGAGGGCGGCCGGGCCGCGGCGCGCGGCCATGCGCTCTACACGACCCGCCCGGTCGGGCGCCCGCTCTACTGCGATCGACGCCGCCCGGCGGCCGAAGCGCTCGGTCCGGACGCCGCGACGCTGCGCGGGGCCGAGGAGCGCTGAGGCGACGCCCCGCCGCGCGCTTCCCCTCGGCCGGCCGAGGACCACCTGGACAACGCCCGCGCCATCGCCGAGCATGGCGGCGTGAATACCGGACCGCGCAAGCTGCTCGTCATCCGTCACCGCGGCGCCGGCGAGCCGAGCGACGGCCACGCGGTGTGCGACGAGATCCGCAAGCACACCGCGGGGATCGGCTCGCGGCTCGTCGTGTTCCACGACGCGACCGAGATGACCTCGGCCACCGCGGGCTACGCGCTGGCCTTCAAGCGGCTCGACGCCGCGCTCGCCCCGCAGGTGGACCTCTACGTGTGCGCCATCCCGGGCATGATCCCGCGGATGATGGCCCACACCGTGGCGATCGTGTCGCCGCGCGACTGGAGGATCTTCGACGCAGCCGCGCCGGCGCTCGCCTTGCTGCGCGAGCGGGGCTTCCACCTCGCGGCCGAGCCACCCGGCGGCGGCGAGCGGGTCAGCCTCCACTGACGGAGCCGGCGCGCCGTCCGCGCAAAGGCTCGCTTCCACGTCCGCCCGTCGCTAGCTCACGCGCCGGTCACGACCGGCCCAGTACGCCTCGCGCAGGCGGAACTTCTGCAGCTTGCCGTGCGCGGGAGCTCGTCGCGCAGCTCGACGGTCGTCGGGCACTTGAAGTGCGAGAGCTTGGCGCGGCAGTGGGCGATGAGCTCGGCGGGCGTCGCGGTGGCGCCGGGTCGCAGCACGACGAAGGCGAGCACGGTCTCGCCCCATTTGTCGTGCGGCACGCCGACCACGGCCACCTCGGCGACGGCGGGGTGCTGGTAGAGGCAGTCCTCGACCTCGATGGACGACACGTTCTCGCCGCCGGTGACGATGACGTCCTTCTTTCGGTCCGTGATGACGGCGTAGGGACCGTCGAGGTGACCGCCGTCGCCGGTGTGGAACCAGCCGTCGACGATCGCCCGGGCCGTCTCCTCGGGCTGGTCGTGGTAGCCGTCGAAGACGTGGTTGGAGCGGGCGCGGAGCTCGCCGCCGGGGCTCACGTCGAGGCGTACGCCGACGGCCGGCACGCCGGCACGCGACAGGCGCCGCGCACGCTCGGCCGGGTCGAGGGCGTCCCACTCGGCGGGGGCGCGGTTGACGGTGAGCAGGGGCGAGGTCTCGGTGAGGCCGTAGATCTGGATGAACTCCCAGCCGAGCTCGACCTCGACCCGCTCGATGACGCGCGACGGCGGCGGCGCGCCGGCGACGACGATGCGCACCGTGCCGCGCCCGGGCACCGGCTCGCCGCGCTCGCGCCGCGCCGCGGCGGCGTCGAGGATCGCGGCGACCACCGCGGGCGCGCCGCTCAGCAACGTCACGCCCTCGCGCTCGATGCGGCGCAGGATCTCGCCACCGTCGATCTTGCGCAGGACCACCTGCTTGACCCCCATCGCCGTGAGCGCGTACGGCATGCCCCAGCCGTTGCAGTGGAAGAGCGGCAGGGTGTGCAGGTAGACGTCGCGGTCGGTGACCCCGGCGTGCCAGCCGAAGGTCACCGCATTGAGCCAGCAACTGCGGTGCGACAGGGTCACGCCCTTCGGCCGCGCCGTCGTGCCCGAGGTGTAGTTGATCGACACGGGCCGGGTCTCGTCGTCGACGCCGAAGCGCGGTGCGACGTCGCGCCGGCCGAAGAGGCGCGCGTCGCTCTGCTCGCCGAGGATCAGGCGGTGGGCCACCGCGACCGGCGCCACGGTCGCCTCGACGTCGGGATCGACGAGCAGCACGCTCGCGCCCGAGTGCTCGACGATGTAGCGGATCTCGTCGGCGTTGAGGCGGAAGTTGATGGGCACGAGCACGCGCCCGAAGGCGCTGACGCCGAAGAGGCTGACGACGAAGCGCGCCGCGTTGGGCGAGATGATCGCCACGCGCGCGCCCTCGGGGAGGCCGAGCTCGTCGAAGGCCGCCGCCTGGCTGCGCGCCATGGGGCGAGCTCGGCGTAGGTGATCGGTCCGAGCCCGCCACCGGGCGGCGCAGGCTCGTCGACCACCGCCACGCGCCCGCCGTGGACCGTTTCGCCGCGATACAGGAAATCAGCCAGCGTGAGGGGGACGTGCATGGGGTGCCTCCGGTCGGGAGGGTACCCCAGCTCGGGCCGGCGTGGCGCGGACGAGCGCGCTAGCTCGGCCCCGTCGGCGCGCAGGTCGAGACGCCCGCGCCGACGATGACGAAGCCGACGTCGTGCAGCACCTCGCGGAGCGTGCCGTCGGCCGACAGGCGGCTCACGTTCGAGGTCGCGCCGTCGGGCGCCCAGTAGAACCAGAAATCGCCGCCCCAGAAGGAGAAGGCCCAGCCCTGCCCGGTCACGACGCTCTGCAAGCGGCGGCGCGCGAGGACGGCGCCCGTCGCGGGATCGAGCTCCGCGAGCGTGGCCGGGTAGGTCGCGAAGAAGCCGAACACGCGCCCGTCGCCCGTGCCGGTGAGATCGGCCCACTCGGCCGAGAGCCGGCCGCCGTCGTCGCCGATCGGCGACAGGCGGAGCGCGCGCCGGTCGACGCGCGCGAGCCCGAGCCCGTCGCGCACCTCGCGCCGAGCCCGCGGGCCGCGCCGCTCGGGCTCGTCGCGCTCGTCGCGCTCGAACGGGTCGCCGTCGCGCTCCTCGGGGAGGCCTTGCCAGCCGTCGTCGTCGTCGGGCTCGCCCATGCCCCACGGATCGCGGCGCGTGTCCGAGCGCCGCCGACCCCCGCGGGCCGCGTACTCGGAGCCCCAGCCGCCCCAGACGTAGAGCGTCTCGTCGCCGAGGTCGGGGCCGCTGCTCGCGAAGGCCATGCCGAAGCGACCGAAGCCGTGCTGGCCCGGGACGAAGCCGGTGGCGGTGCAGTGGGCGTCGCGCGTGCTCGCGCGGTAGAGGCCACCGTCGTTGTAGCTGAGCCAGGCCGTGCCGGAGCGGTCGACGGCCATGGAGTTCGGCCCGACGCCGCGCGGCGCCGGGCAGTCGAGCGCGCCGATGAGGCGCATCTCGAGCGAGCTCGGCGCGAAGCTGTAGAGGTCGCCCGCGTGCGACACGAGGTACACGAGCCCCGCTCCCTCGGCGCAGGGCAGCGTGGCGAGGATGCGGTACTCGCGCGGCACGTCGAACACCGGATCGACCTTGGCGCGAGCCTCGGGCGGCGGCGCGGCGGCACAGCCCGCGAGCGCGGTGAGTGCGAGGGCGCACGCGGCCGACGGCGCGCGCCGCGGCGGCGACCTTGGCTCACTCTGGTCCGGGTCCCGGCGCGGGGTCACCATGCTAGGAGAGCGCTGCCGCTCTCGGATCAGCCTTGGCCCGAAAGCGCGCCCCGAGCAAGGCCAGACCCATGCCCGACCCGAGCCCCCTCGCGACCCTCGCCCGCGTGACCCACGCCGCCCAGGCGGCGTCCTTCGACCCCGCCACGCGCCACGACGCCGAGCTCGGCGAGCGCCTCGTCGCAGAGCTCGAGGCGGCCGTCGGGGCGCTCGGGCCAGCGGACGACGCGCCGCTGCCGCTCGCGGCGCTCGAGGGCCTGCGGGTGGAGCTCGACGCCGGGCTCGTGGGCCTTTCCCCGGAGCTGCGCCGCGAGCACGACGCCTGGGTGTGGTCGCGCCTGCAGAGGCCCGGCGACTCGCGGCGCCTCACTGGCCAGCGCGTCGTCGGCCTGCAGGTGCTCGAGGCCCTGCGCGCCGCGGTCGACGGGCTCTGCACCCGGATGGCGCACGCCACGTACGGGCGCCTGCTCACGAGCGCACCCGCCCCGTGCGACTGCCACGCGCTCGTGGCCTCCGGCCACCACGCGCAGCCGAGCTCGACGCGCCTCGAGCGCGTGTCGCCCGCGGCCGAGAGCGCGGTGACGCGCTACCGCTGCGGCTTCTGCGGCACGCGCTGGGCCCACGCCGAGGATGCCCACGACGTCGCCGCGTACCACGACTGGACGCCGCTCGCGGACGGCGAGTGAGGGCGTGCATCCGGACCTGAGTGTTACCCTCACCCCCCGGCCCCATAGGCGTTAATAGTCTTTGGTTGCGGTGGTCCCGGAGTGCGACACAAGACGAAGGCGAAACGCGTCGATCTGCCTGGGCCGAGCGCCGGGAGCGAAGCGGCCGTCGA
>JADLAB010000073.1 GCA_020848455.1 Polyangiaceae bacterium
CCCAACTGGAAATTGCAGCCGGCGGGCCCGCTGCTCGCGCCATGAAGACGGCGGGCCCCGGGCGACCCGTTTCTTGCTGATGTCCCCCGGGGCCGCCTGCGGTAGTCTCGAGTCTGGTGGCGCCGCGCCACCTGGACCCCGCGGCTGAACTTCGATACGTTAGGCGGACGACCAGAACCTCGATGCCAACGCTATACCTCGACAACGCGCTCAAGCTCGACCGCTGTCCCCACTGCGGGATCGCACACCCGATGCTGTCGGCCATCCACACGTTCGCGACAAGAGACTCCGAGGAGGAAAATGCGCGAGCGTGGCGCGTCTACTCTTGCAGCCGCTGCGGTGGCGTAGTCACCGCTTGGGCAGGCAGAGCGGGTGCTTCCGTTCAAGAGTACTTCCCGCACTCATTTCAAGTCGAAGACGATATCCCGCCGAAGGCCGCCGAATACCTGCGCCAAGCGTTACATAGCTTGAGTGCTCCCGCAGGCGCCGTAATGCTCGCTGCTTCGAGCGTTGACGCCATGCTGAAAGCCAAGGGATTTCCTGACGGCACTCTGTATAAACGCATCGATGCGGCAGCAGATGCACATGTAATCACGACGGAGATGGCCGCGTGGGCGCACGAAGTCCGGCTTGACGCGAACGATCAGCGTCACGCCGATGCTGCAGCCGAGCTCCCGACGACGAAAGATGCGGAACGTGCCATTCGGTTCGTCATCGCTCTCGGTGAGTTCATGTTCGTATTACCAGCCAAGGTCGCGCGGGGTAGAGCTTCTTTGCAGACGAAGCCGTCCAAATAGGACGCCCAAACGCCGCCTAACGGGATAGCGTTTTTGCGGCGACCGGCGACGCGCTGCGCGTCGGCGGGCCGGCGCAAATGCGCCTGTTGAACGAGACCGTGGTGTGGCTCGCCGTGTGCTACCTGGGGAAAGCACCGCGAGCGCCGCGGAGGGCCAGGTGCGGGGCTGGCCGACGGGCGCCGCGGGTGGGCGGACGGGGGCTCTTTTCGACGCTGCACGGACTCGGTGGAGCGACTGCGCGTAGTCGCAGGGCGGTCGAGAGGACGTGAGGCAGCGGCGTTGGCACCGCCGCGGCAGACGTCCGCCCGGGCGCCACGTAGCGGCGCGATTCGCGGGCGGATGCGATGACGGTGACGACTTTCATGCGCGGCTCACGGAGGGGCGCGGACGCGGTGGGTCGGGCGGTCGTGTCGTGGGTGTCCGACTGCCCACGCGCGGCATTGCGCGGCGGACAGGCGGGCGACGAGGCGCAGTGTGCCGGTCTTGCAGCTCGGGCAGCAGGAGTGCGCGCGGACCGCGAGCGCGTCGCCGGGGCCGGGCTCGGTCTCTCGGTCGGGCGCAGGCGGGTCCGGGGGCGGCCGCGTGAGCAGGAGCTGCAGGCGCCGGAGGGTGGTGCGGTGTTTCGGGTGGAGCAGGCCATAGGCGCGGACGCGATGGAAGCCGTGCGAGGGCACGTGCTGGAGGAAGCGCCGCAGGAACTCGTCGGGCGGAAGGGTCATGACCTTCTGGCGGCCGTCGCGGGAGTCGCGATACGTGAACGTGACGGCGCGCTCGTCGCAGGCGGTGATGCGGCGATCGGTAATGGCCGTGCGGTGCACGTAGCGACCGAGGTAGTCGAGCAGGGCCTCGGGCCTCGCGTGGGGCTTCGGGCCCTCGATGTGGACGATCCAGTTCATGCCCCAGGGGATGTGCGGAAAGGCTGCGTCCGGCAGGGCACGGCGTGCGAGCTCGAGAAAGCGGCCACGGAAGCGCGAGGCCACGGCGCGCTCGGGGACGAGGTAGTCCTTGGGGCGCTTGTGACCCTCGCGAGCGCGGCGCCGTGCGCTCCGCCAGGTGCGGCCGTCGGGGGCCAGCCCGCCGCCGGGGACGAGCATGTGGACGTGGGGATGCCACTCGAGGGCGCGAGTCCAGGTGTGCAGGACGGCAAGGGCGCCGATCTCGGCGCCGAGGTGGCGCGGGTCGGCGCAAACGGAGGCGAGGGCCTGCGCGCCCACGGTCTTCACCGGGTTCCTTCACCGGCACGAGATGCGTGTTTCACCGGTGAACTTCACCGAAATCCCGCGGGATCAGAGGATCATCAACACTCGGTCGGTGGCTCGCTCCGCTCGCCGCCTCCCTCCGGCCAGCTCGTGGTAGACTGGCACCATCTTCACGAGGGCGGCCCGGCCGTCGCGGCTGAGCGGCAGTCCCGTTGGAGGGACTGATGAAGCTTGAGCCTGAAGATGTTGAACTCGAAGTAGTCCCGGAGCTAGTGCGCACTTCGGGACAACAAACGGCAAAGGCTGCCGCTGCCGTACTCTTGGAGCTGGACGCCGGCTTCCATGTTCCGTCTGCGAAGGAGCGGGAAGCAATACTCGTGGCGTTCGTTCTCGAGGGGTATGTCGTCTACGGCAAAGCGTTCGACATCGTGAAGACTACAACGCCCTTTGACATGAGCGACGCAGCCGAAGTTCGAAAGAACTTGGATGCCCTCACCCTGTATGAGATCAAGTCCACAAGCAAGGATGGCGTGACGCACACATTTGAGCGGTATTTCTTTTCGCTGTCCACCGCCGAGTTGCTAGTGGCGCAGAATCTAGGCCCGCGTTACCGGTTCGCGTTCGTTAACGTTCGCACGCGGACGCACATCGAACTGTCGTTGCGAGAAGTCTTTGCGAAAGCCAAAGGTATCTATCCGACATGGAGCATCCAGTTCTGAGCAGCACTGCGATGGATCTCGTTCCGGCACAACTTGGCTTTTCCGTAGCCGACGGTGAATCTGTCGCCCTCTCGTTTGCCGATGGCGACCTAATTCTCCGCTTCATCGACTGGCACGAGCAAGAAGTGGAGCAACGCTTCACAGAAGTGCTTGCGTTCCGGTGGTCAGCTCGGCCAACGATCGAGACTCCGCGCGATGACGTAACCTATGAAGTGTTGAACTCCTTGTGGCTGCTCGACGAAGTCAAAGCCGAGGGGTACCCAGAGTCTGGTGCGTTTGTTCATTATGTGCTGTGCTTCAATGCCTCGAAAGTACTCGAGGTGATCAGTCGCCGCGTCCGGCTAGCGTGACCCAAAACGCGGCACGCCGTCCAACTGCGGTTTGAAGTTGATGAAAACCTCGCTTTCGCTCGGCTTTCGCAACTTAAACCTGGTACGTTGGGCGGACATGACCGCGTCGGCGGCCACGCGCCCCGATGTGCCACTTCAATGAGATTCTGGGAGCTCGTTTCCGCATTTCGTGACGAGCCCGGTCTGCTTGACCAGGTGCTCGCTCACGATCGTTGGCGCGTTCCGTATCACCGCTGGCGCCAAGAGTACGCGGAGCTCGTGCGCACACAGCGGCGCGAGATACTCGACGCGCAGGTCCCGGCTGATCTCGTTCGTGAGGTTGCTAGCCGGTCCACCCTTCTGTTCGCTCTTGCATCGGGAAGCCTGCGGCGTGTGACTCCTGAATACCCGTGCGGGCCCAACGAAACGCGGTTAACCGCTCAGCGCGTCTGCGATCTCTATGGCGGGTCCATCGTTGAAGCGGTTCTCGAGTATGGCTCGGCGCCCGTCCCCTCCACGCGTGCGTGAGCACAACCGTGCACGTCCGACACGCGCACCCCTCCTGGAGCGTGCCGCCCGACCTGCCGTTGCAGCCGGCGGGGTCCGGGCTGCGCGGAAGGAGCGCCGTCCCTCGGCCACCGTCAATACCGCGCGAGGCGCGCGGCACCTCGGGCGGCCAGTCATGGTAGAATCGACGCTCCGTTCACCCGCCCCCGCGGCTGAGCGGCAATCCCGTTAGCCGGACAGAAGAAGATGGCCGCGTTCCGAGACGAACCGTCAAGCTGGGAGCGCCTCGACTACCAGGCGTTGCGCGATGGCGCGCTGCTCTACTTCTCCAACGACGTACTGGAACGGGATGTCGCGTGGTTGATGGGGGAGCGGTACGAGACTCAAGTGTTCGACTGCCGAACTTGGAAGTCGGAACTCGACTTTCATCGCGACGTGGCTGTTCGGCTCAGGTTCCCTGACTACTACGGAGAGAATCTCGACGCGTTCAACGACTGCATGCGCGACCTCGCCGTGCCCGACGACGGCGGAACTGTACTTGTGTTTCGCGGCATTGATGCCTTCCATCGCCAGCGTTCGAAAGTCGTCTGGCACATGGTCGACATTCTTCTTGGAACCGCACACTCGAACCTCCTTCTTGGAAGGCGCTTGCTTACGTTCCTCCAGTCGGACGATCCGAGGTTCTCTCTGGAGCCGGCGGGTGCGTGGGGAGTGAAGTGGAACCGACGAGAATGGCTCGATGCCAACCGAGGCCTGTGAGGCCGCTGCCGGCTAACGGGATAGCGTTCTTGCGGCGACCGGCGACGCGCTGCGCGTCGGCGGGCCGGCGCAAATGCGCCTGTTGAACGAGACCCTGGTGTGGCGCGCCGTGTGCTACCTGGGGAAAGGGGGAAAGCACCGCGAGCGGCGCGGAGGGCCAGGTGGTCGCAGGGCGGTCGAGATGACGTGGGGCAGCGGCGTTGGCGCCGGCGCGGTAGGGTCTTGCAGCTCGGGCAGCAGGAGTGCGCGCTGCGCTCCACGCACCCCGCTCGAGCCGCGACTCACTCCGCGAGCCACCGCGGCAGCCAGTCCGCGCCGGGCGAGCTCGTGAGGGCCACGAGCTCCGAGCCGTCGGCGCGCATGCGGTAGACGTCCACGTCCCCCGAGCGATCGGAGGCAAAGGCCACGAAGGCGCCGTCGGGCGACCATACGGGGGTCTGGTCATGGGGTCCCTCGGTGCGCGCGAGCTCGACGCCGTCGGCGACGCGGAGCACGCGCACGCTGGCCCGGCCGGTGCGGCGCTCGACGAGCGCGATGCGCGTCGCGTCCGGCGACCACGCGAGCTCCTCGTGGGCGAGAAAGCCCGTCTCGGCGCCCTCGGCCGCGTCCGCCGCGCCGAGGAGCGGGCGCGGGTGGGCGCCGTCGGGGCCCATCAGGTAGGCGCGAAAGGCGCCGCGCCGCAGGCTCGTGTACG
>JADLAB010000074.1 GCA_020848455.1 Polyangiaceae bacterium
CGCTCGACAAGTTCTTCCACGCTCGCCGGCGGGCCGATGCGAGCACCGCGCTGCGCGCGGCCCTGGCCGATCTGTCGAAGATCCCCGTGACGGTCGCGGGAACCGTGCCGCCCTGGCCACCCGTCGACGAGAGCAACCCCATGCACGAGCTGCGCGATCTTGCGTGGCGCATCGTGACCGAGAACCGCTCCGAGTCCTCCACGGCGGGCGCACAGGGGCTCGTGCTGTCCGCCGGCCCGATCGAGCTCCGGATCCAGCGGGTCGCCGACGACGTGGAGACCACATGGAGCCAGGCACCCGTCGCCCACGAGCTCTCCTTCGTCAAGCCGCTCACGCCGGAGCGCAGGGCCGACATCGAGAGGCGGCTCGGCGAGATCGGTCGCGAGATGGACGTGCACCGCTCGCGGCTCGGGCTCGGTCCGACGGACCAGGCGCCGTCGAGCGGCGTCATCGACTGGAAGTGCGATGCCGGCAAGCCGGGCTGCTCCACCTACTCCGCGACGCAGGGCGGCGGCCTCTCGGCGTCGGCCGAGTGGCGCATCGCGGACGCGCAGGCCGAGCTCCGCTCGCTCGGGGCCGAACGCGAGCGCCTCGAGGCCGAGCTAGGCGCGGCCGATGTCAAGCAGACCGTCGCCATCGTGGTGAACGAGTGGCAGAGCGAGACCACGACCAAGGCGCAATACGACGTGCGCGCCAGCCGCATGTGGGAGGTGAAGGATCCGAGCGGCCCCACGAGCAGCTTCGAGCAGGTCATCGCGGGCGTGCGCAAGGACTGGACGGGCCTCGGGGTGGCCGACATCGCGGAGGCGCTCACGCGCGAGATGAACGCGACCACCGAACCTGCCCGAACGGTGCTCGGGCCGCCGCTCCTGCGCCGGATCGCGAGCGCGACTTCGGGACCAGAAGCAGAGCAAGAGGCGGCCCTGCTGCGCCAACTGCTGGCCCCACTGGCCGAAGGGGCGAAATAGGCTGCCTTTCGGAGCCGCACCATCGGGTATCGACGAGGACGTGCCGGACGAGCTCGAGCTCGCCGACGACTGTCGCCGCGCGACCATTCTGCCCTGACCCTCGCGCCGCGCGCGGGTGCCGTTCACGGCGGGAAGCACAGGAGCACGCCCGCGCGCAGCAGGTGGTAGTCGTTGCCGCCGGCGACGTAGCGCTCCGTCCAGACGACGTGGACGTCCCCGCCGAGCGACGCGAAGCCCGGGTTCGGGGCCACGGCCGCGCTGTCGATGCTGACCGCCGTGATCGCCTGCGGGAACGGCAGCTGCTGGTTGGTGCGCTCGACGCCGGTCTCGTGCGCGATGACGATGCCGAGCGTGGTCTTCGCGTTGGCGTACGAGCCTACCAGGAACAGGTTCGGACCGTGCCAGCCCGGCGGGCCGCCCTGGCTCGGGACGTCGGCGAAGCTCGTGAACGTGACCGCCGCCGGCAGGAGCGACAGGTCGTAGCTCGCGAGCTCCGCGGCAGGAACCGGCCCGACGTGGAGCCGCAGCGTCCCGCTCCCGTCGGTCGACAGGTAGGCGGCCGCGACGTTGAACGCGTTGCCGCCCGGCCGCGGCACGATGGCGAAGGGGTAGTACTCGATCGGGTACTCGAGGGTCGCGGGCATCGGCGCGGGGGCGGGGCCGTCCGGCAGGACGTACTGGCGCGCCGGGAACTGACCGCTCAGCTCGCCGAGGAACACGTGCGTCTGCGCGCCGTTGCGCACGACGACGCTCGGCTTGAAGGCGTTCTCGCCGAGCAGCGCGTCGTACTCGGTGAACGCCAGCGGATCGTCCGGCGTGCCGCGGTAGCGCCCGAAGAGCACCTTGTCGCCCGTGGCGTCGGCCGCCTGCACGACGTAGTCGACGTCCGTGAGCGCCCCGCCGACCGCGGTGAAGGTCCCGTTGCCCACGCTGTCGGTGTTCGGCTGCGAGCCGAGCGCCCGGATGGTGGCGTTGACCCCATCCGGGTCCGAGTCCGGCACGACGAGCAGCTCCGTCGCGACCTGCGGCACGCCCGCCGTCGCCAGAGCGAAGAGCACGCCCATCTGCTGGGCCGCGAGGCGCTGCACGTCGAGCAGGCGGTCGGCGCGGCGGCCGAACGAGCGCACCTGCCACCCGTCGTAGCTGTACACCTCGACCTGGCCGAAATTGATGGAGTCGTTGCGGCTGGTGAAGGCCCGGACGCCGCCGTCGACCGCCGCCGCGAACAGGTTGCCGTTGAACAGCCTGGACCCGGCCGGCTCGGGCGACAGATCGCGCAGCGTCACGAAGCGCGTCGGGTCCCAGTCGCACTCGTACGGCACGACCGACGCCCCGCCGGCCCCGGTGGCCTGTCCCCCCGCGCCGCCGGCTCCCCCGCTCGCACCAGGCCCGTCCGCCCCGCTCACCTGGTAGTCGTCGCCGAGGATGAGCGTGCACGCGCCGACGGACCCCGTGAGCGCCGCGCACGCCGCGACGCCGCACCAGCCGAGCTTGCGAAGCATGGGCCCTAGCTTACACGCGTCGCGCGCGCCCGGCGCGGGCCCGTTCCGGCGCCGGGTCCTCGCTGTCGAGCACCGCACCACCGCCACCCCGCCCGACGACGCGCTCGTTCACGACAGCGCGCCCGCGCGCTTCTGCCGGTAGCGGTCGAGCGCCGCGGCCGCGACGATGATGGCGCCCGTGAGGATCTGCTGCACCCAGTTGGCGACGCCGAGGTGCATCGAGCCGTTCTTCAAGACGGTCATGAGCGCCGCGCCGATGAGGCTCCCGGCGACCGAGCCCTGCCCGCCCGAGAGCGACCCGCCGCCGATGACGACGGCGGCGATGACGTCGAGCTCGAGCCCCGGAGCGTCGGTGGGGTCGCCGACCGTGAGCTTGCCGAACTCCATCACGCCGGCCACGCCCGCGAGCGCGCCCGCGAGGGCGTAGGTCGCCACGGTGACGCGCCCGACCGAGATGCCGCACAGGCGCGCCGTGCGGGCGTTGGAGCCGACCGCGACGACGTGCCGCCCGAAGCGCGTGCGACCGAGCAGCACGGCGCCCGCGAGCGCGAGCGCCCCGGCGATCCACACGCCCGGCGACACGAGCCACGGGCTGCCCCGCGGGGCGAGCGCCATGAGCTCGTCGAGGCCCTGCGCGGGTGCGTCGATCTTCTGCTCGTGCGCGAGCCCCTTGGCGAGCCCCCGCAGCGCGCTCATGGTCCCGAGGGTCGCGATGAACGGGCTCACGCCGAGCCCGGCGATGAGCCCGCCGTTGAGCGCGCCGCACGCGAGACCGGTGGCGATGCCGACGAGCACGGCCACCCCCGGGCCGGCCCCGGCCACGAGCGCGCGCGCGACCACCACCGTGACGAGCGCCACCGTCGAGCCCACCGAGAGATCGATGCCGCCCTCGACGATGACGAGGGTCATCCCCACGGCCGCGATCGCCACGACGACGACCTGCGAGGCCATGGTCTCGAGGATCATGCCGCGGAGGAAGGTCTCGGGCTTCAGGGCCGCGAAGAAGGCGTAGACGACGAGCAACGCGACGAGCGGTCCGAACCACGGGCGCCGCGTCACCCGCACGAGCGCCTGCCCCACGGCGCGCGCGGCGCTCATGTGGCCGCCTCGAGCAGGAGCGCGTGCTCGTCGAGCTCCCGCGCCGCGCGCGCCGCCCCGAGCACTCCGCGACGCATCACGCACACGCGATCGCACACGCGCAGCACCTCGCCGAGCTGACTCGAGACCCACACGATCGATTTCCCGCGCCGGGCGAGCTCCCCGACGAGGGCGTAGATCGCCTCGCGGCTCCCGAGGTCGATGCCGCGCGTCGGCTCGTCGAGCAGGAGCACGTCCGCCTCGTGGTGCAGCAGGCGCGCGAGCGCGACCTTCTGCTGGTTGCCGCCCGACAGGGAGGCGACGGGCGCGTCGGGACCGGACGCGCGGATGGCGAGCCGCTCCATGAAGCGCCGCGCCGCCGCCCGCTGCCGGCCGTCGGACAAGAGGCCGAAGCGCCGGAACGGCTCGAGGCGGGTCAGCGTGAGGTTGTCGCGCACGCTCATCTGCCCGGCGAGGCCCTCGTGCTGCCGGTCCTCGCTCGCCATGCCGATGCCGGCGAGCAGGCGCCGCCACGGCGCCGTGCCCCGGAGGGCGCGCTCCTCGCGGGCGCCGTCGCGCGCGCGCCCGCTGCCGAACGCGGCGACCTTCACCGCGCCGCGCCGCACCGCATCGAGCCCGAAGACGGCGCGCAAGAGCTCGGTGCGGCCCGAGCCGACGAGGCCGGTGACGCCGAGCACCTCGCCGCGCCTGAGCTCGAGGCTCGCGCTCCTCGGCAGGCGGGCGCCCGCGAGCCCGAGGACGCGCAGCACGATCTCGCCCGGCACGCGCGCCTCGGCGGCCGCCTCCGCCCGCTCGAGCCGGCGTCCGAGCATGTGCTCGACGACGGCGTCGAGGCTCGTCTCGGCCATCGCGCCGTGCGCCACGCTGCGTCCCTCGCGCAGCACCGTGAACGAGTCCGCGATGCGGGCCACCTCCTCGAGGAAGTGCGAGACGTACAGGACGGCGAGGCCCCGCGCCCGCAGCCGCGCCACCGCGAGGAACAGCTCCTCCACCTCGGCCGCGGCGAGCGTGCTCGTCGGCTCGTCGAGGATGACGAGCGAGAGCGGCTCGACGGCGAGCGCCCGCGCGATGCCGACCAGGGCGCGCTCGGGCGGCGAGAGCGTGCCCGCGCGCGCGTCGGGGTCGAGGCCGGCCCCCACGGCCGCGAGCGCGCGCACCGCCCGCGCCCGGCGCTCCGCGCGGCGCACGAGGCCGAGCCGCACGGGCTCGACGCCGAGCACGATGTTCTCGGCGACGCTGAGATCGGGGCACAGCGCGGGCTCCTGCGGCACGAGCGCGACGCCGCGCAGGCGCGCCTCGCCGGGAGCGCGCGGCGCGAAGGCGGCGCCCCCGAGCTCGAGCACCCCGGCGTCCGGCCGGTACAGGCCCGCGAGCACGCCCATGAGCGTGCTCTTGCCCGCGCCGTTCTCGCCGAGCACGGCGTGCACCTCGCCCGCGCGCACGGCGAGGTCGACGCCGGCGAGCGCGCGGGTGGCGCCGAAGCGCTTCTCCACGCCGCGGACGACGAGCGCGGGCGCGTTCACTCGTCGAGCCAGACGGCGAGGTTCGGGTGCAGGAGCTCCTTCACCTCCGGAGCCCCCATGTTGTCGCGATCGACGAGGCGCGCGCCCGTGTCGATCAGGCGCTCGACCTTCTCGCCGCGGATGACGCTCACCATCGTCTTGACGGCGAGGTAGCCCATCTGGAAGGGGTTCTGCACCACCAGGCCGTCGACGTGCCCCTCGGAGAGGGCGGCCACGAGCTTCGCGGAGGCATCGAAGCCGACGAGCTTCACCTTGCCGGCGAGACCGAGCTTGCGCAGGGCGAGCAGCATGCCGAAGGTGGTCGATTCGTTCGGGCAGAAGACGCCCGCGACCTCGCCCTTGTCGGCGCCTTGCGCCAGCAAGAGGCTCTCGCTCGCGGACATGGCGCTGTCGGTCGTGGCCCCTCCGTACTGGTTGTCGCTCGCGACCTTCACGCCCTCCGAGCTGCCGATGCCCTCGAGGAAGCCCGCCTCGCGCTCGCTCGTGCTCGCCGAGCCCTCGAGGTACCGCAGGAGGAGCACGTTCTTCTTCTCGGCGCCGGCCACGAGCTTGCCGAGCCGCTCGCCCGCCAGCTTGCCGGCGACCTTGTTGTTGGTGGCGACGAAGCTCGCGTGCTCCTCGCCCGTGAGCCCCGAGTCGAACACCACCACCGGCACGCCTGCGCGCACGGCGTTCTTCACCGACGTCGCGAGCGCCTTGTCGTTGAGGGGCGCGAGCACGATGCCGCTCACGCCCTCGGCGGCGAAGCCCTCGACGATGCCGATCTGCTCCTTGAGGTCGTCCTCCTTCAACGGCCCCTTCCACAGCGGCTCGACCCCGAGCTCGCGCGCGGCCTTCACCGCGCCCGCGTGCACGCTCTTCCAGAACTCGTGCGTCGTGCCCTTCGGGATGACGGCGATGCGGAGCGCGCCCTTGCCGGCGCCCGCGCCGGACGCGCTCCCGCTCGCGCCACCGGCGGACTTGTTGCCGCACCCGAGCGCGAGCGCGCCGGCCCCCACCACGAGCCCCATGAACTCTCTGCGCTGCATGGCTGCGGAGCGTCCCAGAGAGATCGCGGAAAGAAAAGCAGGAAAGAGCGAGACGCGGTGCGGCCTCTGCGGCCTCCGCGTCCCGGCGCGGCCGACCGCTCGCCCGCAACCCGCGCGCAGGATACGCTTCGCCGGCCATGACCTTCGTCGCGCTCCGGCGCTCGGCGCACGCTGCGCCCCGCGATCTTCGCGCCTTTCTGCCCACCTCGCGGGCCGAGATGGACGCGCGCGGCTGGGACGCGCTCGACATCCTCATCGTCTGCGGCGACGCCTACGTCGATCACCCGGCCTTCGGCGCCAGCCTCATCGGGCGCTTCCTGGAGGGGCGCGGCTACCGCGTCGGCATGATCGCACAGCCCGACTGGCAGCGGCCCGACGACGTCGCGCGCCTGGGGCGCCCGCGCCTGTTCGTGGGCGTCACGGCCGGCAACCTCGACTCGATGCTGAACAAGCTGACCGCGCAGAAGAAGGTGCGGAGCGAGGACCAGTACTCCCCGGGCGGTCGCCCCGGCCGCCGCCCGAACCGCGCGAGCATCGTGTACGCCAACCTCTGCCGCCACGCGTTCCCGGGCGTGCCCGTCGTGCTCGGCGGCATCGAGGCCTCGCTCCGGCGCATCGCCCACTACGACTACTGGTCGGACGAGGTGCGCCGCTCGGTCCTGCTCGACGCAAAGGCCGATCTGCTCGTCTTCGGCATGGGCGAGCGCCCCATCTGGGAAGTCGCGCGCCGCCTCGCCTCGGGCGAGCCCGTCGCGAGCCTTCGCGACGTGCGCGGCACGGCCGTCCCGCTGCGCAAGGGCGCCTGGGAGGAGCTGCCGCGCTCGCGCTTCACGACCGACGGCCAGGTCGTGTTCCTGCCGAGCTACGAGCAGGTCCGCGCGGACGCGCAGGCCTTCAGCCGCATGTCGCGCGCCTTCCAGCTCGAGCAGAACCCGGGCAACGCGCGCCCGCTGCTGCAACCGCACGGCGCCGAGGCGGTGTACTTCAACCCGCCCGCCGAGCCGCTCGCGACGGCCGACATGGACGCGCTCTACGACTTGCCGTTCACGCGTCGCCCGCACTTCGCCTACACCGAGCCCATCCCCGCCTACGAGACCGTCAAGCACTCCATCGTGACCATGCGCGGCTGCTTCGGTGGCTGCTCGTTCTGCTCCATCACCGAGCACGAGGGTCGCATCATCCAGTCGCGCTCGGCCGAGAGCGTGCTGCGCGAGGTGCGCGCGCTCCGGCGCATGGACGACTTCGCCGGCACGCTGAGCGACGTCGGGGGGCCGACCGCGAACATGTACGCCATGCGCTGCCGGAGCGAGGAAGTCGAGCGCGCCTGCCGCCGCCTGTCGTGCGTGCATCCGGGCATCTGCGAGAACCTCGGCACCGACCACGGGCCGCTGCTCGAGCTGCTGGCGCGCGTCCGCGCCGAGCCCGGCGTGAAGCGCGCCTACATCGCCTCCGGCATCCGCTACGACCTCGCCGAGCGCTCGCCCGAGTTCGTGCGCGCGCTCGCCCGGCACCACACGGGCGGCCAGCTCTCGGTCGCCCCCGAGCACAGCAACGACGACGTTCTCGCCAAGATGAAGAAGCCCGGCGTCGCGAGCTACGAGCGCTTCGCCGCGAGCTTCGCCTGCGCGAGCGAGGACGCCGGCAAGGACCAGCACCTCGTGCCCTACTTCATCTCGGGTCACCCCGGCTCGACCCTCGCCGACATGGTCGATCTCGCCTGCTGGTTGAAGGCCCGCGGCCTGCGCCCGCGCCAGGTTCAGGACTTCATCCCGACCCCGATGGCGATGGCGACCAGCATGTACCACACGGGCCTCGACCCCTTCACCGGCGAGCCCGTCTACAGCGCCAAGACCCTCGCCGACAAGCGGCTCCAGAAGGCCCTGCTCTTCTACTGGAACCCAGCCCACCACGACGAGGCGCGGGAAGCCCTCGTGCGCGCCGGCCGCCGCGAGCTCATCGGCACCGGCCCGCAATGTCTCGTGCCACCCGCGAGCGGCAAGGGCGCGCTGCCGCGTCGCATGCAGCGCGGGGCGGCCGCGCGACCCAGCGCCGCGCCTCGAGGCGCCCCCGCACCGCGACCGCGGCGTGCCTGAGCGGCGGCCCCGTGCCGCGGCGCACGCCCGGCGCGCTAGCGCGGGCCCGGGCGCGCGGGCCCACCTGGGATGCCCCGATTGTCCCGGGCTGCGTCCCGCCTTATCGTGACCTCGTGACCGTCCACCGCGCCCTGTCCGGCTCGCTCTGCGTCCTTGCGCTCGCCGCCTGCGCTCCGACGGCCACGGCGGGGCGGCGCGGCGCGGCCTACGAGTCGGCCGCCCTGCGCGCCATCGGCGAGGACGACGTGCAGCGCGCCTTCGACGAGCGCCCGGAGCTCGCGC
>JADLAB010000075.1 GCA_020848455.1 Polyangiaceae bacterium
GCGCACGTCGTGGCCGCGACGAGGCTCGCGTACCCGAGCGGTCGGGTCACGGCGACGCAGACGACGCTCAGCTGTCGGCGTAGAGCATGAGCTGCTCGGAGACTACCTGCTCGTTCACGCCCGTCGTCACGTACTCGCGCAGGCAGTCCGCCAGCGTGATCAGCATCTCGTCGACGCCCTTGTCCTCGATCAGCCGGCCGAGCAGCCGACGCGCCTCGCGACTGTCGTCCTCGCGCAGGAAGGCACGCACCGTGTCCAACGTGATGTCGCCCTGGAAATCCAGGCAGATGTGCTCCAACAGGTAGCGGATGAGTTCCTTCACGGTGTTCCCTCGACGGTCGGTCCGCATGGCTATACCCGCCGCCGACGCAAGCGCGCAAGCAGAATGGTGACCGCTCCGCGACATCGCGGGCTTCGGCGGTTTCGCTGGGGGGGGGACGCATGGGTGGCTCCGGGACGGGGCTCGGCTCACCGGCAGCGGCCGAGCACCGCGGACCGCGATTCGTGGCACACGAGGCAGGGGCGGGGATTGCGGCGCAGGGCGCTCGCGCAGCTCGACTCGAAGCCGAGGGGGTGGGGGCTCGTGCCGCCGGCGCCGGGCAGGCCCTTGCTCGCGTGGCACGAGGCGCAGTCGCGCTCCGTGTGGCACGAGACGCACGCGTTGAGGTTGCGCATCGCCTCGAAGGAGTGATGGCGCGCACCGCGGGTCGCACGGCTCCACTCCGCCTCCGGCGGATGGAAGCGCCGCCCGGCGCCACGGTTCGCGGCCGGGGCGTCCCGCGCGACGCCCACCCTGCGGTGGCAGTCGCCGCAGAACGACTGGAGCTGGTGACAGCTCACGCAGCGCGGGCTGTCCTGGCGCGCCGCCTGGGCGTGCATCGAGAGCCAGTCGTTCGGGTGCACCTGGCGAGGCCGCACCTTGCCGTCATGGCAGTCCGTGCAGAACGGGCTCGCGTGACAGCTGCCGCACATCGCGCTGTTCGCGGCGGCCACGGGCTGGTGTCGCGCGATCCAGTCGGGGCCGTGATCGGCGCCGTGCAGCCAGTGCGGCGGCTCGAGCTTGCCCGTCGGGAAGGCCGTGCGCAGCAGGCCGTTCGGCTCCGTGAGGTGGCACACCGTGCAGTCGCCGCGCGCGTCGCCGGCCGCGGCGCCGCTGAGGGCGTGGCAGGTGAAGCAGCCCGCCATGCGGGGCAGCTGGTCGCGCGTCGCGAGCTCGAGCTCGTCCACGGCGCCGTGGCACTGCGGGCAGCCGATGTTGCGGGCCAGGTGCTTCTTGTGGGGGAAGCGCAGGTTGGGCTCGGGCCACACGCTGAGCGCGACGACCCCCTCCACGCCGGCGTCCTCGCCGAGGTGGCAGAAGGCGCACTGGCCGTTCGGATCGGTGCCCGCCTTCACCGCGGCGAGATTCGAGTGGTTGCAGTCGTGGCAGCCGTCGCAGGTCTCGGGGCTCGGTAGATTGCGATCCTTCGCGGCCTCGCTCTCGTAGACGCCGGCGTGGCAGGCACGGCAGCTCAGCTTCAGCTGCTTGACGTGCCAGCCGTGATTGAAGCGGATCGCGATCGTCTGGGGCGGGAAGACCTCGTCGCTCGGCACCGGCGTGGCCGCCACGCCCGGGGGCATCCACGCCGCCGGGACCTCCGCGTCCTCGAACAGGGGGTAGAGCCCGTGCCCGGCCCCGCGCGGGCTCGCGTCCGACGGCGCCGGCGCCGGCGCGGCGCTCGCAGCGGGCTCGGTCGGCTCGCCCGCGCGCGCGCTCGCCAGCGCGCCGGCGAGCGCCGCCAAGCAGACGGCGAGCGCGATCCAGCCGGGGAGCAGGCTCCGACTCCTCATGGCGACACCTCGGCGCGGAAGCTCAGCGAGCCGAGCAACCGGAACCGCTGGCCCACGAGTCGGTTCAGGTCGTGCTCCCACTCGACGCGCGCTCGCACGAAATCGGCGGGTGCGAGCTCGGGCGCGACCACGTAGCCGAAGCTCGTCGCGTCGCGGTGCGTGCGCAACGGATCGCTCCAGCCGTACACCGACGTGCCTGCGGCCAGCCAGACGTGGTCGGGGACGAGCTCCTGCGCCACGGTCACGTCCGCTCCGCCGCGGCGGCCGCGGTTCTGCGCCACCTCGCCGAAGCCGGTCTCGACGCCGCCGTGCACGCGCACCTGTCCGGTACCCCACGCGTAGCGCGCGCCCACGTCGGTGACCAGATCGGGCGCGATGCTCGTGCTGTCGGCGCCGCGATACGCGGCCGGATCGCCCTCCGCCATCCACAGCCGCGCGCCCCCGGACACGGTCACGTCCAGATGCTCCACCGGGCGCAACGCCACGCGGGCGAGCGTCGTCGTGATGCCGTCGTGGGTGAACCAGTTCCAGATCGAGTCGAGGTCGAAGGTCGGAACGAAGTAATCGACCTCGGCTCCGAGCGTGACCGGCTCGCCGACGTGGAACTCGAGGGCGCCGTAGGCCCGGCTCACGACGCCGGTGCCCACGTCGTAGACGAAGCCGCCCTTGGCGCCGCCGATCTCGGGAAGGAACGCCGAGCCCGCGTAGCCGAGGCGCTCCGAAGACAGGCGCAGTCCCTCGACCTGTGGGTAGCCGCCGCCCTCGTGCGCCGGGAACTGCCGCGTGAAAGCCGCGCCCGTCGACCAGACGCGGCGGTAGTCGAAGCGCCCGTGGATCCAGTTCGGTCCCGCGCTCTCGACGGCGAAGCCGACGGCCGGTGCCGGGGCCGCGTACTGGTACGACGGGAAATCCGCGGCGAGATCGCCTTCGAGATCGCCGTGGGAGCCGCGCCAGACGCCGGGGCGCTCGAAGCGCGGGCTCGACAGCGGCAGTCCGCCGCGCTGCTCGAGCCCACCGTAGACCTCTGCCTGAACGTAGAACGGCGTCGTGAGCCGCAGCAGCGCGCCGTCGAAGGACCACCACCCGAGCACGTCGGTCACGTACTGCCGCCCGACGCGGAAGCCGAACCACCCGCCCCCGAGATCGCGCCCCTCGACGTAGCCGTACATGAGATCGACCGGCGCGTACGCCATACCCGGGACGTAGAGCGTCGGGTCGTCGGCGTAGTCGGTCTCACCCGCTCGATACCCGAAGTCGGTGTCCACCCGCATGCGCAGCGCGACCGAGTAGTCGGCCTCGAGCGGCCGGGCCTCGCCCTGCAGGTTGTAGGCCGCGAACCCGAGCACGGCACCGAAGCGCTTGCGCCCGAGCAGGACGTCGCCCCACGGGCCGGCCACGTCGTACCCCTGTGCAAACACGTCGCCGTCGATCTCGAAGTCCACGCCGAGCGCCATCCGCGGCGTGCTCGCGAGCGCGAGTGCGGCGACGGTCGCCCACGGCCGCACGCTTCGCCAGGCGCTGCTCCGCGCCGCCGCTCGCTCGCGCGAGGCCTCTCCCAGCATCGGCGGCAATCCTAGAGGCGCGCGCGGGGCACCGCAACACGCTTGGCTGCCGCTCACTCGAAGGGCGAGCGCGGGCTCCGCACGACCTTGCCGTCGGCGCCGAGGCGGAAATCGCGCGAATCGCCGAGCGCCGCCGCGAAGGCACGGCGCAGGGGCTCCGGCACCACCCAGCCGAGGCGCATGAACCCCTCGGCGATCTTGTTCTTGATGCGGACGCTCTCCTCGCGCACGGCGAGCTCGACCAGCGCGGCGAGCGAGGTCGTGCTCGCCTGCTTGAAGATGGTGTCGACCGCGTGGAAGCGCACGGTCTCGTTGGAGTCGTCGAGGTAGACGCCGACCGCCTCCCGAACCGCGTCGCTCTTCAGCTCCTCGAGGGCGGTGATGAGGTTCACCTTCGGCTCGACGTTGCGTGTGTACTCGGTGTCGAAGGAGGACAGCATGCCGAGCAGCTCCGCCTCGTAGGCGGCGTCGTCGAGCAGCTCGCGCAGGACCCGCAACGGCGAGTTCAGACTCTCCGCCCGCTTGCAGAACTCGCGCACGACGCTCACCACGGCCGCGCGCTGCGCCTCGCGCTCTTCGTCGCTCAGGCTCCCGCCGTTCGGACCACCGCGGCCGACGTCGACGATGCCGTCGAACGCGATGGCCCGCTCCTCCTGGTCCGTGATCGAAGGGTCGATGGTGAACGTGAAGCGCTTCAGCAGCGCGGCGGCGGCCTCCGGCGTGCCGATGGCGCACAGCTGGCGGATGGCTTGCTCGCGGTCGTACGCCTGCGCGCGCTTGTCCGTCGCGGTCTTGGCCGCGGAGGCGAGCTTCTTGTCGACGGGCGCTGCATCGTCCGCCCTGGGCGGCGGCGTGCTCTTCTTGCGAAACAGGTCGAAGACACCCACGGAAGGTCTCTGCTTGCGCGCCGCGCGCGCGGTTCACTCATCGCGTCGAGGAGCGCCGCGCGCCCTTCGGCCAGCCAGGAACCGTCGAGCGCGGGCGGTCATTCCCGCGCGCGGCCGGCGTGGCCTGCGGATCGGCGTTCGCGTGCAGGCGACCGCTCAATCCGAGATCTCGATCTCCGGCGGCAGCTGCACGCTCACGTAGATGCTGACCATGCTCGTCATGTGCCACTTGCGGTCGTTGCTGTCGACCTTGTTGTCCGGGAAGTTGTCTTCCTCGCTCGCCACGTCGAAGCCCGACGTGTTGTAGGACAGCGGCGTCACGCGGAACTCGGTCCCGAAGCCGACCATGTCGGCCGGGTAGAAGTTGAGCCCGATCCCGAAGCTCGGCGCCGCGGTGACACGCGAGGCCAGCTCGAAGCTGGCGGCATCGCTGCACAGGATCTGGCCGTCGCCACCGCACTCCTGCCGCTCCTGGACGCCGACGATGGCGGGACCGAGGAAGAGGTTGATGTCGGTGTCCATGAACAGCGCGGAGAACAGCGACACCTTGCCGCGGAAGGGCACGAAGGTGAGCTGCGGCACGAGCATCCACTGGACGCGACCGAGTTGCTTGTCGGCCAGGCAATCCTCGCCGCGGCAGAGGTTGACGGCCGTGAGGCGGCAGGCGGGGGAGTAGGGATTGTCGGCGCAGCTGCGGCCGTCGATCGCCTTCTCTTGGAGCTCGTCCGAGAGTCCCGCGTTGTACGAGAACGACGGACCACCGAACAGCCCGAGCCCGAACCAATCCGTGAAGTGGTAGGTGGCGCGCAGCGACGGCATGATGTGCCGGCGGTACTCGTCGAGCAGCGTGAAGGACGCGGTCGGAGCGAGCTCGAAGCGCGAGTCGCGGTGCAAGCGCAGGCGGCGATAGGCCGGCGCTCCGGCGAGCGGTCCGGTGATCTGAACTTCCTGGGCCTGCGCCTCCGTGGAGAGTGCAGCCACTGCAGCGAGCGCAGCCAAGCCTACCGTAACAACTCGTCGCATCGTGTGCGTCCCCGTCTTATGGCCGAGAGAGTTCGAGGCGTGTGGGGTAGTCATGCGTGCGCTCACTTGGGCTGCGTGTAGTCCCACGTGGGCGGGAGGAAGAGCGACAGGCCGAGCTGCGCCTGCACGTTGTTCGTGAACTGGCGGCTGTCCTGGAGCCAGGTCGTGTCGTCCTGGGACCGCGGCTTGCCCGCCGCGTCGAAGCCCGTGGCGATGGTGGGATTCTCGATACGATCGAAGAAGATGTAGTCACGAATCTCGAGGACGACAGCGAGGAACCGCGTGAACGCGATGCGCGTGCCGATGCCCGCGCCGAACGTGACCGTCGGCTCGAAGCTGAAGACGCGGTTGTCCGGGTCGATGACCGCGCGCGGTCGGGTCGAGATGGCGCCGACCCCGGCGGTCACGTAGAGGTCGTAGTGGAAGATGAACTCGCTGCCGCCCGCGAACTTGCCGTAGGCAGGCACGTACGTGAAGTTGGCGTTGGCGTTCCACTGGTACTCGGTGAGCGGCAGGCCGATGCGCGCGGCAGCGCCGGTCTCGAAGTTGAAATCGCTCTCCGAGTTGAGGCCAGCGTACACGTTGGCGTTGGCGCCGACCGCGATGGCGTTCGTGATGTAGTAGTTGAACGCCACGCCGGGGCCGGGGTGCGCCACGAACTGGTCGTTCATGGTGAGCCCCCAGTACGGGTTGATCTCGAAGCGGCCGGCGCGCAGGAAGTAGATCTGCTGCACCGCGTACTTCTCTTCGTCGACCTCGCGCTCGGCCTGGGTCTTCGGGTCGAACTTGGGGCACGCGTCGGGATCGATCTTGCAGATCTCCGCCAGCCCTCCGCCGTCGTCGGGCTCCGTCGGGCCCTCGGGGCCTTCGCCCTCGCCCTCGCCCTCGCCCCCCTCGCCCTCGCCTTCACCGGCGGCGGCCTTGGGATCGCCCTTTTCGTCCGACGAAGCGCCCTTGGGATCCCCCTTCGGCTGCGCGTGGGCCGCTAGCGGAGCACAGATGAGTGCCAATCCCAGGAGCAGCCCTGCCGTCGCGTGGTGTCTCGCCATCGTGATTTGCAGCTCCGTCTATTCTTCGCGTGGAGTTCGCCAAGACCCGGTTTTTACTCAGGAAAATGGCGTTCCCCGGAAGTCGGTGGACTATAACATGCACGATTTCGGCTTATCAACCGAATTCCAGTGAAGCGTCCAGCCCCGTCAAGGACGGCACTCAGGCGGCCGCGGCGGCGTCGTCGCCTTGACCGAGCATCGCCTCGACGAATTCCTCGGCGTCGAAGTCCCGCAGATCCTCGGGGCGCTCGCCCACGCCAATGTAGCGCACGGCCAGATCGTGCTCGGCCGCGATCGCCAGAACGACCCCGCCCTTCGCGGTCCCGTCGAGCTTGGTCAGCACGATGCCGGAGAGCGGCAGCGCCTCCTTGAACATCGCTGCCTGCTGCAGCGCGTTCTGGCCGTTGGTGCCGTCGACGACCAGCAGCGTCTCGTGGGGTGCTCCGGGAAGCGCCTTCGTGACGGTGCGCGCCACCTTCTTCAGCTCGTCCATCAGGTTGGATTTCGTGTGGAGCCGGCCCGCCGTGTCGACGAGCACCACGTCGGCGCCGCTCTTGACGGCGTGCGAGACCGCGTCGAAGGCGACCGCCGCCGGGTCCGCGCCGTCCTTGCCCGCGAACACCTCGCAGCCGACGCGCTCGCCCCAGATCTTGAGCTGGTCGACGGCAGCCGCGCGGAACGTGTCTCCGGCCACCAGCATCACCTTGCGGCCCTGGGCCGTGAGCTTGGTGGCGAGCTTGCCGATCGTCGTCGTCTTGCCGCTGCCGTTGACGCCCACCATGAGCACCACGGTCGGGCGCCCGTGGTGGCGGATGCCGCCCTCGCCGCTGCGCACCACCTCGGTCGCGCGCTCGCGGAGGGCCCCCCAGACGCGGTCCGGATCGCGGAACTCGTTCTTCTCGAGCCGTTCGCGCAGGTCGCCGATGAGGAGCGCGCTCGTCTTGACACCGACGTCCGAGGTGAGGAGCACCTCTTCCATCTGCTCGACCAGGGCCGGATCGATCTCGCGCTTGCCGACGAACAAGGCCTTCAGGCGCCCGAACAAGCCGGTGCTCTGGCGCACCTTGGCGAGGCCCTTGCGCAGGCCGGCCACGTCGCGCTCGCGCTTGCGAGCCGGTGCCGGTGGCGGCCTCGGCGTGCTCGGAGGCGCGGGCGCTTCCTCGATCGATACCTCGCTCTCGGCCTCCTCGACCTCGGCGGGTCTTCGTCCGGACGCTGGCGTGGGCGCGACCTCGACGGAGGGGGCCTCTTTCTTCGGCTCCGCAGGCGCGCCGAGACCGAGCACGGTCCTCTGGACCTTGGCCGGCCCCTTGCCCTCTTCGTCTGCCTCGGGCTTGCGCGCGGCCCGCTCGCCGGCCTTCCCCTCGCCGCGAGGCTTGTCGCCCGCGCGGCCGGCCGCCTCGGCCTTCTCGCCCGCGGCCTCGCGCGCCGCTGGGAGCTTGTCCTTCTTCGGTGCTGCGCGGCCGCCCGCTTCGTCCCGATCCTCCGGCAGCTCGGGGAGCTGCGGCTTGGACCGCATGACGAAGTAGAGCAGGGCGAGCAGCACCACCCCTACGATGACAGCGATAGCGATTCCCACGGTCCCGTTCTCGTCGCCCGTCGGAGCGGCGCCCGCGTCTCGCGCGGCCAGCCATCGCCCTGCGAGCATTGCCGCGCCGTCCTCCGAGGACGGCGGGAGGCCAGTCGTCTACCGGGGATGGCCTTCAGAGTCAAAGGCCATGATGCGCACCACGGCCCGCGTGGGCAAGCCACGGCGCCGGCCGCGGCAGCTCAGGGGCGCGGCTCGAGATCCGTGAGCTTGCGCTCCGCCTCTTCACCGACGGCCTCCGGTCCGAAGGCGGCCTGCTCGACCGCCGCCGCCCACGCAGCGACCTCGGCCTGCCCTCGCGCCGCGTCCCGGACCTGGCCCGGGGTGGGCTCGGGCGGTACGTCGAACGGCCCGCCCCGGCGCTGCGCCCAGGCCACGAGCCGCGCGAGCACCGCTCGCCGCCGTGTCACGAGGCCGACCCGCAGCTCGCCGCAGGGGGGCAGGGGCTTGTCCTCCCGGCTGAAGAGCGCCGCGCGGATCACGAGCCGGGCCGCGCTCGGGAAGGTCGGCAACGCGTCGAGCGCGAAGCGACCCTCGGCGTCGGAGCGCGCCTCGCGGAGCGTGCTGCTCGCCTCACCATGCAGGCTGGGCGCTGCGATGCGCAGCAGGGCCCCCGCGATGGGCTTGCCGTCGTGGGCGTCGTACACCGCGCCCCGCCAGCCGTCGGCCGCGGCTCGCGTCGCGACGACGTGGACGCCCGGCGCGTGCGGGGTCCCCGGCGTCTCGGTGAGCGGGGGTTTGCGCGCTCGCCGCCAGCTCACGCCGACCCAGGCGGCCGCCGCCAGGACCACCGCGCTGAGCAGCGCATGCCACGCCCGGTTCGGTGGCGCGACGGGGATGGTCACCTCGAGGGCACGCCCCGCACGCCACCACGGCGACTGGGGCAGGTAGCGCACGATCAGGCGCGCGTCACCGCGCGGGCTGAACACGGCCAGCAGCTCGGCCCGGCCCGCCACGACCGGCGCCGAGGCGATGCTCTGCCCGCCGCGCACCGCCTCGACCACGCCGTCCGCGACCTCGCCGCGCGCCGCGCTCGCCCGCACGAGCACGCGTGCGCCGTCGCTCGGGTCCGTCGGCTCGAGCTCCTCGGCGAGCGCGAGCCCGACGCTGGCGCGCCGGATCACCTGCTGGACGTCGTTCGCGGGCGCGAGCGCGTCGTTGCCGGCGAAGCGCAGCTCGAGCGTGCCGAGCCCGGGATCACCGAGCGCCGCGCTCGGCACGTGGAGCTCGGCGCGGCCGTCACCGCCCGTGAGCGCGCCGGAGACGCGACCGCGGGTGTCGTCCCACAGCTCGACGAGCAGGCCCTGGCGCGAAGGACCCATGTCCTGCCGCGCGCCCGGCACCAGCGTCGCGGTGAGCGTGATCTCGGCCTTGTCGAGGTCGAGCATGCTCGGGCGCGGGTCGAAGCGCAGCTCCGTCGCCACGCGCTGCGGGCCGTCGCGGTCGAAGGCGAACGATCGTTCGGCGGCACCGTGGAACGCGTCGCCGCCGAAGGCGACCACGAGCTGTCCCGCGGCAGGTGCGCGCCGCCAGCGTACGCAGAAGCCGCCCGAGGCGTCCGTCTCGATCCGGGTGCCGCCGCCGTCGACGTTCGGCACGTTGCTGCTCGCGCAAGCCTCGGGCTCGCCGAGGGACTGTCCGGCGCGGGCGCGGACCCGCAGCACCGCGCGCCCGAGCGCGGAGCGCCCGTCGTCGCTGAGCTGCCCGCGCAGCTCGAGCCACTGCTCGTGGAAACGCAGGTGCCCGTCGATGATCGCGCCGCCGCGCACACGCAGCTTGTAGGCGTCGGACGGCGCGGCCCCGAGCCACACGACCACGGCGGCGACGCAGAAGGCGACCGCCCGGCGCAGCGCTGTGCGGCGGTGGTCGGGGTGGCGGAGCGAGCGTGACATGTTCGCGCGTCGGGCAGGGTCGCGCACCGGCGCGACCCCTCTAGGTTGCAGAACCTGCCCCCAGGGGCAAGCGCTCTCGTGGCCACGCCCGGCGCGACCGCTCAGAACGCCGCGCGCAGGTGCTCGACGCTCGGCTCCTCGCCCGCGAGATCGACGCACACGACGTCGAAGCGCATCCGCTCGACGCCGGTCAGGCGCGCGTACGTCCTCGCCCAGAGCTGCGTCGCCGCCCGCTCGAGGCGGGCGCGCTTGCGGCCGTCCACCGAGGCGAGCGCGCCCTGCCACGAGGCGACCCCGCGCGTGCGCACCTCGATGACGGCTACGACCGCGCCCTCGCGCGCCACGACGTCGACCTCGACCGACCCCACGCGCACGTTGCGCCCGAGGATCTCGAGCCCGGCGCCCTCGAGGTGCCGCACGGCGAGGTCCTCGGCGCGGCGGCCGCGCTCGGCGCGCGCCCGGTTGCGCGCGCGCTCGGCCGCGCGGCGTGGGTCATCCGGGCCCGCAGGCGCACCGCGGGCCACGGCTCAGCTCACGGGTTGCCGGCGCACTGCGGTGCGTAGTGGCCCTGCACCTTGCCGCACTGGGACTCGTTGTCCCACTTCGTGCCTTCCTTGATGCAGAACTTGCCGGTGATCTGCTTGTCGCCGAGACCGACGTTCTTCCGGATCTCCTCGCACACGAAGCCCGAGGGGCAGTCACAGAAATTGAAGTCCTCGTCCGTTTCCTCGCCCTCGGCGACGCCGCAGCGGCACGAGCAGTACACGGCGTTCTCCGCGTCGCGCGTCGCTGCCCCGCCGACCGGAGCGGTGCACTGGCCGCACACTTCGACGTTGACCGGGATGTCGCTGCCCGGGAGGTAGCACCTGTCCGCCTGGCCCGGCTTCGAGCAGACCTTGGTCTTGCAGAGGCCGGTGCCCGCCTCGCACGAGTACTCGCCGATCGCGGGGCAGTCGGTGATCTGCGCGCACTTGCAGTAGCGGCCCTGCTGATCGCAGACGCGCCCGCCGCAAGCGGGATTCGTGCCGTCCGTCAGGTTGCAGTTGTTGGCGTCGACGCCGTCGCCGCACGGCGTGGGGTCGCACGGAGGCGCGACGACGCCGGCGTCTTCACAATGCTCGCCGAGCGCGGTCTGACACTGGGCGTCCGAATCGCAGTGGTGGGGCGCATCTTGGCCCGCCGGGCAGCTCACGCGACCCTGGAAGTGGTTCACCAGGCAGATGCGTGATCGGCACTGGAACGACCGGGACTCGATGTTCTCCTCCGTGAGCGAGAAGCCTGCGAAATTCTCGCGGTACTCCTCCTCTGGCGTGCACGGGTCGCCGATGCCGCCGCTCGGACAGCCGAGTTGCGTGGCTGCGAGCGCGATCATCGAGGCGAGGCCGAGGGTGCTGGAGATCTTCATCCGCAGTGCTCCTGAGAATCTGAGTTCCCGACGCCTCCCGCCGCGCGGACGGTGGCGCCGCCCGGCGCGTGGCCGAGCCGACAGTTCATTGCACGCTACCCGATGCTGGTCGGAAGCGTCAACCCGCACGACGAGACACCCGCACGCGCCCGCAGTCGTGCTATGGCTGTCGAGGGTCGATGGGAGAAGCGGGAGCAGCCAGGTACGGGGCGCGGAGCGCCTCGTCGAGCGTCGGAAGCGCGCTCGGAAGACCGGCACGGGTGGCGCGCGTGAGCCGCTTTGGTTCCTCGGGCGTCCACCTGAAGGTGTGGGGCAAGCACGCAGGGCGCGCGGCGGGCAAAAAAATAGCGGCCCCTGCCTGTCGGCGTCCCTTGACAAGGCGCGCTACAGCCCGGTAGGATTTTTTACTAGGGCGTCGTATTTTTACGATGTGGTTGAAAACGGCCCTCGGCGCTCGTTTTGCCGGGGCCACGAGAGAGACGCACGGAGGACGGTCGAGCATGCGGACAGCGATTACCTGCGGGCTACTCGCGGCGGCCCTGGCGTACACGGGCATCGCCGGAGCGCAACAGCCGAAGGTCATCAACCTCGACGATCCGGGCGAGCAGCAGCCCGCCGACGAGCCGGCGGTGGCCGCCGGGCAGATGACCGAGGAGGCGGCACAAGCCAAGCGGCTGTTCGACGCCGAGCGGTGGAGCGAAGCCGCGCTCCTGTTGAAGCGCGTCGTCGACGGCGACACGAAGGACGACGAGGGCAACAAGCAGATCGCCCAGTACCACCTGGCGATCTCGCTCTACCGCCTGCAGTTCTTCCAGGCCAGCTACGCGCTGTTCCAGCAGATCTCGGCCAAGAAGAACCACCTCAAGTACGGCGACACGCTCATCTGGTTGACGAAGCTCGCGACGCAGCTCCCCGAGCCGGCCGACATCATCAAGCACGTCGGCAACTACAGCGAGGAGCAGATCGAGCGCTTCAACAACAACGAGCAGCGCACGTACTACTGGCAGCTCAACTACATGTACGGCGTCTTCAAGTACCGGCGCCGCGACTACGAGAACGCCATCGCGCTCTTCGAGAAGGTCGGCCAGAGCAGCCCGTGGTTCGTCAAGGCCCAGTTCTACATGGGCATCTCCTACGTGCAGCTCAAGCAGTCGGTCCCGGCCGTGCGCTCGTTCACGCGCATCGTCGACGCCATCAAGGAAGGGACCGAGGGCGTGGACGAGCCGGAACGCATGCGCGATCTGGCCAACCTGTCGATGGCCCGCACGTACTACTCCGCCTCGATCCAGCTCGGCGAGAGCGGCGTGCCGCGCATCGACGAGAAGAAGCTGAGCGCGGCGGTCAAGTACTGGAACCTGGTCGAGACCGCGAGCGAGTACTGGCTCGACGCCCTGTTCGAGGAGTCGTGGGCGTACTTCATGGCCGGCGACTACCCGCACGCGCTCGGCAACATCCACACGATCCAGTCGCCGTATTTCCCGAACTCGTTCTATCCGGAGGCGGAGATCCTGAAGGCGGTCGTGGCGTTCACCCTGTGCCGCTACGACGACGCGATGACCTACGTCGCGCGCTTCCAGCTCAAGTACGAGCCGATCAAGAAGGAGCTCGAGGCGATCCTCAATCGCTTCAAGGGCGAGGGCGGCGAGGAGAAGTTCTTCGAGTTCCTGACGCAGGTGCAGGGAGGCGAGGCGAACCTCTCGGACGAGATCCGCCCGATCGTCGAGGCCGCGCTGAGCGACCGCGAGCTCCTGCGCAACATCGAGTACGTCAAGGTGCTCGAGGCCGAGAAGAAGCGCGGCGAGCAGGCCCCGCCGTCCTTCCGCGAGTCGCCGGTCGGCGCCGAGGTGGACGACAACGTGAACATCGCGCGCACCGACGCCGTGCGGCGCGCCGGCGATCTGGCGCGCAAGCGCTACGAGCGCAACCTCGAGGAGCTGCGCGAGCAGCTGCGCAACGGGCAGAAGATCCTCATCGACATCACCAACGCCCAGCGCAACAAGCTCGATCAGGAGATCCAGAGCGGTCAGTTCAGCGCCGAAGAGGCGCTCGAGTTCGGTCAGATCACGCCCGACGAGGAGCACGTGATCTGGCCGTTCGACGGCGAGTATTGGCGCGACGAGCTCGGTTTCTACCGGCAGGTCGTGACCGCGCTTTGCGGCCAGTAGTGCCGCTTGCACTGGATGGCGCCTGCCCGCGACGGAGCAGCGCCGAGGG
This sequence comes from Polyangiaceae bacterium, assembly GCA_020848455.1. Taxonomy (GTDB): domain Bacteria; phylum Myxococcota_A; class Polyangia; order Polyangiales; family Polyangiaceae; genus JACRDA01. Next base: position 13,451 of record JADLAB010000075.1, read on the forward strand.
CCGAGCGGCCCGCTTAGCTTGGCGCAACGGGCGACGCGAGGGTCGCCCGCACGAGACCTCGCGCCAGGCATGACGGCTTCGAAGGGCACTCGGCCGACGGTCCGTGCCCGGACGGTGACATTGGCTACACTGGCACGGTGAGCGAGCGAGCCGGCACGCGAGGACGTGGGCCGGGCTCCGGCCGACTCGGGCCGGACGCCGCGAGGCGACATTGGATCAGGGCAGGGCAGGACAGAGCTCGGGAGCGCAGCGCGCCGCAGTGTGGGCGGGCGCGGCGGCTCGCGAGCGGCGGCCGATCGGAAAGCGGCGGGCCGAGCAGGGCTCGCACACGCACGTCGAGTTGAAGGGACCGTAGCGATGAGCAAGTCAAAGGTGTTTCTAGGACGCGCGCTCAGCGTCGTGGCGACGGCAGCGCTTGCGCTGACGGCAATGCCGGCGCGTGCCGGGGACGAGTGCATCACGCCTCAGGTCAAGTCCGAGGTGTGGGAGTGCCCCGAAGGTGTCTTCCAGGCGAGCGTGACCAAGCGCCCCCAGGTGAGCTTCAACACGGCTCCCGAGGAGATCAAGCTCAAGAGCAAGGAGGACATGAAGAAGCCGGTGAACCCGGAGGAGATCACGAAGACCGCGGATCGTGATCAGCGCCGGGAGCGCCTGAAGCCGAAGGTCAAGGAGCTGCTTCTCACCGAGCTCTCGAACCTCGACTCGCTCTTCAAGAGCACGCCCAAGAACTCCAAGGACCGGCCGAAGCTGATGCGCCGCCTCGCGGAGGGCTACGTCGAGCTCGAGTCGTCCGCCTTCCTCGAGAAGACGCAAGCGGAGATCGACGCGCAGAACCTCAAGAGCTCGAATCCGGACGGCGCCGCGGCCGCGAAGGAGAAGGCGCGCAAGGCGGGCGACATCCTCAAGCTCGCGCGCGGCAACGCCATCAAGTACTACGGCATGCTGAAGGACAAGTACCCGCAGTGGTGCCAGGATCCCAACGACTCGGATCCGAAGAAGAGCACCGGCTGCGGCGACGAGGTCCTCTACTACCTCGCCTACGAGCACGAGCAGGCCGGCGAGTACGAGAAGGCGCGCGACGTCTACCTCGAGCTCATCGACAACTGGAAGGAGTCGAAATACATCCCCAACGCGTTCCTCGCGTTCGGCGAGCTGTTCTTCCAGGAGGCCCAGGGCGACCCGCAGAAGTGGGGCCTCGCCGAGCAGGCCTACAAGAACGTGCTCAAGTACGACCCACCCGAGAACAAGCTCTGGGGCTATGCCCAGTACAAGCTCGCGTACGTGCTCTGGAACCAGGGCAAATTCAAGGACGCCGTCGTCGGCTTCAAGTCGGTCATCGAGTTCGGCACCAAGTATGCGAGCCTCCCGAACGCGAGCGGGCTCGCGACCTCCGCGCGACGCGACATCATCCCGGTGTACGCGCTCGCGGAGGATCCGGCGCGGGCCTACGGCGACTTCAAGCCGATCTCCGGCGACGCGGGCGCTGCCAACGAGAAGACCTTCAAGATGATGGAGGACCTCGGCGCCACGCTGCTCGACACCGGCCACTACCCCGAGGCCATCGTCCTCTACAAGGACCTGATGAAGCGCAACGTCGGGGACAACTACTGCATCTACCAGGCCAACATCGCCAAGGCGACGATGGCCATGGAGTCGGGCAACAAGGTCCGGATCCGCGGTGAGCTCGACGAGCAGGTCAAGGTCTACACGAGCTTCCTGAAGGCGACGCACTCCGACAAGTCGAAGCTCGAGTGCGCGAACGAGACCGCGGGCCTCGTGACCGAGACCGCGATGGCGTGGCACCTCGAGGCGGTTGGCTCGGGCGGCGTCCGCGGCACCGGCGACCTCAAGACGATGCAGCAGGCGGCGCAGCTCTACGAGCTCGTCGTGTCGAACTTCACGAACGAGCAGTTCAAGGCCTTCAAGTTCCCGCGCATCATCAAGGAGGACTGGCCGTCGGTCCCGAAGATCCGCTACGCGATGGCGGACCTCCTGTACTTCCAGAAGGACTGGGCCAAGTGCGGTCCGGCGTTCGACGCGGTCGTCGCCGAGGACCCGAACGGGCCGAACGCCGCCGAGGCCGCGTACGCGTCGGTGCTCTGCTACCAGAACATCTACGCCACGCAGCACGCCGACGGCTCGGACCGCAAGGGCGGCGGCAACCTGCCGGGCGGCAAGGAAGACAAGAAGGGCCAGAAGGACAGCGAGAAGCTCAAGAGCAAGGAGTTCTCGAAGGAGCAGCAGGGCATGGTGGTGGCGTTCAAGCGCTACCTCTGCCACATCAAGCCCTCGGACACCGACAAGGACGCCCGCGAGCAGTACGTCGAGGTCATGTTCGCCCTCGGGCGCACGTACTTCGAGGCGTACCACTGGGAGCAGGCGGCCGAGGTGTTCCGCAAGGTCGCGCTCGAGTACCCGGCGATGGACGCCTCCGTCTACGCCGCGAACCTCTACCTCGAGGCTGCCAACATCATGGGTAGCAAGCTCGAGCCCGCGCGCTCGAGCTGTTACGACATCATGAGCCAGGACGTCCCGGCGTTCACGGCGAGCTTCTGCACCGACGCCAAGAAGAAGGACAACGAGGAGCAGTGCGACGTGCTCTTCCGCGTGCAGCGCGACTTCGAGCGCCTCAAGGCCGAGGCGGTCGTCAAGGAGTGCGACAAGGGCGCAGACGCGAAGAGCGGCGCCCGCACGCCCGAGGCGCTGAAGAAGTGCGAAGAGGGTGGCAACCTCTACATGGACCTCTGGAAGAAGTACGCGAAGGACGCGTGCGAGGACAAGAAGGAGGGCTGCGCCCGCGCGGAGGAAATCCTCTACAACGCGGCCCGCGCCTACCAGGCCGCCCGACTCGTGGCGAAGTCGATCAGCGTGCGCAAGCTGCTGCTCGACCCGAAGTACCACCTCGAGGGCACCGACCTCGCCAAGCAGTCGGTGTACGAGATCGGCGGCAACTACCAGGCCATCGCGGTCTACGACCTCGCGGCCGAGTGGTACGAGAAGTTCGCCGCGGCGAACCCGGGCAACGACAAGGCCTCGGACGCGCTGTCGGACGCCGTCGTTCTGCGACTCGGGCTCGGCGAGGCCGACCAGGCCATCCGCAATGCCGACACGTTCCAGAAGCTCTTCGCCAACAAGAAGGCCGCGCAAGCCGCGCAGATCGGCTACGCGATCGCCGAGTACTACGCGCAGAAGGAGGACTGGAACGCCGCCTACAAGCGCCTGAACGCGGTCATCGCCAACATCGACGCCCAGGCCACCCTCGACATCAAGATGCAGGCCCACGCGCTGCTCGGCCGCATCGGAGCCAAGACGAAGAAGGGCCCCTCGGCCGACACCGACTACGGCAAGGTCAAGGACAGCTGGAAGGACCCGGCCAAGGCGATCGAGGCCCTGAAGGCCATCGGCGGCGACGACAGCGTCGTGGCGCGCCGCGTCGGCAAGGTGCTGAACGCCGTCGGCGAGGCGCTGTTCTACTTCGGCGAGAAGAAGCGCCTCGAGGTCGAGAAGGTGAAGTTCCCCGAGTACAAGGGGTCCGGCGAGGCCAAGGACGTCGACAAGTTCGTCAAGGACAAGGTCAAGGAGTGGATGGAGAAGAAGAAGCCACTCATCAACGAGGCCGGCCGGGAGTACTTCCAGATCAAGGAGCTCAAGCCCGATGCGCCCCCGATGTGGGTCATCAAGGGCGCCGCGGCCGTCGGCAAGATGTGGGGCGACTACGTAGCCTTGTTCCGCGCAGCTCCTTATCCGAAGGACTGGAACAAGTGCGAGAAGGAAAAGAACCCGACCCCCGAGACGACGAAGCAGTGCTACGTGCCGTTCTCGCTCGTCGATCCGGATGGTGACGAAGGACCGCTCTTCGCCGAGCCGCTGCTCTGGATCGACCTGCGCGCCACCTACCTCGCCAACCTCGACGCGGTGAGCGAGCCCGAGAAGAACATCGCCAAGAAGGCGTACGCCGCGTGCATGGACGAGTCGGTGAAGTTCCAGTACTTCGACGAGGACTCGCGCTCCTGCGAGCAGTGGCTGTCGAAGAACTACCCCGGCGAGTACCACCTCATCGACGAGTTCCGGCCGGCGCCGACGCGCGCCAACTCCGGTCTCGACGAGCGCTCTCCGCTGCTCGACGCGGACGGCACCCCCCTCATCGAGGACACGCGCGCACTGCAGTGAGGCAGCCATGAAGCGAAGCATTTGGAGCAAGGTTCTTTTCGCGGGCGCCGCGTTCGCGCTGGCGCTGCCGGCCATGAGCGGCTGCAAGGATCCGGAGGTGCAGGGGGGCTCCGGGGGCTCCGACCCGAACAAGCCTCCGCCCGAGGTGACGCAAGCGCTCGCCACCGCCCGCGAGCTCATCACCAAGTTCGACGCCGAGGGGTGGACGGACGCCGCCTGCGCCGAGGCGTCGACGGCGTTCCGCAACGCCTCGGACAAGAACCAGGAGATCAAGGGAGAGCCGCTCTGGACCGCGCTCTACAACGCGGGGCTCTCCTACGAGCGCTGCAAGAACGACGCGGAGGCGAAGGCGATCTTCACCGACATCCTCGGCAAGAAGCCCGAGTTCCACCGCGCACGCGTGAAGGTGGCGCTCTACGCCTTCAAGGAGTCGGGCGAGAAGGAGGTCGACAAGGCCATCGCCGAGATCGAGCGCGCCATCAAGGATGCCGAGTACAAGAACGAGGAGGCGCTCGTGAACCTCGGCATCCTGCAGATGCGCCGGCGCAACGCCGTCAAGGACGACGACGGTGACAGCGACATGGCGCGTGCCAAGACGAACCTGCAGCGCGCCCTGGCCATCAACGACGGCTTCATGCCCGCGTTCAACCAGCTGGCCGTCTACTACATGGAGAAGGCGCGCGAGCAGGCGGGGCGCAAGGACAGCAAGATCGCGAGCGACGTCGGCAAGAAGAAGCAGGTGAGCACGCAGGCGCTCGACATGGCGGCGCTCGTCGTGTCGCAGGCCATGCGCCGCAACCCGAAGTACGCCCCGGTGCACAACACCCGCGGACTCATCTCGCGCGAGCTCGGCGACCTGTCGGGCGCCGCCCGGTCGTTCAAGTCGGCGCGCGAGCTCGACCCGAAGTTCTTCGAGGCGCAGATGAACTACGCGAGCGTCAACCTCGAGTTCCGCGGCTTCAAGGCCGCCGAGGAGGGGTATCGCGCCGCGCTCGGACTGCGCCCGCAGGACTTCGAGGCGCACCTCGGGCTCGCCCTGGCCTTGCGCGGCCAGCTCTCGGACCCGGCCGTGAACTACCCCGTGGTCCTCGCCGAGGTCGACAAGGAGCTCGAGGCCGCCAAGGCGATCGACCCGGCGCGGGCCGAGACCTATTACAACCAGGCGATCCTCACCCAGGAGTTCAAGGCGCGCGACGCGGGCGAGAACAACGAGGCCGTGCTCCTGCAAGCCAAGGCGCTCTTCGGCGAGTTCACGAACAAGGTCGGCAAGGCCGCCGAGTTCGCGGACGCGGCCAAGCGCGCCAAGGAGCGCATGGAGGAGATCGACCAGATCATCCTCTTCGCCAAGCAGTCGAAGGAGGATCAGAAGCGGATGGCGGAGGAGCAGAAGCAGCGCGAGGCGCAGCAGCAGCTCAATCCCGATCAGGTGCCGCCGACCGAGCCGCCCCCTCCGTGAGCGGCACTTTCGCGACGTAACGCGAGGCCCGACTTTTTTTTCGCTCCCGGCGGAACTTATCGCGCACGGTGCTGTCTCTTCAGACGTCACCGGCGAGCGTGAACCGAATGGAGTTGACGAACGAAGTTGGGCCTCGTTACAATTTAGCTGTAATTTGGTGCAACATTTCAGGGAGAGTGAAATGAAGGTTCGCAAGCTGGTGGGCATCGCGGCGGCCGCGACGACGCTCTTGGTCGCGGGTGCTGCGGCGGCGCAGCCCGGAGGCGCAGGCGCCAAGGAGACCTCCGCGGACGGTGGCTACGGCTACGAGTTCTCGGACGACCCCTTGACGGCAGGCGGCTTCGGGCCGAACGACGCGACCATCCGGGTTCGCCCGGGGCCGGTGAGGCGCACGCTGATCCGTCCGCGCACGTCGTTCGTCCCCGAGATGCTCAAGTCGGTGGAGAACATCTGACAGCGGCTCTCCCGGCAGCGGACCCATGCCGTCCTGGCTCGGCAGGGTGCTGAGGTCTGGTCCACCAACAGCAGGAGCGGCACGGCAGCGTCCCTAGCTCTTTCGCGCCTCGCCGCGTGGGCAGCGCGGGTCGAGTGGACGAAACGGCGTCGATCGCGGGCGCAGAAAATTCGGGTACATCGATGGAAGGCAAGCAGAAAGTTGCACTGACGTTCGCGTTCTACCGCGGTGACCAGCTCATCCGTCGCGAGACGGTCGCGCAGGACATCGTCAAGGTCGGCAAGGATCCCAAGAGCCACCTGCGCGTCGACGACGAGCAGGCGGCGCGGATGCACGCCGTCATCGAGGTGGCGTCCACGACGGACGTGACCCTCATCGATCTCGGCAACGAGGCCGGGACGATCGTGAACGGCGCGCGCGTCAACAAGTGCAAGCTGAACGCGGGCGACCAGATCCAGATCGGCTCGACGATCATCAACGTCGAGAAGATCGAGAACGCCGCGGCCGTGGCCGCCGCCATGCCGGCCGAGCCGGCGTCGCCGAAGCTCGCGGACAATCCGTTCGCGGCGCCGAAGGCGAGCCCGATGGCGAACCCGTTCGCGCTGCCGGTCAACCCGTTCGCCGCCGTCGATCCGTTCGCCACGAAGAAGCAGTCGGGTGTGCCCGACGACGCGCCCGAGGGCAGCTACGAGTACCAGATCATCAAGAGCGGGCCCGAGGTCGCCGATGCGGAGGTCGACGACCCGCGTCTGAGCGGCGTCGAGGTGCGCGTGCTCTGGGGCCGCAACCTCCTGCACGCTGCGGTGCTGACGCCGCCGCGGCCGTTCTACGTCGGCGAGGACGAGAGCAAGACCTTCCGCTGCGACTACTTCGTGCCTGCGGAGAAGCTCGGCGCGACCCGTGCGCCCGTCGTGCTGGTCTCGGGCAACACGGCCTCGGCCGTGATCCTGCCGGGGTCGAAGGGCACGCTCCAGGTTCCGGGGCAGCCGAAGTTCACGCTTCAAGACGTCATCTCGAACGGCATGGCGCAGCCGTGCGCGCAGCTGCAGGGCGCCTACCAGATCGCGCTGACCAACGGGTCGGCGGTGCACATGGAGGTGAACGACCTCGTCTTCGAGGTGACGGCGACGCAGGCTGGCCGCAAGGCGGTCGGCGCCTTCACGCTCGCGGCGCTCCTCGGTGGCGCCATGCTGTACGTGCTCGGCTCGGGCGTGGCGCACGGCGGCCTCATCGGCGCCATGGCCATGTTCATGCCCGACACCTCGAGCGTCGGCGACGACACCGTGAGCGAGGATCAGCGCATCCTCATGAAGCAGTACCTCGACTCCGTCGCCGAAAAGGAGATGGAAGAGAAGGAGACCGAGCAGGTCGCCGAGACCCAGGCCGACAACAAGGAAGGCGGCACGGGCACCCGGGCACGCGGCGAAGAGGGGTCGATGGGCAACCCGAACTCGACCGCCCAGGGCAATCGCTACGGCGTGCAGGGGCCGCAGGACAACCCCGATCCGCACATCGCCCGTCAGGCGGCGCTGCGCGATGCCGCAGAGTTCGGCATGATCGGCCTCCTGAACGCGGGCGCCGGCGGCGACCCCGACGCGCCGACCGCCGAGTGGGGACGCGACGACTCGAGCGGTACCGACCCGCTGTCGGCGCGCGGCAACATGTGGGGTGATCAGATCGGCGAGTCCTTCGGCGCCGGCGGTCTCGGCCTCACGGGCATCGGCGAAGGTGGCGGCGGGCGCGGCGAGGGCATCGGCCTCGGCTCCGTCGGCACCCTCGGGCACGGAGCCGGCACCGGCACCGGCCAGGGCTTCGGCTCCGGGCACGGCCGTCTCGGCGGCTCGCACCGCGCCAAGCCGCCGCAGGTCCGCATGGGCGCCACGAACGTCAGCGGTCGCCTGCCGCCGGAGGTCATCCAGCGCATCGTCCGCCAGAACTTCGGACGCTTCCGCATGTGCTACGAGGCGGCGCTGCGCAACAACCCGAACCTCCAGGGCCGCGTGTCGGTCAACTTCGTCATCGGTCGCGACGGCCGCGTGTCGAACGTGAGCGCCGGTGGCGACATCCCGGATCCCAGCGTGCCGTCGTGCGTGTCGCGGCAGTTCTACGGGCTGTCGTTCCCGCAGCCGGAGGGTGGCATCGTCACGGTCGCCTACCCGATCGTGTTCACGCCGGGCGGCTGACCGCCGGCAGAGAAGCGCCCGCGACGTCGCGGGCGGCGGAGTGGAGGCCTCGTCGAGCAGTCGGCGGGGCCTTCGCCGTTTGTGCTGGGCCCGGGATGCGACGGTGGGTGATCCGGCGCTCGAGACCACCGCCGGCCGGAGCCCTTTCCGAGACGGACGCCGCTCGGGTGCCCGTGGGCCGATTCCGTGTTCTGCCAGATCGCGGCGGGCGGGGTCGAGCGGCGCCTGGCCCGGCGAGCGGCGACGGTCGCGCTCGGGCCGCCGGCGCGCGGGCCGCGCGGGAGCTCCGGGATAGCTCTCGCGCCCGGCCTCGCCGCACGCGTCGAGCGCCGCGCCGGAGCAGGAGCGCGGGCGCCGCCCGTCCGGCGTTCGCTGCCTCGAACGGGGCCGCAGCGGCACTTTGTGCCTGGACTTTCGCGACCCCGTACGCCTATTCTCGCCCGGCCCGGATTCGATCAGCACTTGCTGAAGATGGTTCGACTATCTCGTCGCGAGCAGCCACACGGCCCGCGCTTTGCGCGAGCGCAAACGCGGGGACGAGGGCGTGGGGCGCCGCACTTTCTCAAACGGCGTGCTCGCGGGGCGGCGGCGGGTGGTTTTGTGAGTGGGTGCGCATAGATGCGCAGCGTCTGGTCGCTCGAGGCAGCGATAAGGGTGTTCCGATGAAGATGCGTGCGGTGTTTCTCGGGGCGTGCGCGGTCGTGCTGGTGCTCGGTTGCAGTCGCCACAAGCAGGAGGCGGCGAAGCGGTTCGAAGAGGGGCAGCAGACCGTCAAGCTCGACCCTGGCGCGGCCATCAAGAAATACCAGGAGGCCGCCGAGCTGGACCCCACCCAGCACAAGTACCTCAAGGGTCTCGCGGAGGCCTACAAGAAGAAGGAAGAGTGGGACAAGGTCGTCGCGACGATGGGCAAGGCCGTCGAGCTCGCGCCGACCTACGCGAACTACTGGTTCCTGCGTGGCTACGCCTTCGAGCAGCTCGCCAAGAAGGCCAAGGGCGGGCAGGCCTACAAGGACGCCGACGAGGCGTACAAGAAGTGCATCGACGCCGACCCGAACTACGACGAGTGCCGGTGGCGTCGCGGCATGGTGAGCTTGTGGCTCGACCAGGCCGACAGCGAGCAGAAGGCGCTGCAGTACTTCACCGAGGCCGTGGACGTGCGCCCCGATCGCATCGACTACTACCAGTGGCCCGCGAGCCTGTACCTGCAGCTGAAGTACTACAAGGAAGCCGCCCAGGTGCTCGACGCGGCGAAATCCGTGGCGAAGCCGAACGACCCGGAGCTGTTCAACGTGCACCAGCTCCTGGCGCGCGTGTACCAGCAGGACGGCAAGCTCGACAAGGCGGTCGAGGAGCTGCGCGCGGCCAAGGCGCTCGGCGCCGAGGACCACCCCGAGATCCTCTTCAACCTCGGCGGAGCGCTGGCCAAGCAGGGCGAGTCGCACAAGACCGAGGCCGTACAGATGCTGAAGGACTTCTGCCGCCGCGCATGCAAGGCGAAGGGCGCCGAGAAGTACAAGTCGGAGTGCGAGCAGGCCACGGACCTCGCACAGCAGTTCGGCGAGAGCTGTGGCTGAGTGTGTGCGGCGCTTGTCTTGACGTCACTGGACGGGTCGGCGCGCGGCGCCGACTCGACGCGATGAACGGCGGTCGACGAGGTCCCTGAAGAGCGATGGAAGTCTCGCAAACGTTGCAGGCGTTGGAACTGGCTCAGGATTGGGCGGCGCTCGCCGAGGCGCTCGAGCGCGCCGCGGGCGACGAGGCAGATGCGACCCTGAAGGCAGCGCACTACCTCAAGCTCGGTCGCATCCTGAACGAGAAGCTCTTGCAGGGGCCTCGGGCGCTCAAGGTCTTCCAGAACGCGTGGAAGGCCGAGCCTTCGAACCTCGAGCCGCTGCACGAGGCGCGCAACGTGTACTGGGAGCTCGGCAAGCTCAACACCGTCGAGACCGTGTTGAAGCGGAGCCTGGAGGCTTCCGAGGGAGCCGTCCGCGCGGCGCTGCTGCGTGAGCTCGGCGACGTGAGCGCCGACATCGGCAACTACGACGCCGCCGAGCAGGCCTACGCGCAGGCGAGCGAGCTCGGCGACCGCGAGGCCGCCGAGCGCCGCGCCGATCTGACGGACGGCGACGCGGCGGCGCGCATCGCGTCGCTCGTGGAGCTGGCCCGCGCGGCCGGGAACGTGGACGAGCGCGTGGCCCTGCTCCTGCGCGCGGCGCGGCTGGCGCGGCGCAGCGCCGTGGCCGAGTACGAGCCGCTGCTGCTCGAGGCCTACCGCGCCTCGCCGGCCAATCACGAGGCGGCGGCCCTGTACGAGGAGCTGCTCGTGTCCGAGGGCAAGCTGCAGGCCGTGCTCGACACGCAGCGCCAGATGCTGGAGCACGCGTCCGAGACCGAGGGGCCCGCGCTGGCGTTCCGGTTCGGCTCGCGCTGGGCGGTGCGTCACGGCAACGTCGAGCTCGGCGCCAAGCTCCTCGAGCAGGCGCTGCTCGGCGATCCATCGAACGACGCCGCCTTCACGTTCCTGCGTGAGCTGTGGGGCACGCAAGGCAAGGACTGGGACCGCGTCCTCGGCATCGCCACGCGCCTCGGCGACAGCGACAAGGCGACGCCCTTCATCTTGTCGCAGGCCGGGCGCCTGTGCTGGCACCAGGTCGGGGACCTCATGCGGGCCAAGCAGTGGTTCCAGCGCCTGGCCGCGCTCGCGCCCGCGCACCCGGACATCGCTGCCTTCGAGAAGCAGATCGGCGAGAAGCTCGCGGCGGCGGCGCGACCGTCGGCCGCGCCCGCCGCGCGGATCGAGGCCAAGGCCGTGACGAGCGCGCCGCCCGCGGCGGAGGCCGCCGACGAGGACGTGGCGGTGGATCTGGGCAGCGACGACGTGGAGGTGGCCGAGGCCGCCCCCGAGCCCCCAGCACCGGTGTCGGCGCCGGTGTCGGCGCCGGTGTCGACGCCCGCCGTGACGAGCACGGCGAAGCCGGCGGAGCCCGCCGCGGCGGACCCCGACAAGGTCGCCCGCCTCATCGCGGACGCCGAGAAGTACAAGAACGCTCGCAAGAACCACGAGTACGTCAAGACGCTCGTCGAGCTCGCGCAGACGGTCACGGACGAGAACGAGAAGGTCCTCTATTTCTCCCAGGCGGCCGACGTCTACCAGAAGTTCTCGAACGCCGCCGAGGCGGCGAAGTGCTTCGAGTCGATCCTCACGATCGACCGCGGCCACCCGGAGGCCATCGAGTTCCTGCGCGGCTACTACGAGAAGCGCCGCGACTGGGAGCACCTCATCGAGCTGCTCCGCGGCGAGGCGGATCTGCAGCCCGATCAGGACCTCCGGCTCGCGCGCTACATCGAGATCGCACAGCTCGCGACGCAGCAGGTCAAGAAGCCGCAGATCTGCATCGACCTGTGGCAGATGGTCCGCGAACAGGACCCCCAGAATCCCGACGCGCTCAACGCGCTCGCCGGCTTCTACGAGCGCTCGCGCGAGTTCGACAAGCTCGCCGAGGTGCTGAGCGCGCAGGCCGAGTCCACCAGCGACACCGCCGAGCGACTCAAGATCCTCGAGAAGCTCGGTCAGATCTACGGCGAGCGCATCAACAACGACGAGCTCGCGGCCGAGGCCTGGCGCCAGGTGCTGGAGCTCAGCCCCGGGGACCGGCGCGCCCAGGAGAACCTCAAGAAGAAGTACCTGGCGCTCAAGCGCTGGGACGACCTCGAGGTGCTCTACGAGGAGAGCGGCAAGTGGGACGAGTTCATCCGCGTCCTCGAGTCGCAAGAGACGCGCGAGACCGAGCCCGAGGTGAAGATCGGCCTCTTGCTCAAGTGCGCGGAGCTCTGGGAGCACAAGAAGGAGAAGGTCGACCGGGCCGCGCGCGCCTACGAGAAGATTCTGTCCATCGACGAGAATCACCTCGGTGCGGCCGAGGCCCTGATCCCGATCTACCAGGCCGCCGGCAACGCCAAGGGTCTGGCGAGCTCGATCGAGGTGAAGCTCAAGCACTCGACCGACCCCGAAGAGCAGCTGGGCCTGCTGCGCGAGGTCGCGGCGCTCTACGAGAGCAAGCTGAAGCGCCTGGACCTCGCGCTCGAGCGCTATCTGGCGGCGCTCGCGATCGCCCCCGGTGACGAGGAGTGCGCGACCGAGGTGGAGCGGGTCGCGCGCGCCACGCACAGCTGGGACGCAGCGGTGAAGGCCTACCGGGAGGCGCTCGCCAGCCTCGCCGATCCGGCAGCCGAGGGTGCGTTGCGTCTGCGGCTCGGGCGCGTCCTGCTCGACGAGCAGAAAGAGGTCGACCAGGCCCTCGAGCAGTACCGGGCCGTCTACGAGCTCGACCCCGAGAACGGCGATGCGCTCGGCGCGCTCGAGCGCCTGTACCGCGAGACCAAGCGCTTCGGTGAGCTGCTCGAGGTCTACGAGAAGCAGCGCGAGCTCGCCACGGAGCCGGAGCAGCTGCGGCGCGTGCTCTACGCCATCGCCGCGCTGCAGGAGACCGAACAGGGCGACTCCCTGGCGGCGATCAAGACCTACTGGCAGGTGCTCGATGCCGAGGCGGCCGACGCCCAGGCACTCGCGGCCCTCGATCGGCTCTACCTGGCGCAACAGGACTGGCAGCCCTACGCCGACGTGCTGCGCCGTCGCCTCGAGACGGACCTCGACGAGCCGACGGTCATCGACCTCAAGTACCGCCTCGGCCAGACGCTCGAGAAGCACCTCCAGGACCCGGCCGGTGCGCTCGAGAACTACCGCGAGATCCTGCTGCTCGACCCGCTGAACGACGGCGGGCGCGTGGCGCTCGAAGGCCTGCTCCATCAGCCCGAGCTCGCGCCCGAGATCGCGCGCATCCTGAGCGAGGTCTACGAGGGGCGCGAGGAGTGGGAGAAGCTCATCGGCGTGCTCGAGATCCTCGTCACCGCCGAGCAGGAGGTGGAGCCGCGCGTCGCGCTCTTGCGCAAGATCGCGCTCACCGCCGCCGAGCAGCTCAGCGACCTCAAGCGCGCCTTCGACGCCGAGAGCCGCGCGCTCGCGGACGCGCCCGACAACCCCCAGGTGCGCAAGGAGCTCGAGATGTTCGCCGAGCAGGCGAACGATCACGCGCGCCTCGCGGAGGTGTTCAGCCGCATCGCCGAGGGGCTCGCGGACCAGACCCTGGCGCGCGAGTACTGGATGCGGCTCGCCGCCATCCAGCAGCAGCTGGGCGAGGTCGACGCCGGGGCCAAGAGCTACGGGCGCGTGCTCGAGATCGACCCGGCGGACGCCGAGGCGCTCGACGCGATGGAGGGCCTCTTCGGCAAGAACGAGCGCTGGAGCGACCTCATCGGCGTCATCCGCCGGCGCATCGACCTCGAGGGCGACATGCAGGCCCGCGAGGCGCTCTACGCCAGCATGGCGAGCGTGTACGAGGACAAGCTCCAGAAGCCGGAGGAGGCGATCGCGGCCTACCGCGAGGTGCTCGCGTCCGACGACACGAGCCTCCTGGCGCTGCGTGCGCTCGACGGCCTCTACAGCCGCCAGAAGATGTTCCAGGAGCTCGGTGAGAACCTGGAGGCGCAGCTGCGCCTCGCCGAGACCGAGGAGGCCGAGATCGGGCTCATGCTGCGCCTCGCGGCGTTGCAGGAGACGGAGCTCGACCTGCGACCCGCGTCCATCGAGACCTACCGCCAGGTGCTGGAGCGGCAGCCGCAGAACCCGGCGGCGCTCGCGGCCCTCGAGCGGCTCGGCAAGCTGCCCGAGCACGAGGTCGAGATCGCCGACATCCTCGGCCCGCTCTACCGCGCGAGCTCCGACTACCAGAAGCTGCTCGGCGTCTACGAGGTGCAGGTCCGCACGAGCGACGATCCGTCGCGCAAGGTGGAGCTCCTGCACGAGATGGCGGCCTTGCACGAGGACGCCGCGGGCGACCTCAACGCCGGCTTCGACACCTTCGCGCGGGCGCTCGAGGTCGACGCCTCGAGCACCGACACGCAGCAGGGGCTCGAGCGCCTGGCGCGCGCCACCGAGCGCTTCGCCGACCTCGCGCGCGTGTACCGCACGCTCGCGGCCAAGCAGCAGGACACCGAGCTGGCGATCAGCCTCTACACGACCGCGGCGAGCGTCTACGAGAACGAGCTCCAGTCGGTCGACAGCGCCATCGAGCTCTACCGCACCATTCTCGAGCTCGACAGCCAGCGCCTCGAGGCGGCCGAGGCGCTCGAGCGCATCTTCCGCGGTGCCGACCGCTTCGAGGAGCTGTCGGCGATCCTGCAGCGCCGCGCCGAGCTGCTCACGGATCTGGACGCTCAGAAGACGGCCCTGATGCAGGCGGCGCAGATCGAGGAGGAGATCCTCGAGCGCAAGGAGAACGCCGTCGCGGTCTTCCGCAAGGTGCTCGAGATCGACGCCGAGGACGTGCGCGCCCTCGACGCGCTCATCAAGCTCTACGTCGGGATGGCGCGCTGGGCGGATCTGCTCGGCGCCTACAACCAGAAGGTCGAGCTCGTGCTCGACCCCGACGAGCGCAAGCGCATCTACTACCAGGCCGGCGCCGTGCACGAGCGCGAGCTCGGCGACGTGCGCAACGCCATCGACACCTACCAGCGCGTCCTCGAGATCGACCCCGACGACCTCGAGGCGCTCGGGCGCCTCGACGTCCTCTACCAGCAGGCCGAGGACTGGAGCGAGCTGCTCACCGTGCTGCAGCGCGAGGCGGACCTCGCCGGCGACCCGGCCGAGTCGATCAGCTACCAGTACCGAATCGCCGAGCTCTACGACAAGCGCCTCGACGACGTGGCGCGGGCCATCGAGCTCTACCGCGACCTGTTGCAGCAGCAGCCCGATCACGCGCCCACGCTCGGCGCGCTCGAGGCGCTCACCGAGACGACGCGCGACCCGGTCGGCGCGGCGCTCGTGCTCGAGCCCATCTACGACGCGGCGGGTGAGTGGGCGAAGCTCATCCGCGTGCTCGAGGTCCAGGTCAAGCACCAGGAGGACGTCTTCCAGCGGGTCGAGCTCCTGCACCGCGTGGCCCGGCTCTACGAGGAGATGCTCAACGACCCGCAGCGGGCGTTCGACACCTACGCGCGCGCGGTGCAGTGCGACATCACGAACGAGCAGTCGCTGGCGCAGTTCGAACGGCTGGCCGGGATGGTGTCGCGCTGGCTCGAGCTCGCGGAGCTCTACGACGCGGAGCTCGGCAAGCTCGCCGAGGATCCGCAGCGCTTCGCCGAGCTCGGCCTGCGCGTGGCGCGCATCTACGAAGAGCAGATCGAGAACTTCGATCAGGCCATCCAGCGCTTCCAGCGCGTGCTCGAGATCGAGCCCGAGAACGCGACGGCCATCGCGTCGCTCGACCGCCTGTACGGTCACACCGAGCGCTGGGCCGAGCTCGCGCAGATCCTGCTGCGCGAGGCCGAGCTCGCGGCCTCGGCCGACGAGGCCCTGCAGTTCCGCTTCCGCCTCGCCCTCGTCCGTCAGACGCGCCTCAACGACATCGACGCGGCCATCCAGGCCTACGGCGAGGTGCTCCGCGAGATGCCCGAGCACGCGGACGCGCTCGCGGCCCTCGAGGGGCTGTTCGCGTCCGGCGTGCAGCCCACGCGCGTCGCCGAGATTCTCGAGCCGCACTACGAGAGCCAGAGCAACTTCGAGAGCCTGGGGCGCATCTTCGAGGCGACGCTCGCGTATCGCGAGACGCGCGAGGAGCGCCTGGCGCACTACTACAAGCTCGCGGAGCTCTACGAGGAGAAGCTCATCGCGCCCGATCTCGCGCTCGGCGCGTTCGTGCGCGGGCTCAAGGACTACCCGACGGACGAGCGCTGCCTGGAAGAGGTGGAGCGGCTCGGCGGCATGTGCGACGGCGGCTGGGAGCAGGTCGCCAACTGCTACGCCGACATCCTCGGCAGCCAGGAGGACAAAGAGCTGCAGCGCATGATCGGCAAGCGCCTGGCGCGCGTGTTCGAGGAGGAGCTCGCCGACGTCACCAAGGCGGAGGAGACCTACCGCTACGTGCTCGGCGTGATCCCGCTCGAGAACGACTGCCTCGAGAACCTCGACCGCATCTACAGCTCGCTCGAGCAAGCGGCGGAGCTCGCCGGCATCCTCGAGCAGCGCGTCCAGACGACCGAGGACACCTTCCAGCTGGTGGAGTTCTACACGCGCCTCGGCGACGTGTACGAGCAGCGCCTCGCCCAGTACGACGACGCGATCCGCGCCTACCGCAAGATCTTCGACCAGCTCGAGCCCGCCAACGAGCAGGCCCAGCAGGTGCTGGAGCGACTCTACACGCACAAGCAGGCGTGGCCGGAGCTGCTCGGCGTCTACGAGCGCCAGCTCGAGAGCTCGACCGTCAGCGACGCCGAGCGCGGCGACATCGCCGCGAAGATGGGCAGGCTGCTCTCCGATCACCTCGGCGACCTGCCGCGCTCGATCGACACGTGGAAGCGCGTGCTCGATCTCCGCGGCGAGGACGGCGAGGCGCTCACGGCCCTCGGCGACCTCTACGAGCGCACCCAGGCATGGACCGAGCTCACCGAGGTCCTCGAGCGCCACATGGGCCTGCCCATGGAGGACAGCGAGCAGGTCGCCGTGCTGCTGCGGCGCGCGAGGCTGGTCTCCCAGCAGCTCGGGCGCGACGATGCGGCCCTCGACGACTACAACCGCGTGCTCGACATCGACTACGCGAACGTCGACGCCCTGTACGCCATCGCGGACATCTGGCGGCGGCGCCAGAGCACCCAGGACCTGTGCTTCGCGCTCCACCAGACCGTGGACCGCGCGGGGTCGACGCTCCCGGCCGAGAACCTCATCGCGCTCTACCGCGAGCTCGGCACCATCTACCAGCAGGTGCCGGACCAGGCCGTCGACGCGATCGACGCATGGCGCAAGCTCCTGGCGGTCGACCCGCGCGACTTCGCAGCCATGGTGGCGCTCGAGCACCTGCTGCGCAACGAGAGTCGCTGGGAGGAGGTCGTCGAGGTCAAGATGATGCGCGCCCGGGCCTACGAGGACTCGGCGGAGAAGATCCGCGAGTACCTCGAGGTGGCCGACATGTGGGCGCACCAGATCGCCCACGAGGACGGCGCCACGCCGGCGCTCGAGGCCGTGCTCGCGATCGACGCGAACCACGACGACGCGTTCAAGCAGCTCGAGAAGCTGCATGCGGCAGCCGGCCGCAGCGAGCAGCTCGTCGAGATGTACATGGCGCGCTTCGAGATGTACACGGAGCGCGAGGACGCGGCCCAGATCATCCCGCAGCGCACCCTGCTGCTGCGCAAGGTGGCGCGCGTCTGCGACGAGCAGGTGAGCGATCAGGAGCAGGCCTACGAGGCCCTGCTCACGGCCTTCGAGCTCGACTGGAGCGACAAGGAGACGACCGCCTACCTCGAGAAGATGGCCCACGCGACCAAGCGCTGGGCCCAGCTCGTGCAGATCGTGCAGGGCTGGCTCGAGGCCGAGAAGGAGCCGCTGCAGCAGATCACGCTCTGCCTGCACCTGGCCAAGTGGTACGGCGAAGACCTCGGGCGGCCCGACTACGCGCAGCCCTTCTACCAGAAGGTCATCGCGCTCGACCCGACGAACGTCGCGGCCAAGCTCCAGATGGCGAGCTTCTTGAAGAAGAACGCGCGCTGGCAGGAGCAGGGGCAGCAGCTCACCCAGGCCCTGGCCGTCGCGGCCCTCGACAGCGACCGCGCGGTCATCCAGTCGGAGCTCGCCGAGGTCTACGAGCGGCACCTGAACGACCTCGAGGGCGCCATCACGCGCTACAAGCAGGCGCTCGAGGCCATCGGCACGCACCTGCCGGCCCTCGACGCGCTCGAGCGCATCTACGAGCAGAAGAACCAGATCCCCGAGCTCGTCGACATCCTGGGGCGGAAGTCGAAGGCGCTCAAGGACCCCGAGCAGATCGCCTCGGTGAAGCTGCGGCAGGCGGGCCTGCTCGAGACGACCATCGGCGACGCCGAGCGCGCCGTCGAGGTGTACCGCGAGGTGCTGGACGTCGACGCCTCGAGCCTGCTCGCGATGCGCGGCCTCGAGCGCGTGTACGGTGCGATGCAGCGCTGGCGCGAGCTGCTCGAGGTGCTCGACATGCACCTCGACGTGGCCGCGACGGAGCGCGAGCGCATCGACGTGTTGATGCAGATTGCCCGCCTGCAGGAGGAGCAGTTCCTCAAGCCCGACCTCGCCGCGGTGCGCCTCGAGCAGGTGGTCGAGATCGACACCACGCACATCGGCGCCTACGAGGCCCTGGCGCGCTGCTACCAGCGCCTGCGCCAGTGGCGCGACCTCATCGGCTGCTACGAGCGGCACATCAACGCCACCGACGACCGCGCCAAGAAGATCGAGCTCCTGTGGCTCATCGCGGACGTGCAGGCGACGCAGCTCCAGGATCAGGAGCGGGCGCTCGACGCCTACCTCAACATCGTCGACATCGACCCGAACCACGTCCCCGCACTCGAGGCGCTATCCAAGCTCTACGAGCGGATGGACGACCCGTCCAACGCCATCCACTACATGGGGCGCGTCGCCGAGCTGACGGACGTGGGCGCCCAGCGCGTGGAGGCGTTCTACCGCATCGGCAAGCAGCTCGACGAGAAGCTCAACGACCGCGTCCAGGCGCGGGAGCGCTACGAGCAGGCGCTCGATCTCGATCCCAAGCACCTGCTCACCCTCGCGGCGCTGCGAGCCATCGCCATCGACGAGGGCGACTGGCCGCTCGCCGCACGCTACCTCGAGGCCGAGCAGAGCTACACCGAGGCGCCGCGCGCCCGCGCCAAGCTCCTCGTGGAGCTCGGCCGCCTGCGCCGCGACATGCTCGACATGCCCGACCAGGCGGTCGAGTCCTTCGAGCTCGCGCAGCAGAGCGACCCGGACAACGAGGAGGCGGCGCTGCCGCTGCTCAAGGAGTACGTGGCGCGCAGCCGCTGGCAGGAGGCCGAGCCCCTGGCCGACATGCTGGTGCGCAAGGCCGGCAAGCGCGAGCGCGACGAGCAGCTCGAGCTCTACATGCTGCAAGGCAAGGTGCTGGCCTCGCTCGGCAAGAGCGAGCCGGCGCTGCGGGCGTACCAGGCGGCGCACAAGCTCGACCTCACGAACCAGGAGGCGATCCGCGGCCTCGCCGAGGTGAACTTCGCGCTCGGCGACTGGGCCGGCGCGCTCACCAACTACCAGAAGGTGCTCACGTCGCTCGGGGACGACGACCACGAGCAACGCGCCGAGGTGTACTACCGTCTCGGGTGCGTCAAGCGCGAGCAGGGCCAGGTCAAGCAGGCCATCAACAACTTCGAGAAGGGCCTGCAGCTCGTCCCGACCCACCGCCCGACGCTCGAGGCGCTGGTCAAGGTCTACGAGGGCTTGAACGACTGGGCACAGGCGTGCGGCTACCGCCGGCAGATCCTCGACAACGTCATCGACGGCGACGAGCGCTACGCGCTGCTGAACGACCTCGCCGACATCTGGCAAGACAAGGTCGGCGACCCGATCCAGGCGATTGTCTGCTTCGAGCAGGCGGCCGAGCTGCGCCCCGACGACCACCAGCTGCTGCACAAGATGCTGGTGCTCTACCAGAAGACCAAGACCTGGGACAAAGTCGTCCAGACCATCCAGCGCATCGCGGAGGGCGACGCCGTTCCGGAACGCCGGGCGCGCTACCTGTTCACGATGGCGCAGGTCTACCGCGACAAGCTCGAGGATCCGTACCAGGCGGCCGAGCTCTTCAGCGAGGCGCTCGACCTCAACCCGACCTACCTCGACGCGTTCCAGCGCATCGACAAGATCTTCACGCAGCTCAAGGACTGGAACAAGCTCGAGCGCGCCTACCGCAAGATGATCCACCGCGTGGGCGGGCGCGGGAACAACGAGCTCGAGTTCAAGCTCTGGCACTCGCTCGGGCTCATCTACCGCGACCGCATCGGCGACAAGGCGCACGCGAGCGAGGCCTTCCGGATGGCCTCGACGCTGAACCCCGAGGATCAGCAGGTGCACGTGATCCTCGCCGAGCTCGCCGAGCAACAGGGCAAGTTCGACGAGGCCCAGGCCGGGTACCGGCAGCTCTTGAAGATCGACCCGACGAATGCCGACGCGTACCGCGCGCTCTACGCCGTGTACCTGCAGCAGCAGGCCTACGACCCGGCGTGGTGCTGCGCGTCCGTGCTCGCGTTCCTCGGCAAGGCCAACGAGGAGGAGCAGCGCTTCTACGACGACTGGAAGCCCGAGGACATGCCGAAGCCGACGGGCAGGCTCACGCCCGACCTCTGGTACGAGCACCTCTTCCACGAGGACGAGGACATGTACATCGGCAAGATCTTCGAGCAGATCGCCTGGGCGGCGCTCAAGGCGAAGATCGAGGATCTCACGGCGAAAAAGCAGCTCCCGGTGCTGCCGGATCAGTACCGGCAGGATCCGGCGTCCTCGACGCAGACGTTCGCGCGCACGTTCTGGTGGGCGGCGGAGGTGCTCGGCATCCAGCCCCCGCAGCTCTTCACGCGCGGCGACATTCCGGGCGGCCTCGCGGCCGTGGCGGCGAGCCCGCCGGCGACCGTCGCCGCGTCGGGCGTGCTCACCGGCATCTCGCCGCTCGAGCGCGCCTTCTTCGTCGGGCGGCACCTCGCGATGTACCGTGCGGAGCACTACATCAAGAACCTGTTCCCGACGGTGACGGAGCTGCAGATCCTGCTGTTCGCGGCGCTGCAGATCGCCGTGCCGGAGACGCCGGCCCCGGCGGAGATCGCGGCCCACGTGCGCGCCACGGCGCAGCAGCTCATCAAGCACGTGCAGCCGATCCAGCGCGAGCACCTGCGCGCCGCCGTCAAGAAGTTCCTCGACGCCGGCGCCCGGAGCAACCTCAAGCGCTGGACCCAGTGCGTCGAGACGACGGCGGCACGCGCGGGCCTGTTGCTGTGTGGGGACCTCGAGGTTGCGCGACGCGTGATCGAGGCGCAGCCGGCGCTGCCCGGTGACCTCACGCCGCAGGAGCGCATCCGCGAGCTCATGACCTGGGTCGCGAGCGATTCCTACGCGTACCTGCGCCAGTCGCTCGGCATGGCGATCAAGCCCGAGGGCTGAGCCGGGCCTTGGGCCCACGGCGGACACGGTTCGAGCCCGAGGGCTGAGCCGGGGCGTCGGCGCACGTCGGACACGGTTCACGACCGCGGGCGGGCCTGCCCGCGGCCGTGCCGGGGCCGGCCCTCGGTGCTCCGCGGTGCCCTGCGCGTGGGCGGGGCACGTGACGCCGGGCGCTCAGCGCGCGGCGGTCGCGCCGGTCCCGCCGGTCCCGCCGGGGGCGAGCGACAGCCCAGCGCGCATCGGGTCGAAGGCGACGCGCACACCCGCGGAGAACAGGGCGTACACCGACGCGTCGGCGCCGGTGCGCACCCCGATGTCGGTCTCGATGAACGGCCCGAGGCCCACGGTCGGTGCGGGGTAGAAGTCGGCACCGACCCCCAGCCGCGCGAAGTCGAGCGCGTGGTAGCGCTCGGTCGAGTCGGGCAGGGTGAGCAGCAGGTGGCGGTAGCCGGCGGCGTAGCCGATCCACGGGTCGAAGGCGATGCCCTGCACGACGTGGTAGGTGACCCCTAGACCCGCGTCGAAGGCGTAGGAACGGCAGTCCTCGCACAGATCGCCGCCACCGAGCCACGCGAAGCCACCGAGCAGATCGAGCGACACGGAGCGCGCGACCCCGACGCCGAGGCGCAGGCCCGCGCCGGCGCCGACCTTCGGGTGTCCGACGCCGTCGAGGTCGGGCAGGAGGTCCGAAGAGGGCGCCACCACGCCGGCGCCGACGTCGATGAGGACGTGCCCGCTCAGGAGATCCTCGGCGGCCGGACGCGGGATGCCCTCGTCGGGATCGATCACCGCCTCAGCGGGCGCCTCTTCGTGCGTGGCGGCCTCACGGCCAGGGGCAGGATCCGCCGGGGCGGCCTTCGGCTTCGCGGGCGGGGGCTTGTCGGTGCTGGGCGGGGCAGGGGCAGCCGTGGGTGCCGGCGCGTCGCCAGGCTCGGGCTCACCCGCCCCGAGCGGACCGGCCCAGGCGAGGCTGGCCACGAGGGCTCCGAGAGCGATGCACGGTCGGCGTGACATGGGGCGGGGTCCGGCTGCGGCTCGGGCCTGGCCCTCCGCGCAGTGCGCGAACACGTAGAGCGGAATGGCGGTTGGCGCAACCGACAACGCAGGGCCCCGAGCCGGGGGCGGCGAGGCCCCCGGATCCTGCGTCGAGCCAGGGGTGGTGCCACGCATGCAGCGACCGTGGGCGCGCACTGCGCAGAGGGCCAGGCCCGCGACCGCCTCGTGGCGCGCAACTGGCGCCCGCGGCGCGCCGACAGGGAAGAGCGCAGGCGAGGAGGCCCCCATGACGATTCCCCCACGGCTCATTCCACACCCCGATGCGACCGCGGAGCTCACCCCCAGCCACGGCTTCGAGGCGGCCGTGCGCGCCGACCTCACGACCCGACGCGACGGCTGTGTCGAGCGGCGGCTCGAGCCCCGGCTGCTGCGGCCCGGGGAGGCCTGGGTGGTGGGCTCGCGCCCGTCGGTGGATCTCCGCCTGGCCGACACGGCCGTGAGCCGCCGCCACTGTCGCATCGAGCACCACGGGGCGGCACTCGAGGTGCTCGATCTGGAGTCGCGCAACGGCGTCTACGTGGGCGGAGCCAGGGTGGCGCGCGCGCGCCTGCCGCTCGATGCGACCTTCACGGTGGGGCGCACCACCATCGCACTGCAGCCGGACACACCGCGCGCCGCGGAGCTTCTGCCGGGCATGGTCGGCGCCTCGGCCGCGCTCGGCAGTCTCGGCGCGCTCGTGCGCCGCTGCGCGCCGCTGCGCATCCCCGCGCTCATCCGCGGCGAGAGCGGCAGCGGCAAGGAGCTCGTGGCGCGCGCGCTGCACCTCTGCAGCCCGCGCGCCAAGGCGCCCTTCGTCGCGCTGAACGCCGCCTCGCTCGCGCCGGGGCTGGCGGAGAGCGAGCTGTTCGGGCACCGCCGCGGAGCCTTCACGGGGGCCGACGCGGACCGGCTCGGCGCGTTTCGCCGCGCCCACGGCGGCACGCTGTTCCTCGACGAGCTCGGCTCGCTACCCCCGGCGCTGCAGGCCAAGCTGCTGCGGGTGGTGGAGGAGGAGTGCGTGGTGCCGCTCGGGTCCGACAAGAGCGAGTCCTTCGACGTGCGCATCGTGACGGCGACCTGCGAGCCGCTCGAGGAGCGCGTCGCGGCGGGTCACTTCCGGGCCGACCTCTACGAGCGGCTCGCGAGCTGCATCGTCTGCGTGCCGCCGCTGCGCGAGCGCCCGGAGGACATCGCGCCGCTGGCGCGGCACCTCGTCCGCCACGCGGAGCTCGGGGTCGCGAGCCTCGGAGTGGGGGTCGTGGAGCTGCTCGCGCGCCAGCCCTGGCCCGGCAACGTCCGCGAGCTGCGCAACGTGCTCGTGCAGGCGGCGCTGCTCGAGCCGGGCAACGAGATCACGCGCGGAGCGGTGGAGGCGGCGCTCGAGGCGCGGGCGCGCACGCGGCTCGGCACACCGGCCGGCCCGCGCCGCCTGCTCAGCGTCGCCGAGGCGGTGGCGCTCGTGGCCGACACGGCCGGGAACGTGAGCGCCGCCTCACGTCGCTCGGGCGTGCCGCGCTCGACGCTGCGCGATCGGCTGCGCGCCGCTCAGAACGAACCGACGACGCCGAGCCCGCGCTCGGTCGGCGACAGGACCGGGACGATGCCGAAGGTCGCGGGCGGCGGCGAGTCGCTCGGGGTCGAGTCGACGAAGTAGTAGATGACGGTCCCGGCCGCGGCCGCGACCATCACCGCGATGCTGGTGCCGAGCAGCGCCATGTCGACGTGGTAGGCGTCGATGTTGCTGCGCAGCTTGTCGCAAGCGTCGGCGTAGTACCCGAACGCGGTCGCGGGGTCGTCGATGTCGCCGCAGGGCTGTGGCTGCCCGGTCGCCTGGTCGTAGTAGCTCGCCGGCAGGTTGTGCGTGCGGTTCACCTCGGCCAGGATCTGATCGGTGACATCGTTCGAGGCGCTGCTGGCCTTGCCCGCGAGCGCGCCGAACGCGATGGTGCCGACGAGCCCGAGCCCCGTCACGCCCGTCAGGGCCCAGGCGCCCGGCTTCTGCGTGTACCACTCGCCGAAGCCCATGCGGCCGGTGCCACCGCTGTCGGGCGGCACGTACGGGCCGGGGGTGTAGCCGGTGCCGGGATCGGGGAAAGGAGTCGGAGCGGGCGGAACGTAGGTCGGGACGGGCGTGGGCGCCGGCGCGGGCCCGGGCCCGGTGGGCGCGGGCGTGGGCACCGGAGTCGGCAGCGGAGCGGGGATCGGCGCCGGGGCGCCGCCGCGCACCGTCACCGAGACGGCCGTCGCCGTCCCCTTCTTCGCGTCGGCCTTGGCAGTGCCGCGCGTGCCTCCGCCCGCGGCGGCGACCTCGTGCATGCCGGGCTCGACGAAGTACGGGTCGAGCAGGGGCGAGCGCCCCACCACCGTGCCGTCGATGGTGACCTCGGAGCCGTCGAGGTCGACGATGACGATGATGTACGCGGCCTTCTTCTGCGCCTCGGCGATGTACGTCTTGGCCGTCGCGCGCTGATCGTTCGTCGCCTCGGGGTACTCGCGCAGGAACTGCTGCATGTGGTTGCCGCCGTCGACGTTGTAGCCGGCGCGGATCTCGGCCTGCGCGAGGTTCAGCAGCGTGACCGGATGGCGCTTGAGGGCGTAGGCCTGCAGGAACAGCGTCCGCGCCTCCTCGAAACGCTTCGCGTCGAAGGCGTTCACGCCCTCGATGAACTTCTGCCGGGCGAGCTCGGTGAGATCGGGCTGCTGCGCCGACGCGCTCGGTGGCGCGAGCAGGCCGATCGCCCAGGCGCCCGCGGCGCACGGCAGGAGCCCCGAAACCAGTACGCCAAGAAGAGAGGTGCGGATGTGCATGTGCCTCGATACCCCGTCCGCGTCGGCCCCAGGTCGCGGGTCGCGCCGACTCCGGGGGCATGCATATCCCGTCGAGGCACGCGCTGCAAAGTGTGGCGACGAAGAGGGACGAAGAGGCGTGCGCTCCGTCGCGAGCGACCTCTCAGAACGGCACTTGGCGCACGATGCCGCCCGTGCCCTTCGGCGGCGGCTTGGTCTGCGTCGGCACCGGAGCCGGTCCCGTCGGCACCGGCTCGGCGGTGGGCCGGGGGGGCTCGGCGCTCGCGACCGGCTTGGCGCTCGCGGAGGCGGTGGTCCCTGCGCTCGCGCTCGTGACGGCGCTCGCGCTCGGCTTCGCCGGCTCTGGCGCGGTCGCAGGCGCCGTGGCCGTCGCGGGTGGGGGCACGGTCGGCTTCGCCGTGGTCGCGGCGGCGGTCTGGGTGGGCGTCGTCGTGCTCGGGGCCGTGCCGCCGGAGGTCGCGA